>JAZSFG010000143.1:0-12721 GCA_045532065.1 Ruminococcus sp. | reverse complement strand
CAACGATGACGGTGTGAAGTACTTTTCAAGAGAAAATAATAACTCTGTTAAAGAGCAGATTGTGAATAATTTAGACTTGTTGAGTGATATGGATATAGTAGCTTGGGTGAATTCTGATTTTGAATTTACTACTAAACAAGAGGCGAGAGCGTGGGCAGTTGAACAACTTGAAGCATATGGAGATATAATTAATCGTAGTGGATTTGGTGACGTAATACTTGACTCTAAGCGTATAAAAAATGGGTTTAGATATCTAAAGAACGAAAATGAAATAATTGCGTTTGCTACTGTTCCGCAAGTTATTATGAAAGGTATAAAAATTGGAGAGCATAGTAAACACAAAAACAGACCATATAATACTGTGACTTTTGCTGGCCCTGTTTCAATAAATGGCGCACGAGGTAATGTTGCTGTTGTAGTGAGGATGGCCGAAAATAATTATTACAAAATGTACAGGCTAGTATTACCTGGTGGCACGCAGTTTGTTTTTGACATAAAAAAAGAAGACACCACTGAAAGGGCGGGCGGAGTTAATGAAAACTCAAGCTTGTCGCCAACAGATGATGTCTCTACAAGTATTATATCCGATACCACCGAAAAAAGCAACAGTAATTCAAAAAAATCTGATATTAAAAAATCAGAGCGAGACGCAACTTATCTCGAAGCCATAAACAATGGAGATATGGAAACTGCTCAGCGTATGGTTGATGAGGCAGCTAAAGAAGCTGGGTACACGATAAAAGCTTATCATGGAACAAGAAAAGCCGATTTTACAGTGTTCAGAAGAAATGTGAATTATTTCTCTTCTGATTCCGATGTAGCGAATAGTTATGCGCCAAATGAAGAAATGTATTCAGTATATTTGAAAATGCATAATCCGTTTGTTTTAGACGCAAAGAACAATAAGTGGTCAAGTGTACCGATTGATAAAGAGCTCACATCTCTTTTTGATAACTATGGTTCATCGTATTTTAAAGAAAACGGTGCCATCAGGTCCTCTGTTGCTGATATTGTCGCAGTTATAGAAGACGCTGTTGATGAGGGTGATTTTGATTACGATGGTGTTATTATCAAAAATGTTGATGATACTGGCTCGTATTATAAAAATAAGAGTAATATTATTGCAGATGATTACATTGTGTTTAATCGAAACAACATCAAATCCGCAGACCCTGTTACCTACGATGACAATGGAAATATTATTCCTCTTTCAAAGCGTTTTGACCAGAAGAACGAGGACATCAGGTATTCTGATAGAATTACCGATGACGCTGTGAAATATTTCGGTACTACATATAGTTGGAATGAAACGGGTTATCTTTTAACAGATGGTAGGAGACTTGATTTATCGGGTAAAAGATTTGGTGCTCGTCAAAGTGTCGTTATAATTCTAAATTAGAAAAATCCTCGCAATTAACCTTGCGGGGATTTTTTTGTGTGTAATATATCTAAACAAATTGAGTAAATAAGCTAGTATTTGAGCGAAATTTTTATTTTTTGATTATTGACAATTTGAATTCGTTTTATTATAATACTAAATAGTGTTTTAGTATGCATTATTGCGTGAAGGAAGGGTTGTTATGCTACTTTCACTTAAAGATATCTTCGTGAATGACGGCATGAAATCCGATTATCACTACACTTTGTCTATGAGCGACATTGAGATTGACGGGATATATCCATTCACTTCTCCCGTGACAGTTTCTGCTTTGGTTGCGAATAGAACAGGGCTTGTTACTCTCGATATTGACGTTGAGTACGACTATAATCGTCCTTGTGACAGATGTTACGTCGATGTGAATACTCACTTTACTCAGCGCTTTTCTCACCGACTCGTCGAGTCGCTCGAGGGTGACTACAATGATGAATACATCGAGGTCACTGACTACAAGCTCGATTTAGATGAGCTCGTTATCTCTGACGTTTTACTGTCCTTACCGTCTAAGTACCTTTGCAAGGGAGACTGTCAAGGTCTCTGTCATAAATGTGGACATAATCTTAACTTGGGCGATTGTGACTGTGATAAACGCGAAATTGACCCGCGTCTTGAAGCACTGAAACAATTATTAGACTAATATTAACTAACATATAACATTACAAGGAGGGCGTCAAAATGGCAGTACCAGCTAGAAAGACATCAAAAGCTAGAAGAGACAAGAGAAGAAATAACGTATGGAAGCTTCCTGTTCCTGCTCTTTCAATTTGTCCAAACTGCGGCGAGTACAAAGCTCCACATAGAGTATGTGGTAACTGCGGTATGTACAACGGCAGACAGGTTATCGCTAAAGATGCTGAATAATCAATAACAAAAGTATCAGGCGGCAGGATTTTTCTGACCGCCCTTTTGTTTTATTTGGGGAGGTGTGACTGTGTCAGTAAAAATTAATAGTATTGAGCCGCACAGCCACGCTTTTAACTGTGGTATCAAAGACGGTGAGATCCTTGTTTCAATTAACGGAAACGATATTGTCGATGTGCTTGACTATCGTTTTTATCAGTTTTCTAAAGAGCTTGAACTTGTTGTTTTAGATGTAAACGGCAAAGAGAGGACTATTAATCTCAAAAAGCCTGAGTACGACGAGCTTGGTCTTCTTTTTGATACTTATCTCATCGATGAGGAGAAAAGTTGCAGAAATAAATGTGTTTTCTGTTTTATTGACCAGTTGCCACGCGGCATGCGTGACACACTTTACTTTAAAGATGATGACTCGCGACTTTCGTTTTTGTTTGGTAACTATATCACGCTCACTAATATCACCGAGCACGAGGTTGACCGAATTATTAAAATGCACATCAGCCCTATAAATATTTCTGTTCACACTACTAACGAAGAACTCAGATGTAAGATGATGAACAACCGTTTTGCGGGTGATTCGTTAAAGTATTTAAAGCGTCTGTGTGAGAGCTCTGTGGAGGTTAATACACAGATTGTATGTTGCCCTGGATATAACGATTCAGATGAGCTCAGAAAGTCACTTTCTGACCTTATCGACTTAGGTGTTAACCTTGTAGCTGTTGTCCCTGTCGGACTCACAGCACACCGAGAGGGTTTAGCACCTCTTACACCTTTTACAAAAGAGAAAGCACAGGAAACTCTTGATATTATCGATGAGTATTCGAATATGTGCCTTGAAAAATACGGCAGAAGAATCGTGTTCGCTGCTGACGAGCTGTATATAAAAGCAGGTCGCGAGATTCCGAACGCTTCACATTACGAGGACTTTTCAGCGCTTGAAAACGGCGTCGGCTTAATCGCTCTTTTAAAGGACGAGCTTTTCTACGCTCTTGACGATTACGAGGGCGACAGAGATATTAAACGCAGTGTCACTATCGCGTGCGGTACTTCAGTTGCTCCGTTTATGCGCGATATGATGGACACAGTAGAAGAAAAATTTAAAAATGTGAAAGTAAATGTTGTGCCGATTAAAAACGAATTTTTCGGTGGCGGAGTAAATGTTTCCGGTCTTGTTGTGGGAAGAGATTTGATAAATCAGCTTAAAGACAAGAATTTAGGCGATGAGCTTTTAATCAGCTCGAGCATGCTCCGCTTTGAAAACGACTTATTTTTAGACGATACATCTGTAGAAGATGTTGAAAATGAATTAGATATTAAACTCACACCTGTTAATAATAGTGGTGAAGAGTTACTGTATGCAATACTCTCGAAGGAGTGTGAAGAATAATGAAACCTGTAATAGCGATTGTCGGACGCCCTAATGTCGGAAAATCCACACTTTTTAATAAGCTTATCGGTCAGCGTGTGTCTATCGTTGACGATACACCGGGTGTAACAAGAGACCGAATTTACGGCGAGGTCGAGTGGCAGGGAAGAGTTGCCACAATCATTGACACAGGCGGTATCGAGCCGAAATCCGACGATATTATTCTGTCACAGATGCGTGTTCAGGCAGAACTCGCTATCGAAACCGCTGATGTTATTATCCTTGTTACTGACGTGCGTTCAGGTGTAGTTGCTACTGACCTTGATGTTGCACAGATGTTGCTTAAGAGTTCAAAGCCTATCGTGCTTTGTGTCAACAAATGTGACACTGTAGGTGACCCTGACCCTGCTTTTTACGAGTTCTATAACTTAGGTTTAGACCCGATTGCGGTTTCTTCCGTTCACGGTCACGGTACGGGTGATTTGCTCGACGCGGCATTTTCGCATCTTCCTGATGAAGCTGAATTTGAAGACGACCCTGAGGTTATCTCTGTTGCTGTTATCGGCAGACCGAACGTCGGAAAATCTTCACTTATCAATAAAATCACAGGCCAGAGCCGTTGCATAGTTTCCAATATCGCGGGTACAACTAGAGATAGTATTGACACAAAAGTTGAAAACGAGTACGGCGTGTTTAATTTTATCGACACCGCAGGTATGCGTAAAAAGAGCAAGATTATTGACAATATCGAGCGTTACTCTATTTTGCGTGCGAAGATGGCTATAGAGCGTTGTGATGTCTGCGTTATTATGATTGACGCTGAAACAGGTGTTACCGAACAGGATACTAAAATCGCGGGTATGGCTATTGAAGCAGGCAAAGGCTGTGTTATGGCTGTAAATAAATGGGATGCTATCGAAAAAGACGATAAAACGATGCCTAACTTCAAAAAAGACATCGAAACCGAGTTTGCTTTTATGTCTTACACCCCGTCGGTTTTCATTTCTGCGAAAACAGGTCAGCGTCTGAATAACCTTTTCGAGCTTATCGTGCAGGTTGCTAACAACAACGCTATGCGTATCAAAACAGGTATGCTCAACGAGCTTCTCGCTCAGGCTACTATGCGTGTTCAGCCACCTACCGACAAGGGCAGAAGACTCAAGATTTATTATATGACTCAGGCGTCAACAAAGCCGCCTACATTCGTGTTTTTCTGTAACGACGCTGAACTTTTCCATTTTTCGTACCAGCGTTATCTTGAAAACAGAATCCGTGAGGCTTTCGAGCTTACGGGTACTCCTGTGAGAATAGTAATCAGAGAAAGAGGAGACAAATGACTGTAGCTTTAGTATTATGCGGAATTATCACAGCTGTGGTTGCTTACCTTTTTGGCAGCATCAGCTTTGCGATAATCCTCACAAAAATGAAACTGAAAAAAGACATCCGTGAGATGGGCTCGGGCAACGCAGGCTTTACAAACGTAATGCGCTGTGTCGGTGTCGGCCCTGCTGTGTTTACGCTTTTGTTTGACTTTTTAAAGAGTGCAATCGCAGGATTTTTCGGACGATTTGTCTTTTCTTTTATCGAAGCACCTGACGAGATTTCGAAAGAGCTCGTGGTTTACGGCGCGTTTATCGGTGGCGTGTTTGCTATTATCGGTCACATGTATCCGGTTTATTTCGGATTCAAAGGCGGTAAAGGTATTGTTACCGCAGCTGCTATGATGGCTGTTACCGACTGGAGAGTGTTTTTACTCATCGTTGCTACTTTTCTCATTCTCTTCTTCACTACGAAGATTATCTCGCTTTCGTCGATTACTTGTGCGGCACTTTACGGTCCGTATACTTTCTTGATTTCGTATTTCTTCGAGTACACAACGGGAGAGTTCCCACTGAGGTTTGTAATTCTTACGAGCTTGCTCGCACTTTTCTTAGGCGTTTTCGTTATCATTAAGCATAAAGAAAACATCAAGCGACTCTTAAGAGGCGAAGAAAAGAAGATAAAAGCTAAAAAGAAATCAGCTTAACAGTAATTTATTGCGCACAGTCTTTTGGCTGTGCGTTTTTATTTTTATCTTGCATAATTTAACCTGTTATTGTAATATAAAGTGAGGGAAGGTGTAGGATAATGAAAAGAGTTATTTCTTTTGCTTTTATATTAGTTTTGCTTATCAGTATGAGCTTACCTTTGCTTAGCGCAAATGCGGCTGATTACGGTATTGACTTTGAGATGATGAGCGACGCGGTTTATGTTGAAAACCTAGACACAGGGATAGTTATGTACGAAGAAGATGCCGACAAAAAAGTGCCGCCTGCTTCTCTTACAAAACTGATGACTTACATAGTGGTCGCTGAAAGCGTCCCTGACCTTGAGAACACAAAAATCGAGATTACCAGCGAAGCTCTTGCGGGTCTTGATCCGGCTTCTTCTGTTATGGGACTTTCTGACTATATCGGCTATGAGTTCTCTGTGCTTGATTTACTCCACGGTTTAATGATTCCGTCGGGTAACGACGCAGCTTTAGTTCTTGCACAATATGTAGGCGACGGCTCTGTGGATAAATTCGTAGATTTAATGAATCGCAAAGCAGGACAGCTCAAGTGCTCGGATACTCACTTTGTCAACCCTCACGGACTTTACGACTCGCAACACTATTCCACAGCACATGACCTTGCGACTATCGCAAAATACGCTCAGCAAAAGGCGTATTTCAACGAAATCGTAAGTAAACCATACTATCAGGTCAAGGGTATGGCTCACACTTTAAAGAATACTAACTATATGCTCAATTCGTCTTATCCTGAGTATTACTATGAACCCGTCACAGGTATTAAGACAGGATATACCGACGAAGCAGGTAAGTGCCTCGCTTCTTGTGCGTATACTGACGGGTATAATTATTTGTGCATAGCTTTGGGTGCTCCTTATTCGTACGCTGAAGATGTTAACTACGCTATGCTCGATACTTTGTCGATATATAAGTATTTATTTAGTAATGTTTCTTTTATAGAATTATTACCGAATGAATCTGTTGTCGAATCA
The DNA here is from genome assembly GCA_045532065.1 of Ruminococcus sp. GTDB lineage: Bacteria > Bacillota > Clostridia > Oscillospirales > Acutalibacteraceae > Ruminococcoides. The sequence continues at coordinate 6,017 of JAZSFG010000143.1, read as the reverse complement.
TTATCGGTTGAGTTTGTGTGGGGTAATGAAGCTGTTGATGCGATTACAAACGGTAGTGTAAGTGCGCTTTTGCCTAATAACTATGACGAATCACTCGTTACTACTATTTACGATTTGCCTGATTATGTGAGTGCACCTATTGAAAAAGGTCAGGTTATCGGTTCGGTTACTGTTTTATATGACAACGAGATTGTTGGTACAACCGACGTTGTTTGTGCAGAAACTTTCGAGCGTGACCAGACTAACTACCTTATGCATCGTTTTATCGGCTTTGTATATCACAATGTTATTTGGCTGAGCATCGTAGTTTGTGTAGTGATTGCGTTAGTGATTATCTATATAAACGCGCAAAGACGCCACAAAAAGCGTAACTCACGCTACAGATACAGATAATTTGTTCGGGCGGTGGTTTTCACCGCCTGTTTTGTTTTTCTATTGACGAACAGGAGATATAAGTATAAAATAAAATTATATTATTTTTGGAGGTTAATTATGGATTGCATTTTTTGTAAAATAGCTAACGGAGAAATTCCGTCAAATAAAGTTTACGAGGACGAGAAGATTCTCGCGTTTCACGACATCGCCCCACAGACTCCTGTGCATGTTGTTATCATTCCTAAAGCACACATCGCCTGTGCTGATGAAATTGACGACACAAACTGTGACGTTATTGCGCATATTTTTTCGAAGATTCCTGTTATCGCAAAAGAGCTTAATTTAGACGGTTACCGTATCATCAATAACTGTAAAGAAAACGGCGGTCAGACTGTGATGCACCTGCATTTCCACCTGCTCGGCGGCAAAAAGCTCGGCGAAAAAATCGCTTGATGAGGTGCACTATGGGAAAAACTTATAAGATCAAGGTCGCAGGACTTGAGAGAGACTTAAATATGTACGAAGTAAGCAAAAACTTAGACATCGCGGCATTTATCCTGCTCGGCGACGTAGAACTTACTGAAAAATGTGCGAAAGCTCTGCTCGATATCTGCCCACAGCACGATATTTTAGTAACTGCAGAAGCTAAGAGTATCGGTCTGTGCCACGATATGGCGCGTTTTGGCTGTAATGAGTACGTTATCGCTCGTAAGGGCACTAAAGTCTATATGACAGACCCGCTGTGTGTTACAGTTAAGTCAATCACTACCGAATACGAGCAGAAGCTCTATTTAGGTCAGGAAGACGTAGAAAAGCTTAAGGGAAGACGAGTGCTTATCGTCGACGATGTAATATCTACAGGCGAGAGCTTGCTCGCACTCGAAGAGCTTGTGAAGCTCTCAGGCGGTAATATTGTAGGTAAGGCTGCGGTGCTCGCTGAGGGTGACGCCGCTAACAGAGATGATATTATCTTCTTGGAGAAACTTCCGCTGTTTTTTAAATAAGATTTAAGGAATGAAAACTATGAAACGACTGTTTGGATTGATAGGATTAACTTACTTATCTGTCCTAGCAGTCGTTTTTTATTTAAGCGATGTAGCGACAGTTGTTTTAGCTTTTACTTTACTTGTTTTGCTGACTGCTTTTGTCAGTTTTAAGAAGTTTCGTAGTAAAGCGTATCTGAGCGTTATTGCGCTTACTGCACTTGTTGCGTGTGTTGTCAATATCGGTTACACAGAGCTTGTTTACAATAAAACTGTCGACGCTTACGACGGTGTTTGTGGAGAGATAGTAGCGACTCTTAAAGAAGAGCCGTATAAACAGTACTCAACCTATGTTTATCGCTTTAACTGTGAGTCGCACAATGGTGAAAAATGCGACTTTGATTTTATGGTTTATCACCACGATATGTTTGATATCGAGCCTTTTGATAAAGCGAAACTTAATGCAACATTTATGAAAAGTGATAGCAAAGGTAATATCAGCAAAGGGTATTTTTTGACTGCTGATTTTGGCTACGAGTATCCGGATTTTGAGCGTATTGTACCTGAAAGAAAACCGATTTATTACCACGCGATAAAACTAAGGCAGAGCATAAGAGAAACTTTGCGTAATTCGCTAAGTCCTGATGCTTTTTCGCTGTGCAGCGCTTTGCTCGTCGGCGACAAATTCGTACTTTCTGAAGATGTGTACAGACAGTTTCGTGAAGCGGGTGTGTCGCACCTGATAGTCGTATCGGGAATGCATTTTTCAGCGCTGACATGGTTTTTTCTCTTTTTAGCACGAAAATACTCAGGTTTTCGGCATATTTTCCTTGTTTTTGCCGTGGCGTTTATTGTTGTGTATATGGCGGTTACGGGCTTTTCACCGTCTGTGTTGCGAAGTGCTATAATGATGCTTTTGTGTATAATCGGATTTTCGATAATGCGTGATACATACCCTCTGAATTCTTTGAGCTTCGCGGCACTTTGTGTGGTTTTATTTGACCCGTATATAGCAGGTGATGTTGGACTTATTCTGTCGTTTGCCACTACTTTCTCAATTATTAAATTAGCTCCTGTTATATACGATGAATTCTATATTAGAATTAAAATATTGAATAAAAAGCTTCCTAAAAAGAGGAGCTTTAAAAACTTCTGTACTAAATGGCTTAGAAGAGGAGTGCGATTTGTTTTGTCGCTTTTCTGTGTGAATTTAAGCGCGTATCTTATCTCATTTCCGCTTAGTATTATACTTTTCGGTTCGACTTCTACTGTGTCTGTTTTCTCGACCTTTGCGCTGTCGTTTCCGATACAGGTGCTGCTCTATCTCGCGGTCATTATCTGTGTTGTAGGAGCTGTTCCGTTCTTGTCTTTTATCGTGTCGGTATTCGCATTTTGTGCACAGTTGCTGTCCGATTTCGTGCTGAAAACAGTATCGTTTTTCGCGGATCTTCCGTTTTCCTATATGTACGTCACAAGCGATTTTATGTACCTATGGATAGTTTTTGCCGTGATACTATTCGTGTGGCTTTGTAGCTCTTTTAGTAAGCGTAGATTGGGCGTTTACGCTCTTGTTTTAGCGTTCACCTTAACTGTCGGATGTGTTAGCAGTGTATTGGTTTCAAGAGATGTTTCCTCGCTTCATATTTACGACGTTGATGACGGCACAGCTATTTTGTATGAAAGCGGTGAAACGCAAGCTGTACTTTCTTTTGATTGTAGTAACGCGAATATGCGTGATGCACTCGATGAAATGCAACACGACGTATCGGATGTGGATTTTTCGGTGTCTGTTGGTAACTCTGCAAACTGTGCAAAAAACATAACGTCTTTATCTAAAGTGTTTGCAATTAAAGACGTTTTGTTGTATGATACTAAGAGAACAATAACGCTGAGCGATAACACAGAAAATGTGATAAAACCTGATGGCGATTATGTGTACACTCTGCCTGATGGGGAGAAGGTCACATTGTGTTTTGTAGAGGAAAAGTATATCACTTATTTTGAGTACAACGGCAAGTCGTTGCTTATATTACCTGACGATGTTGATGTGCTGACTGTGCCTGCGCGTTATCGTAAAGCGCATACGATAGTGCTTGGCTCTTGTCCTGAAAATTATAGCTACTTACAATGTGACACGTTAGTGCTTTCTACTGACGAAAGCACGGCGTTTTATCTGATGAAACAGATGTATAATGTGTCGCACCGCGTTTTACTCACATCACAAGGAAAAATCACACTTATAGAGGAGGTGTAACTATGCCGATTATGAAAGAACAGGATTTTAAAAAACACATATCACAAAAGCAGTTTTCTAATCTTTACTTTATTGATGGAGAAGAGAAGATGTTAGTCGGCATGTACACCGACGCACTTGTTAAGAAACTTATGGGTACTGAATTACCTGAGTTTAACTTCCATGTTTTTTCTTCTGATTGCGACGTGTCACAGGTGAGCGTTGCGTGCGATGTTATGCCGTTTATGTGCGATAAAAACTGTGTAAAAATCGTCGATTTGGATATAGATTCGCTGTCTGCAGACGATGTTGACGCCTTCGTTTCTGTAACTAAAACTATTCCTGACACTTCGGTGTTGATTATATCGATGACTACCCGCGTTGAAGATGCGAAGCCGTCGAAAAAATATATAAAAATCCGCTCTGCTTTTGAGAAAAACGGCGTGGTTGCTGATTTGTCCCGTCGAAGCGAGCTGTCCCTTGAGAAAACTGTGTGCAAATGGGCTAACGAATGCGGTAGCAAGATTAGCCCTATAAACGCCGCAAAACTTATAAAAATCTGCTCGAATGACCTTCATATTCTCCATAGCGAGGTCGAAAAGCTCTCAGCTTTTGCAGGAGAAGATGAAATCACAGACGTGATGATTGAAAATCTCGCTACAAAAAACCTGCAGGCTCGTATATACGACCTTTTCGATTTTGTTATAGCTGAGAATTTTGACAAAGCTATGCAGACGCTCGATGTTCTTTTCTATCAGCGAGAAGACCCGATTGCAATTCTGATTACGCTTAGCAACGCGTATGTCGATATGTACCGTGCGCGAGTAGCTACCGAGAGTGGAGTTGACCTTAAGATTTTTGCCGATGAAATGGCGTACAAAAACCGCGCGTGGGTGCTTAGTAAAATGCAAAAGCAGTCGAAACGCATCTCGACAATAGCTATCCGCGACAGTATCGACGCTATCTTGGACCTCAACGAGCGTATGGTCAGCGTGACTATAAATCCACGTGTTGAAATTGAGAAGCTTATATCACGACTTATTTTGATTGCACGAGGCGATAACAATGGGTGATACAGAAAAGCTTTCTTTAAAAGAAGTTGTTATAGTCGAGGGTAAATACGACAAAATCAGGTTGCAAAGTGTTATTTCTTCGCCTATAATTACATTAAACGGGTTTCGTATTTTTAAAGATAAAGAAGCACAGACCCTTATTCGCAAACTAGCTTTGTCACGCGGTATACTTATTATGACGGATGTTGATTCTGCGGGCTTCGTACTTCGAAATTTTCTAAAGGGTATCGTCGATGAAAATACGATAAAACACTGTTATATCCCGACAATTTACGGAAAAGAAAAGCGTAAGACCGAGTGCTCGAAAGAAGGAAAACTCGGCGTCGAGGGAATAGACAGCACTCTTTTAGCACAAGCTATAAAAAATAGTGGTGCGACGATTAACGGCGTAAAAAGCGACGTCACAGCACGCGAAATTACGAAGATGGATTTCTTCGAATTCGGTCTGTGTGGCGGAGATAATTCAGCAAAAATGAGGGCTGAGGTATTAAACTACCTCTCATTACCCCCGTATTTGACAACAAACGCGATGGTAAGCGCTGTTAACTGTCTTTACACTTATGATGAATTTAATGAAATATTAAATAAAATTAACTTTGGAGGTACATTATGAATCTTAAAGGAACAAAAACCGAAGCTAACCTGATGGCTGCTTTTGCCGGTGAGTCACAGGCTAGAAATAAGTACACATACTTTGCTTCAAAAGCAAAGAAAGAGGGCTACAATCAGATCGCTGAGCTTTTCCTCGCTACAGCTGATAACGAGAAAGAGCACGCAAAGCTCTGGTTCAAGCTTTTAGGCGGCATCAACGACACAATGCAGAACCTCGAAGACGCTGCTGCAGGTGAGAACTACGAGTGGACAGATATGTACGCTACTTTCGCTAAAGAGGCTAGAGAAGAGGGCTTCGAAGAAATCGCTATCCAGTTTGAGGGTGTAGCAAAAATCGAGAAAGAGCACGAAGAGCGCTACAGAAAGCTTTTAGCTAATGTTAAGAACGGCGAAGTATTCAAGAAGGGCTCTATCGTTATCTGGGAGTGTGGCAACTGCGGTCACGTTGTAGTTGGTACGGAAGCTCCTGAAGTTTGTCCTGTTTGTGTTCACCCAAGAGCACACTTCAGAATCAAAGCTGAAAACTATTAAGAAGCAAAAAAGTAACACCCCGACATTGGGCGGTGCAATGCAGCGATTTAACAGGTTAAAAGTTGCTATTTTCTGCTTATACTTCATAAAAAAGACCTCGTAGGCGTCAGCCTTACGAGGTCTTTTCATTTTGTCTAAACAAAAAATATCTAACTTTAAACTGCGTAGCACCTGAAATCTTATTCTTTTGCGTGAAGGACAAGGCGTAAG
>JAZSFG010000068.1:0-6337 GCA_045532065.1 Ruminococcus sp. | reverse complement strand
ACCGTACTGACCCTTACCACCTGACTGACGAGCATATTTCTGGTCAACGTCAGCTTCAGTGCGGATAGTCTCTTTGTAAGCAACCTGTGGCTTACCGATGTTAGCTTCTACTTTGAATTCTCTGAGGAGTCTGTCAACGATGATTTCAAGGTGAAGCTCACCCATACCAGCGATGATAGTCTGTCCAGTTTCTTCGTCTGTATAAGCCTTGAAGGTTGGGTCTTCTTCTGCAAGCTTTGCAAGAGCGATACCCATCTTCTCCTGACCTGCCTTAGTCTTTGGCTCGATAGCAACCTTGATAACAGGCTCTGGGAACTCCATAGACTCAAGGATAACTGCGTGATCCTCGTCACAGAGTGTGTCACCTGTTGTAGTGTGCTTTAAGCCTACTGCAGCAGCGATATCACCTGCGTAGCAGCAGTCGATATCTTTTCTGTCGTTAGCGTGCATCTGTAAGATACGGCCAACTCTTTCTGTTCTGTCCTTAGTAGAGTTGAATACTGCAGTACCCTTATCAACTTTACCAGAATATACTCTGAAGAAGCAGAGCTTACCAACGTATGGGTCTGTAGCAATCTTGAACGCAAGAGCAGCAAAAGGCTCTGTGTCAGAAGAATGTCTTTCAACCTCTTCGCCTGTCTCACAGTCAACACCCTTGATAGCAGGGATGTCTGTTGGAGCTGGCATATAGTCGATAACTGCGTCGAGTAGCTTCTGAACGCCCTTGTTACGGTATGAAGTACCGCAGCATACAGGAACCATTTCATTAGCAATAGTAGCCTTACGGATAGCAGTTTTGATCTCATCAATTGTGAGTTCTTCACCACCGAAGTATTTCTCCATAAGCTCTTCAGAAGTTTCAGCAACTGCCTCGATTAATGCATCGTGGTACTCAGCTGCCTTGTCCATCATATCCTCAGGGATATCAATCTGGATTCTTTCCTCGCCGTTCTTGCCGCCGTAAGTTTCAGCAGTCATAGTAACGAGGTCGATGATACCGTTGAATGTGTCTTCTACACCGATTGGAAGCTGAATCGGAACAGCATTACACTTAAGTCTGTCCTTCATCATCTGTACAACGTGGTAGAAATCAGCACCCATGATGTCCATCTTATTAACATAAACCATTCTCGGAACCTTGTAGTTGTCAGCCTGACGCCATACTGTCTCTGACTGTGGCTCAACGCCGCCCTTAGCACAAAGTACTGTTACAGAGCCGTCGAGTACACGCAGTGAACGCTCAACTTCTACTGTGAAGTCAACGTGTCCCGGAGTGTCGATGATGTTGATTCTGTTGTCTTTCCAGAAACAGGTTGTAGCCGCAGATGTGATAGTGATACCACGCTCCTGCTCCTGCTCCATCCAGTCCATGGTAGCAGCGCCTTCGTGTGTTTCACCGATTTTGTGGTTTACACCTGTGTAGTACAGAATTCTTTCTGTAGTAGTTGTTTTACCGGCATCGATGTGCGCCATGATACCGATGTTTCTAGTATTTTCAAGCGATACCTGCCTTGGCATAATATCCTCCTTCGTATCTAATCCTAGAGACTATATTACCAACTATAGTGAGCAAAAGCCTTGTTAGCCTCAGCCATCTTGTGTGTGTCTTCGCGCTTCTTGAACGCACCACCAGCACCGTTGACTGCATCAAGGATCTCACCGGCAAGTCTCTCTTTCATTGTTCTCTCGCTTCTAGCTCTTGAATATGTTGTGAGCCATCTAAGACCAAGTGTCTGCTTTCTAGCGCCTCTTACCTTGATTGGAACCTGGTAAGTTGCCCCGCCGACACGTCTAGCCTTAACTTCGAGCTCTGGCATAACGTTTTCCATAGCCTGCTCGAAAACTTCGAGAGCGTCCTTACCTGTCTTAGTAGCGATGATGTCGAATGCACCATAAACAATTTTCTGAGCAACACCCTTTTTGCCATCGAGCATGATGTTGTTGATAAGACGAGTAACGAGCTTTGAGTTATAAACCGGATCTGGCAAAACATCACGTTTTGCGATCTGACCTCTTCTTGGCATCTTTACTTCCCTCCTTCACAAATATTGAGAAATCTTAGGTACTCGAAAGTGACTAACCCCCGTATATGCACACAGAGGTCTATATATAAACCACTGTAGCTATACAGTTTCAGTTAATTTAACTGTGAGTTGTCAATTCCTTACTTCTTTGGACGCTTAGCGCCATACTTTGATCTAGCCTGATTACGGCCTGAAACACCCTGTGTATCGAGTGTACCACGGATAATATGGTAACGTACACCAGGTAAGTCCTTAACACGTCCGCCACGAATAAGAACAACTGAGTGCTCCTGAAGGTTGTGACCAACGCCAGGGATGTAGGAACTGACTTCGATACCGTTTGAAAGTCTTACTCTGGCGATCTTTCTGAGCGCTGAGTTAGGCTTCTTAGGAGTAGCTGTCTTAACTGCAGTACAAACGCCACGCTTCTGTGGAGACTGCTGGTTGATAGCCTTGTTCTTCTGTGAGTTCCAGCCTTTTAAGAGAGCAGGTGCTGTAGATTTCTTAACACTTACCTCTCTGCCCTTACGAACTAACTGATTAAAGGTTGGCATTAATTTCTTCCTCCTTTCCAAAGTTATAAGAAAATTAACCGCAAAAGATAAACTTTTGCTATATGTCAACAAAACGCTTTATACACGTTTGTAAACACGCGAAGATTAATTGTAGGATTTGCACTAAAAAGCGAGATGAAATCAGCGTTTTTTAAAGGTTTTCACCAACATAAAGACGCTATTACACATCCTATCCCACGATTATCGATAATACCACAAATGTAACCCTTTTGTCAACATTTTTTTAAACTTTAAATAAGATAACATCTACATTTTTTCATAATCATATTATTGACTTGACAAGGTTTATTCTATACAATTATATATATAATAATATAAAACACCTATGGAGGTATTTTATGAGCGAAAAAATCAACACAAAGGCACTTTTTAATCTCGGTTACGGTCTGTATATACTAACAGCCAAGGATGGCGACAAGGACAACGCTTGTATCGTAAACGCTGTTATGCAGTTAACCGACAATAAAATAGCTGTTGCAATTAGTAAGCAAAATTACACACACGATATGGTGAAAAACACAGGCCTTTTAAATGTTAACTGTCTTACAGAGGACACTCCGTTTGAGATTTTCGAGTATTTCGGATTTCAAAGCGGTAAAAACAAGGATAAATTCGTATCTCCTCATCTTCAGCGCAGTGACAACGAACTTGTTATTCAGCCACATTATTCTAACTCGTACCTGTCACTCAAAGTAGAAAGCGAAGTAGAGCTTGATACTCACACTCTTTTCATTTGTGAGCTGACAGAAGCGAAAGTTTTATCTGACAAACCGACGATGACCTATGAGTACTATCATAAGAACGTAAAACCACAGCCACAACCTAAATCAAAAGGTTATGTGTGCACAATCTGCGGTTACGTCTACGAGGGTGACGAGTTACCAGAAGACTTCATCTGTCCACTGTGCAAACACGGTGTGGAAGCATTCGAAAAAATTCAATAAGCAAATTTAAAACGGCTCAGGAAAATATCCCGAGCCGTTATTTTTTTGCAAAACAAAAAGGGAGAGCAAAAGCTCTCCCTAAATTGTTTATTAAGTTTTACTCAATCGGAGCTGTTGGAGCAGTTGGAATATAGTTTTCCTCGAGCTCAACTTCGTTATATCTTCTCATACCTGTACCGGCAGGAACAAGTTTACCGATAAGAACGTTTTCCTTAAGACCGATGAGTGGGTCAACCTTACCCTTGATAGCAGCGTCAGTGAGAACACGAGTTGTCTCCTGGAATGATGCAGCAGACAGGAAGCTGTCAGTAGCAAGAGAAGCCTTTGTGATACCGAGGAGGAGCTGTGTCCATGTAGCTTCCTTGAGTCCCTCTTCGCCTTGAGCAATGCGCTCTCTGATCTTCTTGTTAGCGTGGATAACTTCGTTACGATTGTAGAGCTGGCCTGACATAAAGTCTGTTGAACCTGCGTCGTCAACCTTAACTTTCTTCATCATCTGACGAACGATAACCTCAATGTGCTTATCGTTGATATCAACACCCTGTAAACGGTATGTGCTCTGTACCTCGGAAATGAGGTAGTCCTGCACAGCCTTAGGACCGAGAATATCAAGAATATCGTGTGGGTTAACAGCACCGTCTGTGATTTTGTCGCCCTTCTTAATCTGCTGTCCTTCTTCAACAGCAACTCTGAAGCCAAACGGAATGAGATATGCTCTCTCTTCGCTTGTCTCTTTATTGTATACAACAGCGTGACGGTTGTTTTTGATATCTTCAAAACGAACTTCACCGTCGATTTCACTGATGATAGCAAGCGACTTCGGCTTACGTGACTCGAAGAGTTCTTCAACTCTAGGAAGACCCTGTGTAATATCTTCTGCTGACGCAACACCACCGGTATGGAATGTTCTCATTGTAAGCTGAGTACCAGGCTCACCGATAGACTGAGCAGCGATAATACCAACTGCCTCACCGACAGTAACAGGCTGGCCGTTTGCAAGGTTAGAGCCGTAGCACTTCTTACATACGCCGTACTTAGAGTGACAGCCAAGAATTGAACGGATTTCAATCTTCTCAACACCTGAGTTAACGATGATGTCAGCTTCGTTATCACCCATAAGTGTATCTTTAGAAACAAGCACGTTGCCTGCTTCATCGAGGAAGTCGTGTACAAGGTAACGACCGATAAGACGCTCGTGGAGGCCTTCAATTGTCTGCTTACCTGCTTTGATATCGAATACTTCAAGACCCTCAGTTGAACCACAATCGTCCTCACGGATGATAACATCCTGTGATACGTCAACAAGACGACGAGTAAGGTAACCTGAGTCCGCAGTTCTAAGCGCTGTATCGGCAAGACCTTTACGCGCACCACGGGAAGAAATAAAGTACTCGAGAATGTTAAGACCTTCACGGTAGTTAGCTCTGATTGGAATTTCGATTGTCTTACCTGATGTATTCGCGATAAGACCACGCATACCTGCGAGCTGACGAATCTGAGACATGCTGCCTCGAGCACCAGAGTCAGCCATCATGAAGATTGGGTTGTATCTATCGAGGTTGCCCTGAAGTTTAGCAGTAACGTCGTTAGTAGCTTTCTCCCAGATGCGGAGAACTTCTTCGTAACGCTCCTCGTTTGAACGAAGACCCATCATGTACTCATCACGGATAGCATCAACGTCAGCCTCAGCTTTAGCGATGATTTCCTTCTTCTCCGGTGGAATCTTAGCGTCACATACAGCAACTGTGATAGCACCGCGAGTAGAGTACTTGTAGCCCTGTGCTTTAACTTCGTCAAGAACAACAGAAGTAACTTCTGTGCCGTGAATCTTGATACAAGCATCGATAATTTTACCGAGCTGCTTCTTACCAACTAAGAAGTCAATCTCGAATTTGAACATATTTGCAGGATCACTTCTGTCAACGAAGCCTAAATCCTGTGGGATTGGGCGGTTGAAGATAATCTTACCTACAGTTGTGTCGACCATACCTGTTTTCTCAACACCGTCGACAGTAATTGTTCTTCTGATTTTAATCTTTGAGTGCAGAGTAACTACACCTGTCTGATAAGCCATCATAGCCTCGTCGATATCGCGGAAAGCTTTGCCTTCGCCAGGTTCGCCGTCCTTATCGAGTGTGAGGTAGTATGAACCTAAGACCATATCCTGTGTTGGAACAGCAACAGGACGTCCGTCTGATGGTTTTAAGAGGTTGCCTGCAGCGAGCATGAGGAATCTAGCCTCAGCCTGTGCTTCAGCAGAAAGTGGAACGTGAACAGCCATCTGGTCGCCGTCAAAGTCAGCGTTATACGCTGTACAAACGAGCGGGTGGAGTTTAAGTGCACGGCCCTCAACGAGTACAGGTTCGAACGCCTGAATACCGAGACGGTGGAGTGTAGGAGCACGGTTGAGGAGTACCGGGTGACCCTTGATTACAACCTCAAGTGCATCCCAAACCTCAGGCTTAGCACGCTCAACTGCTTTTCTTGCAGCTTTGATATTCTGAACAGCCTTTGTTTCTACAAGGCGCTTCATAACGAATGGTTTGAAGAGTTCGAGTGCCATCTCCTTTGGAAGACCACACTGGTACATCTTCAGCTCAGGACCAACGACGATAACAGAACGTCCGGAATAGTCAACACGCTTACCGAGAAGGTTCTGACGGAAACGTCCCTGTTTACCCTTGAGCATATCTGAAAGTGACTTAAGCGCACGGTTGTTAGGACCTGTTACAGGTCTGCCGCGTCTGCCGGTGTCGATAAGGGCATCTACAGCTTCCTGAAGCATTCTCTTCTC
>JAZSFG010000054.1:0-17662 GCA_045532065.1 Ruminococcus sp. | reverse complement strand
TCTCAATTATTTTTTTTACAGAATTATTGAGCAATATTTCGGCATTATTAAGAAGTAAATGCTTCGAAATCTGTTCAGCACAGATTTCGGCTTGCTTTTTATCTTTGTTTACAATAAGTCCGATTTTCATAAAATCACCTTTTATTTATCAAGTTCAGTGTGTGAATCGGTAACAACCTGCAAAGCTGTTGTATCTGTAAGCATTTTTGGTGCATCTGATTTTCTAATATAGATGAGATATTCAATGTTGCCCTGCGGTCCTTTTATCGGAGAGTAGTCGAGCCCTAAAACATCGTAGCCATTATTAAGGCAGAAATCAACAATCATATTCACAACGTCAACGTGAACGTTTTTATCTCTGACAACACCATTTTTACCGACATTTTCTTTACCAGCTTCAAACTGAGGTTTAATAAGACACACAGCTTCGCCGCGCTCACTTAATAGTTCCCTGGCAACAGGTAAAATAAGTTTCAGCGAAATAAACGAAACATCAACAGAGAAAAAGTCTATTTCATCACTCACCTGTTCGTGTGTAACGTAACGCATATTAGTGCGCTCGAGGTTAACAACCCTCTCGTCGTTCCTCAGTTTCCACGCGAGCTGACCGTAACCCACATCGACAGAGTAAACTTTTTTAGCACCATTCTGGAGCATACAATCGGTGAATCCTCCAGTAGACGCGCCGATATCCATCGTAATTTTATCGTTTAATGTTATAGGAAAGCTATTCATCGCTTTTTCGAGTTTATAACCGCCACGGCTGACGTATTTCTGAGTCTCGCCTCTTACTTCAAGAGGAAGATTCTCATCATACGAAACGCCGGGTTTGTCGGCTTTCTGGTTGTTAACATAAACAATACCCGACATTATAATAGCTTTCGCTTTTTCACGGCTTTCTGCAAAGCCTTTTTCAAAAACAAGTATGTCTAGTCTTTTTTTCATTATTTCTCCATTTAGGTTAATCGTTTTTCATAATATCATACATAGACTTAGCGTCGAGTTTGTTGTATTCAAGTGACGCTCTGACTGATGCGTGAGGAATAAACTTGTCCTCGATAGCAACAACCTTGTACATGCCGTTGTAGCCGATTTTTGTCAGCTCATAGTCGAAAGTCTGTCCAATACCACCGGCTAAAATACCCTCTTCAAAGAAGTGGATGTTGCTAAAGCTCATAGCAAACTCAATAGCACTTTTATCTATAGGTTTAATTTTACATAGCTTCAGAACACAAATCGACTCACCCTCAGCTTTCAGCTTTTCGTACGCTTCAACAGCGTTTGCAAAAAGTCGACCGTAGGTGATAAGAAGTTTATCTGCATTTCGGTCGCCGTAGATGTCGTAGTTCATACTACTCTTTTGCATATCATCAGGTCGTGCAATCTCTCCTCCACGAGGATATCTCAGAGCTACTAAGCTGTCACAACCGTAAATTGCTGTGTTAAGCGACTGTTTCATCTCGTCAAAATAACAAGGTGAAAAAATAGTGGTATTAGGAATAGAGTTTAACATCGAAACATCAAAAACGCCCTGATGCGTTTCGCCGTCTTCACCAACGATACCTGCTCTGTCAACAGCAACAACCATATGCAGCTTCTGCATAGCGGCATCGTGTAAAAGCTGGTCGTATCCACGCTGTAAGAATGTTGAATAAACAGCGAAAACAGGAATCATACCTTTTGTCGCTAAACCGCAGGAGAAAGTAACTGCGTGTTCTTCAGCTATACCAACATCAAAAAATCTGTCTTTATAAATACGTGAAAAATCGAGCAAACCCGTACCTGTGCGCATAGCAGCAGTAACAGCACAGACTCTGTTATCGCTCTGCGCTATTCGGCACAAACCCTCACCGAAAACGGTTGAAAAATCTTTCTTGCTGGAAATCGGCTCGCCTGTTTCAACATCAAACTGACCGATACCGTGGAAGCTCGCGGAGTCACTCTCGGCATACTGATAACCCTTACCCTTTTTAGTAACTACGTGTAAGAGCACAGGACCTTTCGCTGATTTTGCGGCTGAGAGAGCGTTTTTAAGCGCATCTATATCGTGACCATCAACAGGACCGTAATAGCTAAGACCAAGCTGATCAAACAGCGTATCTTTGTAAATCATGTGCTTAACTCCTGATTTAGAACTTTTTAGGAGCTTTTTAATCGGAGAGCCAAGTAATGGAATACGGGTAAGCCCCTTTTCAACCTTGTTCTTAATGCGAAGGTATGTCGGACGAACACGGATACTAGTCAGATATTTTGCGATTGCACCGACGTTTTTTGATATAGACATCTTGTTATCGTTTAAGATAACGATGAAATTCTTCTTGAAACGTCCTGCGTTATTAAGTCCTTCGTACGCAAGACCGCCTGTGAGCGAGCCGTCACCGATAACGGCGATAGTGTGGCTATTGTCGCCTTTAAGCTGTTTTGCCTGAGCAATACCGAGAGCCGCAGAAATCGAAGTGCTCGAATGTCCGACATTAAACGCGTCATACTCACTTTCGCTACGCTTTGGAAACCCAGAAAGACCGCCTTCGGTACGAATAGTGCCAATACTGTCGTATCGACCTGTAAGCATTTTGTGGGTGTAACACTGATGTCCGACATCCCACACGATACTGTCATCAGGACAATCAAAAACGTAGTGAAGCATAACTGTAAGCTCAACAACACCTAAATTAGGCGACAGATGACCACCGTTTACGGATACTGTGTCGATAATTTTCCTTCGGATTTCTTCGCATAAAGCGAGGAGTTCTTGCTCGCTGAGCGCTTTAATGTCCTGTGGTGATTTAATTGTAGATAAAATTTCACTTGACATAAGATTACCTACTTTGCAAATATATAAAAGTTAATTTTCTCTTTTTGCGAGTGAGTACGCTAAATCAACGAGTGCTGTTGTGTCAGCGTCGAAAGCGTCTAAAGCGCTTATCGCTTCGGCGGACAGCTCGTCAACAAGCTCTTGACACTTCTCTATACCCAATAGTGACACGTAAGTCGATTTATCGTTATCCTTATCGCTGCCGACAGGCTTACCTAAAGCCTGAGTAGTAGCGGTAACATCGAGGATATCGTCCATAATTTGGAAAGCGATTCCGATACAACCTCCGTATTCTCTAGCAGCAGTTATCTGCTCCTCGCTTGCACTAGCAACGATACAACCCATTTCACAAGCGGCTTTAATAAGCGCGCCTGTCTTTTTCTCGTCCATCTCGCGTAATATCTCAATAGGAGCGTTTTTGCTCTCGTGCTCAATATCGATGACCTGACCTCCGACCATACCGAGCGTACCGCAGTACCGAGCAAGAGTGTGAGCTGCTTTGCACGCATTTTGCGCTGACACTTTTTCTACAGCATCATCGCTTAGCATAATCTCAAAAGCAAGACTTTGCATCGCATCTCCAGAAAGGGTGGCGATATCCTCGCCGTAGACTTTGTGGTTAGACGGCTTACCTCGACGGAAGTCGTCATCATCCATACACGGTAAGTCGTCGTGAATCAGTGAATAAGTGTGAATCATCTCGACTGCACAAGCGTATGGTAAAGCGATTTCTGCATTTTTGTTGCACAGCTCACAAAACAGAAGTGTGAGCAACGGACGAACACGCTTGCCACCGCACATAAGCGAATATTTCATCGAGTCTATTAAAGTCTGCTCAGTGAAAACTCCTTTTGGCAAGTATTTTTCAAGAGCAATTTCAATCATATTCTGGTAAGTTTTAAAATCGCGCATAATCAATCCTCAAATAAGCTTGAAGCATCAGGCTTCATATTATCAATGCGTTCGTTAATATCGACAATCTGACCTTTGCACTCTTCGAGTTTAACGGTGCAATAATTAAGCAGTTTGTACGCTTCTTCGTAAAGCTTCATCAGCTCATCAAGCGGTATATCGCCTTTTTCCATTTTAGCGACAATTTCTTCAAGCTTAGTATTTGCTTGTTCAAAAGTCATTTCTTTACTCATATCAATCATCTTCTTGTGAAAGTTGAATCAGTTTTGTTAATCGGTGGTTGACACCGCTACGCGAAATCGGAGGCTCCAGCTTCTGCCCCATATCACGTAGTGACAGCTCAGGGTATTCAAGCCTGAGTTCAGCGACAACTTTTAATTCTTCAGAAAGTGCGTTGTACTTACCCGATTTTTTTAGTTTATTAATCGCTTTAATCTGTGCAGCTGATGCTCCTGCAACTTTCTGCAGGTTGGCTACTTCGGAGTTTACTCTTCTGTTTGCAGCATTTCGTACCTGCTTTAACGCTTTCGCACCCATGACAGCCATCGCAGAATTAGTCGCCCCCATAAAAGTAAGCAAATCGGTAATCTGTTCGCTGTCCTTTATGTAGCATATATACGAGCCGTTTCTGTTTAACATTTTAACGCTTATTGCACACTCTTCGATGTCGTGTATTACACAAGCGATATCGTTACACAAATTCTTATGCACTACGCAAAGCTCGAGATGATACCCCTTATCCGGGTCGGTTACCGAACCACACGCAAGAAAAACACCTCGGATAAAAGCTCTCTCGCTTTGGCTGTCTACAATGTTTGCTCGGTTCACTCTCATATTTAAAGCGTGTTCATCGTGACCGAAAAAGTCAAAAATCCGCCTACAATCGAAGGAATCAATCAGCGTTATCGTGTAGATTTTCGACGCTTTTGTGAGTGGTTTTTTGTATTCAATTATCGGAGAAAACAACATCGTACAAAGTGACACAAAACGGTCGGCTGTGTACTTGTTTTCAGTTTTAAAGACTATTCTGTCCTGTGTGAAATACCGACTGAGCAGAAGCATCGCGTACAGCTCTGCTCTTAAACTCTCGACGTCAGTAGTCGCGACAGAACACAGTTCTTTTTTTGTTTCAGTAGCAAACGACATAATTTTCCTCTGTATCACAGAGAAACTACGCTTTCCAGATATCTCTGTGATGAATTGCTGATTTTTGATTATTTTCGATAAAGTGGCTGTTTAAAAGCCTTGCTAAAGTAACCGAGCGGTGCTTACCGCCTGTACAGCCGATACCGATTACAAGCTCGCTTTTGCCCTCTTCCTTATAAAGTGGGACTGTAAAATCAAGGTAGTCAATCAGTTTCTCGATAAACTGTCCTGTTACTTCGAAATCGAGGATATATTTTCTAACGTCCTCGTCTAAACCGGTTTTATGTTTAAGTTCTTTAATATAAAACGGATTTGGAAGACAACGAACATCGAAAATCAGATCAGCCTCAAGTGGTATACCATACTTAAATCCGAAAGACATACAAGTAATAAGCATTCCGTGATCGGCGCCCTGCAGAAACATCGTAGAAACACGCTCTTTGAGCTGTTTCGGTGTCATACAGGAAGTATTTATAACATAGTCGGAAATAGATTTGACAGGTTTCATAAACTCAACTTCAAGCTCTACAGCTTTCTCAGTAGAACCACCCGCAAATTCAGAAGCAAGCGGATGCTTGCGTCGTGTCTCCTTATATCTGATTAAGAGTGTATCCTCTTTAGTATCAAGGAAAAGAATCTTAAAGCGTTTACCCGACATTTTGCTTTTTGAAATGATATTGGCAAGCTCGTTGAACATATTTCCCGAGCGCATATCGACAACAACAGCAACCTTTTTCATACGTTTGTCGGCACTGTTGTCGCACAAGTCGTAGAAAGTGTCGAGCAGTAGCGGAGGAATGTTATCAACACAGTAGTAGCCGATATCCTCCATAGCATGCAAAGCAGAAGTTTTTCCTGCACCCGAAAGTCCCGTGATAATTACAAAATCCATAAATTTCACCTAGTTTATTTAATGTGAATAATTTCTCTCTCTAAATAGTAGCCTGTTTCTTTCTGCACTGTGTCCTGCACAAATTTCACAAGATTAAGTACATCGTCACAGGTAGCACCGCCGATGTTTATGATAAAACCTGCGTGCTTTTGCGACACCTGTGCTCCTCCTATAGTCTTACCTTTTAAGCCACACTGTTCAATCAGAGTGCCTGCGTAGTTACCCTCAGGCCTTTTGAAAACTGAACCAGCACTCGGGTATTCGAGAGGCTGCTTTGTCTTACGGCGATTGAGTATATCGTCCATAATAGCTTTAATTTCATCTTTGTCCGAAACATTGAGCTCAAAAGTAGCAGACAGGATAATTGAGTTATTATTCTTATATACGCTGTGGCGATATGCAAAATCAAGCTCTTCAAGCGGTATTGTGACAACTTCACCGTCCTCAGTCAGATGAGTAACAGTTGTAACAACATCTTTCATCTCACCGCCGTAGGCACCTGCATTCATATAAACAGCACCACCGACAGAACCAGGTATGCCGTAAGCAAACTCAAGTCCGGAAAGTGAGTTTGACTGAGCAAAAAGGCAGAGTTTTGCGAGATTAACACCTGCACCACAAGTGATTTTATTTTCTTTTATAGAAATTCCCTTGAAATCGCCGTCGAGAGTTATCACGACGCCTTTCATACCGTCGTCACTGATAAGCAGGTTACTGCCCTTGCCGAGTACAAAGAACGGTATGTCGTTTTTCTTGCAGGCTTTAAGCACAGCTTTGAGCTGTTCAATAGTTTTAGCCGTAACAAATATCTCAGCTTCGCCGCCGATTTTAAAGCTTGTGTGATGCGACATTGGTTCGTTTTCTATATATTCAAAGCCGCTTTTTACGGCTAAGTCACGTATAATCTGAAGGTCGTACATAAATCCTCCGTTAAATTTCAATATTTTTCTCAGCAAAATACTGTTTAAGATTCTCCACGCTTGAATTAACCACAAGCTCACTCGGGAAGTCGATTTCAGAAAGCATCTTTACAGCGTGTGAAAACTCACCAACTCTAGTCATATAGTGAGCGTCGGTATCGACAACCACCCTTGCATCATGCTTTTTGCACAGCTGTGCGATTTTTCTACAGTTAGGTACTGCATCAGCTCGAAAGCCGGTGAAGGTAGAGTCATTGATTTCAACGAGTGTTCCAGTATGAGCGCACTCTTTGATAACCTTTTCATAGTCGTACGCATAGTACGGAGAGCCAGAGTGTCCGATAACATTGACGTGTGGATTTTTGCACATCTGAAGATAAGCGTTCGTGCATTTTTCAACGTCAGGTTTATAAGAAAGAGTTATCGTGTGCATCGAAGCCACTATCCACTCGAGCTGTGACAAAAGTTTATCACTAGCGTCGAGATTACCTTCAAAATCTATGATATTCGCTTCCATACCTTTAAGCACTCTAACGTTTTCGATAACCTTCGGTACTAGCGGAAGACTCTCAAAGTAGTACGCACCCGGTGCTCCCTCCATCGCTCTGCCGTGGTCAGTAATCGCTATTGCGTAGAGTCCCTTTTGAGCTGCAGCGTGTACCATCTCGTTGATGGTTGAGTAAGCGTGAGTACACGCGTTTGTATGTGTGTGTAAATCTGCAATAATTTTCATTAAATCACCAGTTGGTTTCAATTTTCTTTTTACCGATGTCGTCAGGGCTAATGTCCATACCAAGGTTCTGGAGCAGTTCCTGTGCACCGTTGTAGCCCATCTTCTTCTGACGCTGGTTCATAGCGGCAACCTCGATAATAACCGCAAGGTTACGGCCAGGCTTTACAGGGATTGTAACAACAGGTACTTCAATACCTAATATTTCCATATACTCGTTGTCCATACCCATTCTATCGTAAACTTTAGTAGAATCCCACAGTTCCATATTGATAACCATATCGATTTTTTCGGAAATCTTAACGGAGCCCATACCGAAGATTCTGCGGGCGTTGATGATACCGATACCGCGAAGCTCGATAAAGTGACGAATATTCTCTGGAGAAGAACCGACGAGAGATTTCTTCGAGACTCTCTTAATCTCGACAGCATCATCAGCGATAAGACGGTGACCACGCTTGATAAGCTCGATAGCAGTCTCTGACTTACCAACACCGCTGTTTCCAATAAGCAGACAACCTTCACCATATACTTCGACTAAAACACCGTGGCGTGTAATACGAGGTGCAAGCTCAACATTTAAAAATGATACTAAAGCTGCGGTTAATGTTGATGTATCGTCAGGAGTAGTCAGAAGTGGAACTTCGTATTTAGTTACGCAGTCAATCATCACCTGTGTAGGTGTGATATCGCGTGCAATAATAACTGCCGGTGGTCGGCGTGATAAAATCGGCTCGATATGTTTGACTCTTTCCTCTTCGCTGAGATTACGCAAAAAGCTGTACTCAGTCATACCGAGCACAACAATCTGTGTCTCATCGAAATGCTCAAGATGACCTACAAGCTGAAGACCCGGACGATCAATACTGTTCGAGTAAACAAACAGATTCTCAGGATCGCTAGGCATATAGAATTCCTTGAGACCAATCTCATCAATAATTCTTTTAAGAGAAACGCTATATTCTTTGTTCATATTCTGCACCGACTTTCTTTGAAAATTAAAAATATGCATACTTATACAGATTTGATTATACTCCTATATTATAAGTTTATAAACCTATAAAAGAACTTTTGATTATTTTATGCATAATTTTTGCATATTTTTTTGAATAAATCGTATTATGAATAGGATATTTTTGACTACACATAATACAAGTGGTGATATTATGTTAATTTCGCTGCTTCGTACAGTACTTCTCTACGTTTTTATTATTTTAGCAGTCCGGATTATGGGAAAGCGACAATTAAGTGATATGCAGACATCCGAACTTGTTATTACGCTTGTTATTTCAGACATCGCAGCTATACCGATGCAAAATGCAGAACAACCGCTTTTAAGCGGTCTGCTCCCTATTATGATACTTGTGTCGTTGGAGATAATAGTCAGTATAATTATGCTCAAAAGCAGGCGTTTCCGAAAAATAATATGCGGTAATCCTGTTGTGATAATCAAAGACGGAAAGATACTCGAAAACCAGATAAAAAAGCTGAGAATCACGTACGAGGATCTGTACAGTTTACTGCGTCAGCAGGAGGTTTTCGATGTAGCTCAGATAAAATACGGAATAGTCGAAACAAACGGCAGTGTAAGCCTTTTAAAATATGAGAGTGAGTAAATAATATGAAACGTCTGTGGGTAGCAATCAGCTTACTTGTTGTAGCACTTCTTTTTTCTTTAACAGAATTTTATTTAGTAAGCAATTCGTACGAAAAGTACAACAAAAACATCTCTGAAATCGAGAATTATTATTCCGATAAGGAATATACAGATGCAGAAAATGTACTGAAAAACACAAAAGATTCGTGGGAAAAACGACAGAAAATCTTAAAAGTTTTCCTATTACACGGTGAGGTTGAAGAAGTAACAGAGAGCCTAAGCGAACTCAGTGATTGTTTAAAAGAAAAAGACAGTAAAACGTTTTTATTAAAGTGCGAAAAAACAAAAAGGCAGCTGCTTTTCATAAAGAAAAGCGAACTGCCTTATCTTGAAAATATAATGTAATTTAAGTGTAAATTACTTTTCTTTTCTCTTCTGCCACATTACCCAGAGAGGACCTGCGATGCAGATAGATGAATAACAACCGGAGATAACACCGATCATCATAGGAAGAGCAAATGCTTTAACTGAATCGAGGTTGTAGATAGTAGCAACTACGTACACTGTACCGATAGCAACAAGTGTTGTGATTGATGTGCAGATTGTACGAGTAAGCACAGCTGATGCACTGTGGTTGAATACATCTGCGATGTCAGCCTTAGGACCAGCAAGCTTTCTCTCTTCTCTGACTCTGTCGTAAATAACGATAGTGTCGTTGAGTGAGTAACCTAAAATCATAAGTACAACAGCGATGAAGTTAGAGTCAATCGGCATCTTGAAGATAACGTACATGAAATAAATCATAGCAACGTCGTGGAAAAGAGCTACAAGAGCCATAACACCTGCGGAAAGACCGCCGATACGCTTGAATCTGATAGTTACGTAAAGCACCATAAGAGCACAAGCGATAGCTACAGCTGTGAGACACTTAAGTAAGAACTTAAGACCCATAGAAGCCTCTACAGAAGTAGATTCCTGATACTCAAAGTTGTTGTCAGGGAAGTTCTTCTCGAGAGCTTTTGTTATAGAATCCTGCTGAGCTGTGTCAATAGCATTTTCACCGGAGAAGTTGATATCAATAACGTAAGCGTCAGCGTCGTCGTCATTGTTCATAATATCCTTAGAAACAGTGAATGTAACAACGTTGTTAGGGGTAGCATTCTGGATAGTGTCCTTGAGTGCGTTTTCATCAATTTCACCTGTGAAACTGTAAGTGATGATAGCACCGCCCTTGAACTGAATATCAAGAGTTGTTCCGAAAATGAAGTTACATACAATACCGATTAAAATGATAGCAAGTGAGATGCCAAAGAAAATCTTACTGCGACCAATAAAGTTTAAGTCTTTTTTCATTTGTCAGCACCTCCGAAGAACCATTTTTTACGCAGGCACTTGAATCCAGCGACACTCTTGAGCATAACTCGTGAGAAGAATACGCCCATTACGAAGTTGGAAATAACACCCATTAAGAGTGTGTAACCGAATGCGTAGATAGTACCTGTTGTTGATGCACCGAACAACCATGAGAGGATGTTACTTGGACCAAATACGAGAAGTAAGATAACAGATACGATAACGACAGTCATATTACCGTCGATGATAGCTGTGAGTGAGTTCTTGGTACCCTTTTCGATAGCACCGTCGAGAGTTTTACCTGTTCTGAACTCGTCCTTGATTCTTTCAGCAGTGATGATGTTAGCGTCAACACCCATACCGATAGAGAGGATGATACCTGCAATACCAGGAAGTGTCATTGTGAATGAATCAAACACTGGGAAGAAACGTGTAATAGCAGCGATAGAAAGGCCAACCTGACCTAAAAGTGCGATTACAGCAACAAGACCAGGTACTCTGTAACGGATGATCATAAACAGCGAAATGAGAATAAGCGCGATGATACCAGCAAGACCCATAGCAGAAAGTGAATTCTGACCTAAAGTCGGGCTGATAGAGCTGTATGAAGCAACCTCTAAAGCAAATGGAAGAGCACCACCGTTAATCTGGTTAGCGAGTGTTGTAGCTTCGTCAGCTGTGAAGCTACCTGAGATAGAAGCTTCGCCACTTGGGATTGGCTCTTCAACTGTAGGAGCCTGAAGTAAAGTCTCGTCCATATAGATAGCAAGAGGCTTACCTACATTAGCAGAAGTAACATCATGGAATGTCTTTGCACCATCTTTTGTAAGTTCAAGATAAACCATGTACTGGCTTGCATCATCAGGATTAACACCTGCCTGAGCTTTCTTAACAGAAGAACCGTCCATTACTACGTTGCCGGTTTCATCTCTGAATGTAAGCTTCGCAGTAGCAGCAAGTTCGTCGATAGCTTGAACAGGATCGTATTCTGTTTCATCCTCTTTCCATGGGAAACGGACGATGATACGATCTGAGCCATAGTCAACATAAAGTTCGTAGTCGGTAATACCGCCTGAAACCATTCGGGTTTCGATAATAGATTTAGCAGAGTCTAACTGCTCATCTGTGGCATCGATATCGTCAGCAGGCTTAAATGTCGCTTCAACACCGCCACGGATGTCAATTCCCCATCGAATGTCATCGATACCCTTGATTACTGTTTTCTCAATATCGCCGTCATAGTACGAAACGCCGAAAATAGAAGAAGCAGCAAACAGGAGAATCAGAAGAGCAACGACGAAGAAAACAGGCTTTGGAATTCTTTTCATGCCTTGGACCTCCAAAAATTTTTGTGTTGCTAAAAGTGTGTACAAAGCTTTAAAAAACAAAAACTCTGTTACAGCGTACACTTTTAACCATAACAGAGTAATTATACTTTTTTATCACCAAAATGTCAACAAAACAATGTGAAATCTTTGTGATATTTATTTAATTTTGTCAAAAACAGAATTATTTTTCCAATATAGAAATTTAATCTTAAGCGTTTTCTGAAACGAGCTTTTCAACAGCGGCTAATTTACAACAAACGCTAAAGACATCCATAGCTTTAGCAAGGTCAGAAACTGATGGAGCTGTAGGAGCAACACGGATGTTAGAATCCTTAGGGTCCTTGCCGTAAGGGTAAGTAGCACCTGCGCCAGTTAAAATAACGCCTGCCTCTTTACAGAGCTGCACAACACGCTTAGCAGTGCCCTCCATAACATCAACGCTGATGAAGTAACCGCCCTTTGGTTCTCTATATGAGATAATACCATACTCTTCGATATTTTCTTTAATTTTCTCAATAACCATATCAAAACGAGGCTTGATAATAGCTTTGTGTTTATCCATGTGAGCTTTCATGCCATCGAGATCGTTGAAGAAGCGAACATGACGGAGCATATTGAGCTTATCAAAACCGATTGTCTGGTAAATATAACGCTTTTTGATAACTTTCATATTGTTCTCGCTCGCTGCCATAGCGGCAACACCGGAACCAGGGAAAGTAATCTTGGATGTTGAACAGAATTCAATCGGTAAATCTTCATTACCAAACTTTTTGCACTCATCAAAGATGTTCAGAAGCTCTTCAGGCTCATCAGTTAATTCGTGGATGATATAAGCGTTATCCCACATAATTCTGAAATCTTTAGCTGCAGGCTTTAACGCTGCGAATCTCTTTACTGTTTCATCTGAATATGTGATACCCTGTGGGTTTGAGTACTTAGGAACACACCAGATACCCTTTACAGACTCATCTTTTACGAGTTCTTCGACAACATCCATATCAGGACCGTTTTCTGTCATAGGAACAGTAATCATCTCAAATCCGAAGTACTCAGTAATGCCAAAGTGTCTGTCATAACCAGGAACCGGACATAAGAATTTTCTGTTCTCTACTTCGCACCATGGCTTCTCACCCTCTACAACGGGCTTTGACATGAAAGTAGCTATTGTATCAAACATCATATTAAGGCTTGAATTACCACCAACAAAAACCATATCAGGAGTAACATTAAGCATATCAGCCATAAGTGCTTTACATGACGGAATACCATCAAGAATACCGTAGTTTCTGCAGTCCTGACCGTCAATAGTCTGGCACTGTGCAGAGCTGTTAATAATGTCAAGCATAGAAAGTGAAATTTCGAGCTGTTCAGCGCTTGGAACACCTCTTGACATATTAAGTGAAAGTTTTAAATCTTTGATTTCCTCATACTCTTTTTTGAGGTTTGAAAGCTCAGCAACGAGCTGTTCATTAGAATAATCTTTGTATAACATTTTGCACCTGCTTTAAATAAAAATTGCAAAATTCATAAATTGCTAACTATTATAATAACCTGTAAAGCAAATTTTTGCAATACCATTTTCGAAATCTTGCAAAAAGATATTCACCCTATATTATGCACAAATATAGTAAAAATATACAAAAAAGCCCGTCTGAGACGGGCTTTAAAGACTTTAAGCTAAGGAACTTAGTAATATTTATAGTAACCGTAGTTACCTTTCTTGTACTTTTTGCGATCCTGCAATGAACAACCGACCTTAAGGAATCCGAGAATCTTAGAGTCAGCAAGCTGTATAGCCTGAACAGCTCTTTCGATGTCACCATGTGTAGTTACTTTTTCACGAACAATCATAGTGTAACCCGCGATGTGCTCTTTAAGAAGGAGAGTATCAGTAACAACACCGATAGGCGGAGTATCAAGGATAACATAATCATACTGATTCTTAACCATAGTCATAAACGACGCAAATGCAGTAGAGCCGATGAGCTCAGAGGGGTTAGGTGGGACAGCACCGGAAGTCAGTACATCAAGACACGGAACAACAGATCGGTTAACCGCATCTTCAAAGCTAACAAACTGTCCGACAACCTCAGAAAGACCGTGTTCGTTCTTAATTTTAAGAAGGTTGTGAATATTCGGTCTACGAAGGTCAGTATCAACCAAAAGTACACTCTTACCCATTTTCGCAAAAGATATTGCAAGGTTTACTGTAGCGGTACTTTTACCTTCACCTTTTGACCACGAAGTAACTGCTACAGCAGAGTTGTTCTCAGCAACCAGCGAGAACACAAGGCTTGTACGAGCAGATTTATAGCCCTCTACGATAGCAAATTTACTGTCGTTGTTTATGATATTCTTAACTTTTTCATTAGAGCCGCGACGCTTTTTCTTAGAAATCAGCTTCATTTCTTCTTCGCACCGCCTTCCACTTCAAAATCAACAATCTCTGCAAAAACAGGAATATTATAGATATCGTACAGATCATCACCAGGTTTAACAGTTGTATCGACAATCTCGAGCAAGAACGAAATACCTAAAGCAAGTACGAGACCAGCAAGCAATCCGAGCATAACGTATCTTTTAACATCAGGAGATGACGGACTTGACGGAATAGCAGCATCATCTACCGTGTCAACCTTACCACCTTCACCAAAGTAGTATTCAAAAACCTCAGGAGCAGCTTCGGCAATCTGGTTAGCAACGCTACACGCGGTGAGTGGATCAGATGACGTAACTCGGATTTCCATCAGGTATGAGTCTTCAATAGCGTTAATAGAAACAGCGTTTCCCGAAATAATACTTCTCATTTTCGGGTGTCGTTCAAACATAACTTTACATGTATTTGCAAGCTCAACAGACTGTGAAATACTGTTTGTATCAACTTTTTCTCCGTTAGAGTTATCGCTAGCAGTAGCACCACCAAGAGCGGAGTCGCTCTGTACGAGAATGAGCGCAGTAGTCGAGTACATCTCAGGAACAAAACATTTTACATATACAAAAGAAACAAGAGCACCAACAACAGACAGAATAAGAATGAGCTTGATGTGTGCCAAAAACATCTTAAGTATATCGTTAATGGTTATTTGTCGTGACATAGTAACCCCCTATATTACATTTTCTCTTAATATATATCATATAACAACAAAAGGTTATAATTATTCTAATTTAGAATTATGTAAAAGAAAAATAAACGGGCGATTAAATTTCGCCCGTTTAAGTGTATTAATTAAGTTGTGCGTATTAATTACCGCAGATACTCAAAAGTACACCCGCAGCAACGGCTGAACCGATAACACCCGCAACGTTTGGACCCATCGCGTGCATGAGAAGGAAGTTACCAGGATTTTCCGCCTGACCAACCTTGTTAGCAACACGAGCTGCCATAGGAACAGCTGATACACCTGCTGAACCAATAAGTGGGTTAACCTTACCACCTGTGAGCCAATACATAAGCTTACCAAAGAGTGTACCGCAAGCTGTACCGACACAGAAAGCAGCGAGACCAAGTAAGATGATTCCGATTGTCTCGAGCTTGAGGAAGTTAACACCTGTCGCAGTAGCACCGACAGTAACGCCGAGGAAGATTGTGATAATGTTCATAAGCTCGTTCTGAGCCGTCTTGTTGATACGCTCAACAACACCGGACTCCTTGAAGAGGTTACCGAGCATAAGCATACCGATAAGCGGAGCAGCAGATGGAAGTAAAATTGAACATACAACAACTATAACAATCGGGAATAAAATCTTCTCGAGCTTCGAAACAGGTCTTAACTGTTCCATAACTACTGAACGCTCTTTCTTTGTAGTTAAGAGCTTCATTATAGGTGGCTGAATAACAGGAACAAGCGCCATATATGAGTAAGCCGCAATCGCAATAGAACCTAAAAGGTGAGGCGCGAGCTTAGAAGTTACATAAATAGCAGTAGGGCCGTCAGCACCACCAATAATACCGATAGCACCAGCCTCAGCTGAATCAAAACCTAAGATAATAGCACCGATAAATGTGATAAAGATACCAATCTGTGCAGCAGCACCAAGGATAAAGCTCTTAGGGTTAGCAATAAGCGGACCGAAGTCAGTCATACAACCGATGCCTAAGAAGATGAGCGGTGGATAAATACCGAGTTTTACACCCTGATAGAGGTAGTAAAGAAGACCGCCTGCTTCAATCTTATTGTAATAGAAAAGTCCTTCAGGATTCTGGAACACAGGATAGCCACCTGACAACGCCTTCGCTTGTTCGAGCGTTTCAGCACCTTCAATAAGAACCTGCTGTGTAGCGTGCGGATCCATAATAGAAGGATAAAGGTTTACAAGTAACATACCGAACGCAATCGGTAACAAAAGGAGTGGTTCGAACTGCTTTTTAATTGCAAGATACAGAAGTACGAACGAGATAAGAATCATTACGTAGTTCTGCCATGTAAGAACTGAAAGGCCGGAGGTCTCATACAAACCGACTAAAGATTCTAAAAATCCATTGATAATTGCCATATCTGAACTACCTCCTTACCTTAAAACTTCGCGGTGTTAGTAAGAACACCCGCATTTCCCCACGCACTGCGTGCAGGAGCTTTTCTTATATTCTTGATGCGAACATTGTCACCATACATCATAGCAACAGCAGCAGCGATACACGCAAGCACGTCACCGCTGACACCACCAGCAGCAGAAGTAGCAGAACCGCCGCCTGCACCTGTACCCTTTGGTGTGTCGTCGTCATCTTTTTTTGATTTTCTTTCTTTTCTTGTTTTTGCGCTCTGTTCAGATTTATACACAATAGTGCTGTAAATCTTAATGATAGCGATAAGCAGAATTAAAACTGCGAATACAACAACAAAGCCTGTAATAAGAACAGTCCAAGCAGTCATCATATCGAGATTTGCGAAATATTCCGCCATTAAATAACCCCCATATTTCAAATTTCGTCATTGTATAGTATATACTAAAACCTACACAATTTCAACAAAAATATGAGGGTAAATTAATATTTATTTTTTTCGTATAGTTTTATAGTGAATTTCGTCTCATCAGTTCTTAAAAATCACAGAATTATACACACTAAACCATTGCAACCGTCGTTTATGATTTTCTCAATCGTCTGCCCTACTTTTCTGCGTGCAGCTTCAGGCATTCGGTAAAGTTTGTTGTTAAGGCCCTCGCTCACGAGCTCGTTGACAGACTTTCCAAAAATATTAGACTCCCAGATTTTCTGCGGACTTTCTTCAAATTCTTTTAACAGGTATGTAACAAGTTCTTTTGACTGCTGTTCACTTCCGACAATCGGGGTTACCTGAGCTGTTGTGTTTATTCGCATCATATGTATGCTAGGTGCTGAGGCTTTTAGTTTAACTCCGTATTTGCCGTTTTGCTTTATAATCTGCGGTTCTTCAAGTGAAAGCTCTTCTAAAGTAGGCATAACTATGCCGTAGCCTGTGTCAAGCACCTGTTCATACGCCTGAGCAATTTTTTCATACTGCGCTCTCTTCCCCGAGAGTTCACATATAAGATTCAGCAACGCTTTCTCGTCTTTTATCTCGATATCAGCCTGTTCGGAAAGTATCCTGTAGAACAAATCGTCTTTGAGTTTTATATTAATCGTAGCACTGCCTATACTCAAATCAAGCTGTGAAAGGTTTACACTATCTATATATTCACCTTTGCTGACATTATCGATAACATCTTGCACCTCACGGATTTTCTGCATCTTTTCTGCATTTTCGCGGATTGTGGTAAAAACAGAATTCTTCAGCCAGTGGTCTTTCTCAAGTGTCACGAGCCACTTCGGCATATCCACCCGCACTTCTTTTACCGGAAACTCGAACAGCACCTGTGCGAGAATTGCTTTTATTGCCATTTCATCAAGTTCAATACAGTTAACAGGCACGACGGGAACGCTGTACTTCGAACTCAGCTGCGAAGCAAGCTGTAGAGTGTTTGTAGAATCAGGCTCAAGCGTGTTTAATAAG
>JAZSFG010000112.1:0-31584 GCA_045532065.1 Ruminococcus sp. | reverse complement strand
TCCCTCACTCAGGGAGGGTGTTTTTGTATAAAAATTTTATGAGTATGCACGCGTTTTATAGTGCTGAACAGTATTATTAGTGAAAGGAGGAGAAAACATGTCAGAACTACAAGCAAAAAAAGAAAAAGCAGAAGAAATTATCAGAACGTACGCTGATATGATATATCGTCTGGCTTTGCAGAATCTGAAAAATCCAGATGATGCAAGTGATATTTTTCAGGAAGTTTGTCTTTCACTTCTGACAAAAAACGCTCCTCTTTACGATGATGTGCACATTAAATATTGGTTGATTAGAGTTACAATCAACAAATGCAAAGATCTGAGAAAGTCTGTGTGGAATACACGCACAGAACCGCTGAAACTTGATTTTGTCGAGAAAGCAGAGGAGGATTTATCGGCATTGGAACTCATTTTCTCTCTTCCGATAAACTATAGAAACGTCGTGTATCTTTATTATTATGAGAAGTACACCGTTACTGAAATCGCGCAGATTCTCGGCAAGAGCAAAAATACGGTAAGCTCACAACTCCAACGAGCAAGAAAAAAACTAAGGACAATTCTGGAAGATGGTGATAATTTATGAAAGACAACTCATATATAAAAGCTATTGAGAACATTAAAGCACCGCACGCTATGATTGACGATGCTGTACAATACCTTAACGAGACAGAGAACATAGGCAAAATAACAGTAAAAGACAAACCTAAACACAGAGTGCTTAAATTCACATCAGCAGTAGCGGCAGTGCTCGCACTTATTATCGGTTTGAGTTTTATCCCGTTAGGAGGAAAAGGCAAAACTGATGCTGAGCATAATTTCGTTATCACAGCAGGTGCGGCAGAGATTACTCCTGAAACATATATGAAAATTGGTTTTATGGAGTCGAGTTTTGAGTCAGGTACATTTTTAATTGACCAGCAGACAGGTGAATATATTGTGATTAACGCGAATAAAGAGTTCAGCGTTGATATTCAATGTAGCGGAGAAAATATAGAAAGCATAACATATACTCCTAACAATGGTTTTTTACAGTACAGCCCGAATTTTAATGGTTTGATAAGTGCTGTCAAATTAACAGCCGAAGAAGTAGAAAAATACGACACAGGAGCATCCTCAAATGGATCGTTACAAGCGGCTTCTTGTACTTTTGATTATTATAATCAACCTCGTAGTCTATGGAATCCTGAAGTAACAGGTTTTGAAATTCCAGAAGATAGTATAGACGGTACAATTCCGCTCAGAGTTGGTTATAGCATTTCTTTTGACAGTGAGGAACACGTTGTAGTTCCATATGTAGATGGTTTTGCTGATTCAGACGATGTTTTTGTAAGAGAATTCAACGCTCACGCGGATGAGTACACACTCGATATTACCGCTAATTTTGCAGATGGTACACAAGTCACAAAGACTTTGAAGTTTATATGTGATGACTCGATGTCTCAACTTCAGCTTCTTGTTACAGAAGTAATAGAATAAAGTAATCTCCATAAAAAACACCCTGCGTTTTATCGCAGGGTGTTTTCTTTGCTATATATTAATTTTTTCATTGGGTGAACTAAAATCGAGGTGTTTAGGTGTATTATAAGTGAAAGGAGGAGAAAAGATGTCAGATTTTGAGAAAAAACAACGAGTCATAGAACTCATAAATCAGCACGCTGATATGATATACCGCGTAGCTATGCATAATCTCAAAAATCCTGCGGACGCGCAGGACGTTTTTCAGGAAGTATGCCTTTCGCTTCTGACAAAGAAAGCTCCTCTTTACGATGATGTGCACATTAAATACTGGTTGATTAGGGTTACAATCAACAAATGCAGAAGTCTGAAGAAATCTGTGTGGCATAGTAAAGTTCTACCGCTCAAAGACGCTGAAGGTATGAGCACTAAGTGTGAAAATATGCTTTTAGAAGAGCTTGAATCACTTCCTACAAACTATAAAAACGTAATTTATCTTTACTATTACGAAGATTACACGATAAAAGAAATCGCAGAAATTCTGCAAAAACCACAGAACACTATAAATACACAACTACAGCGTGCGCGAAAGAAACTCAAAAAGATTTTACAAGAAGGTGACGACTATGAAGAATAATCTTTACACAAACAAAGTGAATGATGTGAGAGCTCCACAGAACTTAATAGATAGTTCAATAAACACGATAAACGAAACCGATATAAGTTCTGTTTCGCTAGAAAAACCGAAGCGTAGAGTGCTTAAATTCACATCAGCAGTAGCGGCAGTGCTCGCACTTATTATCGGTTTGAGTTTTATCCCGTTGGGAGGGAAAGACAAAACTGATGCTGAGCATAATTTTGTTATCACAGTAGGTGCAGCAGAGATTACACCTGACGTATATGTAGAGATAGGGGAGCTTGTGAATTATGGCTCGGGTGCGAGTTTCAAAGAGATAGGCGATAGTAAGTACAGTAAACTTTGGGATAAGGAAGAGTATGATGAGACAGCTTACAACCTTAATGATGAAAACGTAGAAGTTCCGGATGATATGTGGATGACCGGTACGTATTATCTTATGGGAATGCGCAGAATGTTTATGCCACAAGAGCTGAGTATTCAGGGCGAAAACATTGAAAGCATCACTTATAGCGTCAAAAATTGTCGATTAGTTTTTGATTCGAAGTTTGAGGGTGTGATTGACGCTGATATACTGTCAGAGGAAGACTTCGTCAGCAATGGTGAACCTGTAATACCTTATTATAATGGATACGAATGGGCAAAATCGTGCACTTTTGACTATCAAATCCAGCAGGAAAGCATACAAAACGGACAGTGGAAAGGGACACCTAAGTTTGGCATTGAGTTTGCAATGAAGTTTGAAGAAGGCGAACACGAAGTGTATATAGAAAAGAATAAACACGATGAGTCGCCGTTGTTTGAGAGTGAATTTAATTCTAACGCTGATGATTATGCACTTGAAATTACCGCGAATTTTAAAGATGGTAAGAGTGTTACGAAAACACTTAGCTTTAAGTGCGAAAATATTGAAGATAGTGGACTTGTAATATTATACGCAAAAGAAGATTAATATATTGGCTCCTAAAAATTGAACCCCCGAGGATATTATCCTCGGGGGTTTGATTTATAAGCTATTTGTTTTTAGTCAAGGTCAGCGATAGCAGCTTTTATAAGAGCGATTTTTTCTCTTTCTCTTTCAGCCTGTCCTTTGATTTTATCAATAACAGCCTGTGGAGCCTTCGCCATGAAGCCCTCGTTGTTAAGTTTGCCCTCGTCCTGAGCGAGCATCTTCTCAACAGTTGCGAGTTCCTTGTTAAGACGCTTAAGCTCTTCTTCCTTATCAACTAAATCGCTCATAGGGATGTAGATTTTAGCGTCGTTAGTTACTACTGTTACAGCTTTGTCGAGTGTGAACTCGTCGCCGATTTCGATGTCTGTAGCTGAAGCTAACTTCTTGATAAACTGTACACCGTGGGTGAAAGTATCCTTCTTATCTGTAGCGATGAAGTAAGAAGCTTTCTTTGATGGTGGAACGTTCATCTCGTTACGTCTGGTTCGGATAGCAGTAATAGCTTCCATAATAACTTCCATCTGAGATGCTTCAGTTGGGAAATTGAGCTCGTCAGCGTACTCTGGGTATTTCTCGAGCATAATTGTGTCACCCTCGTGAGGGAGAGTCTGCCAGATTTCCTCAGTGATGAACGGCATAAATGGATGTAAGAGCTTCAAGATTTTATCAAGTACGTAGAGAAGTACCTGTCTTGCATTCTGTGCAGATGTTTCGTCATCGCTATTAAGTCTTGACTTAGCAAGCTCGATGTACCAGTCGCAGTAGCAGTCCCAGATAAAGTCATAGAGTTTCTGTACAGCGATACCAAGCTCGAATTTGTCGAGGTTGTCTGTTACTTCCTTTGACAGAGTGTTGAGTGTAGATAAAATCCACTTGTCCTCAAGCTCGAGTGTATCAGGAAGTGTACATTTTACGTCGTGGTCATCAATGTTCATATGAACAAAACGAGAAGCGTTGTAAAGCTTGTTAGCAAAGTTACGGCAGCTCTCAACTCGCTCTTCACTAAATCTCATATCGTTACCAGGTGAGTTACCTGTAGCGAGGAAGAATCTTAAAGCGTCAGCGCCGTACTTGTCGATAACTTCAATAGGGTCAACACCGTTGTTTAAAGATTTACTCATCTTTCTGCCCTGTGAGTCACGAATAATACCGTGGATGAATACAGTATTAAACGGAACTTCTTTCATATGGTGCATACCTGAGAAAATCATACGTGCAACCCAGAAGAAGATGATGTCATATCCTGTGACAAGAGTGTTAGTAGGGTAGAAGTATTTTAAATCTTCAGCATCGTTTGGCCAGCCTAAAGTTGAGAAAGGCCACAGAGCTGATGAAAACCATGTATCAAGTGTATCTTCGTCCTGATGTAAGTGAGTACAACCGCACTTTGGACAAACTGTAGGAGCTTCTTTTGCAACCACTGTCTCGCCACACTGCTCACAGTAGTAAGCAGGGATTCTGTGACCCCACCAAAGCTGACGAGAAATACACCAGTCTTTGATGTTTTCCATCCAGTGATAGTAGATTTTATCGAAACGTTCAGGAACGAACTTAACTCGACCATCTCTTACGCACTCGATAGCAGGTTCAGCGAGTGGCTTCATCTTAACGAACCACTGCTTGGAAACTCTAGGCTCTACTGTTGTGTGACAACGGTAGCATGTACCTACGTTATGTGAATAGTCCTCGATTTCAACTAAGAAACCGCCCTCTTTGAGGTCATTAACGATAGCTTTTCTAGCTTCGAAGCGGTCCATACCCGCGTATTTAGGGTAATCTTCTGTGATTTTAGCGTCGTCTGTCATACAATTGAGGACCGGGAGGTTGTGTCTGAGTCCTACCTCGAAGTCGTTAGGGTCGTGTGCAGGAGTGATTTTTACAACACCTGTACCGAAATCCATTTCAACGTAATCGTCAGCAACGATAGGAATCTCACGTCCAACAAGTGGAAGAGTGAGAGTTTTGCCGACTAAGTCCTTGTATCTTTCGTCGTTAGGGTTAACAGCAACAGCAGTATCACCGAGTAAAGTCTCAGGACGTGTTGTTGCAAGCTCGAGGTAGCCGCTACCGTCTGTGAGTGGGTAGCGAAGGTGCCAGAAATGACCTGCCTGCTCTTCAAATTCAACCTCAGCGTCGGAGATAGAAGTCTTACAGTGCGGACACCAGTTAATGATTCTCTCGCCCTGATAGATTAAACCTTCGTTATAAAGACGAACGAAAACTTCTTTAACTGCTTCAGAGCAGCCTTCGTCCATAGTGAAACGCTCACGGTCCCAGTCACATGATGTACCGAGCTTTCTAAACTGCTTTGTGATACGTGAGCCGTATTCTTCTTTCCATTCCCACACGCGGTCAAGGAACTTTTCTCTGCCTAAAATCTCTTTAGAGAGACCTTCTTTTTTGATAGCTTCAACGACTTTAGCTTCAGTAGCGATAGAAGCGTGGTCAGTACCAGGAAGCCACAGTGCACAGTAACCCTGCATACGTCTGAAACGAATGAGGATATCCTGTAAAGTGTTGTCAAGTGCGTGGCCGATGTGGAGCTGGCCGGTGATATTTGGCGGTGGCATAACGATAGTATAAGGCTTCTTGTCCTTATCGATTTCAGCGTGGAAATAGTTATGCTCCATCCAGAAGTCATATATTCTGTCTTCAACCTGTTTAGGGTCGTAAGACTTAGCTAATTCTTTAGCCATAAACAATTCCTCCCATTATAGATTATATACTTAGATATTATCGCATTTTTGCTCGCATTTGTCAATGTGAAACAGAGCAAAAGAACTCGAAAACGCAATAAAAAAGGCTTACCTTTAAGGTAAGCCTTTTGTTTTATTATAAGCTTGGGACGGTGTGTCCTTTAATGAGCTTTTGAACACCACTCGAAAACTTTTCACAGTAGCTTTTGTATACTAAGCTCTGTGTCTGTCCGTTTACAGTAGCGATGTACTTTGAGTTTCCTGTTGCATAAATAGAAACCTCGTCAGTAGCTCTGCCTGTTGAGTACGAAAGTTCGAGAGTGAGCACAGGTTTACCGCTAGGTTTTTCGTCTGTGTATCCTGCGTTTGTCATTGAGCAGATGTTCTGGTAGAATACCTGGAAATTATCAGAATCGAGAATTTCGCCGTCGTACTTCGCTGTTGTGACAGTCACTTCCTCTGTTGTGCCTGTCGTTGTGTCGACAGTATCGATTACTGTTGTGACATCAAATGCATACGAGCCGTTGCTGTCTTTTACTACAATCTTGCTTAGAGAATTGAAGCTCGGGTCGATTACGACATCAGCAGTGAGCTTCTGGATGTTTGTATGAATCCACGGAACTTTAGTGTCAGCAATTTTGTAGATGATATTTGAATCGGCGATGAGGTAAACAGAACCATTGCTGTCAGGTTTTGATACCTTTATGTTAACAGTTGTGTCAGGATAAATCGCTGTGAGTGCAGCGTATGGGTTTTTAAGGCCATATTTTGAAAGCTGTGAAGAACTTGGGTTTACGCACACAGCTTCGTCAGCGTAAAGACCTCTTATTGCACCTGCGATATTTGCGCCTTCAACTTCGCTTACGAACATTTTCTTAGGAGCCACCATAGCGTAAGTTGTGTTGATAGCTTCATCGTCGTTGTCTCTGATTTCGATTTTTTGGTCGAAATTAGTGCCTGTGAGAGTTACTGACTCGAAAGTCGAGTTGTCAGTAGTAGTTGCCGCATCGTTAATTTCGAGAGTGATGAGGTTGAGTACAGAGTACAGCATACCGTCAACGGCATCTGTAGAAACGAGATAAACAGCAGGGGAATCACCGAACATAATGTAAGCGCCCATCTGTGACGGAGCATCATCGCCTACGATTATAGTAGCAAATGAGCCGTCCGAGAAAGATGTTTTCACAGTTGCCCTAGGCTTGTCAAAACCGAAGTCGCTTTTCTTCTTGCCTTTAGGGTCAGCAACAGAGGTGAAATCAATCGCACACACATCGTTTGCGATTGTGTCAGGACCACCGCTCTGGATTTCTGTGTCCTCAAAACCTACGAGCGTGTATACAGTAGCTTCGCGGTTTTCTTCGCCAGTCTCTTCGTTTACTGTGATTTTTGTATCAGCGAGGATTGTGAATGTACCCGATTGGTTTTCTACTTCGATTTTCTTAATGTCAGACGGAGTGTAGCTCAGAAGTGTGCCGTAGCTATTGTTGTCAAGCTTACCTTTTTCGTTGAACACGAGATTTGCCTGATGTTCTCCGTCTTCGTCGACAGTTAAGGTGATGTTTGTGCCCTCGTCTATTTCGAGAGGGGTGTTGTTATTGTTGCCGAAGGTATTCAGCAGAATAACAGCTAAAACGATAATAAGTACCGCTACAACACCAATAATGATACATAAAGCGGCTTTCGACAGACCTTTTTTCTCCTTTTTCGGAGTGTTTATTTTTGTGTCAACGTCGTCGTGCTCTAAAAAGGTTTTCAAAGCGTCGCTTTGAGTAGAGTCTTCTTGGTTAGTAGGAGTGGTTTCTTCAATTTTTGTGTTTTCAAAATTTTCAGCCATTATCTGTGCCTCCTGCGAATCCACATAACGATGCCGACAACAGCAACAGCAAGTGGAATGATAATGTAGAATACAAAGCCTAAAATAGTAGCTGTACCGAGACTGGTGAGACCGAGCTCAGTGCTTTCGATAGTTTTGCCTTCGATTGTGAGTGCGATATCGTCGCGGTGTGAAATAGTGTTGAACATGTTCACGATATAGTTACTATTGTTAAAGCTTGTTGTTGAGAAAGCAGCTTCAGCAAGAGCTTCGTAAGAGCCGACAACGATTACATTAGACTTCTTAGTGTTGTCTTCGTTGCCCTGTGAAGAGATAGCAGCACCACAGAGCTTGCCCTGTTCTTCGTCGTTTTCATCCCAGTTTTCATCTGCGTCGAGTGGACGGACAACAGCTTTGTCAGAAGTTGATAGTAAAGATGTAGCAGCTGTGTCTAAAATCTCAACAGGCATACAGTACATCATTACAACAGGAATAGAAGTGTCTTTTAAGTTGCTTGAGAACTCGCTATCCTCGTAGTTGAAGATAGAGATGAGGTTAGGAGCACCTGAGTTTGTCATATATGATGGGTCTGTTTCGTAAATCCAACCTTTTGAGACGCTCATGCTCCACTCTTCGAGTAACATATCGATGTAAGGAGTTTCTTCTGTTGCCATATCGTTTGGAACATAAAGGAGAGTGCGACCGTACTCTCCGTTGTTGTAAAGCCAGTCAACGAGAGTATCGTATGTGTTCTTATCGATGTCGTTTGTTGGAGCGAAGAGGATAACAAACTGTGAGTCTTTTGAGATTTCGCCGTTTAAGAGGGAAACTGTTTCAACGTCGTATGCGTTGTTTACCAGAAGTGAGCTTAGCGCTGTGTTTTCAAGCTCGCCGTGACCTGTGAGCATTGTTACGCCGATTTTCTCTTCAGCAGTGATGTTGAAAATAGCTGTGAGAACAGCCTGTTCGCACTTCTGGCCGTTGATGTAATACTGGCCGTATGCGAGGTACTCTTCGTCGTAAGTGAAGATATCCTGCTGAGCAACCGCGATGTGCTCGTCTTTGTACTCGATGAGCAAAATGTATGGCTCAGCGTTCCAGTTGACATCAGGATAAGCCTGTGCGAACGACGGGTTTGTCGAAAGGTCGATATATTTTAAATTGATGTGCTTTGAATTACTTTCGAACTCGTGTAGGAGCTTGTTTACCTGAAGATAGTAGTCGCCCTGGTCTTCTAAAGCCTGTTCGTCAGCTAAAACGTAGATTGTGACATCTTTTTCAAGTGTAGAGATGTACTCAAGAGATGTGTCTGTGAGTTCGTAGATGCTGTTTGGGGTGAGGTCATAGCTGAGCACCGGGAACTTAGTGGTGAGTGTTTTTGCTACGATGTTAAGACCAACAATAACAGCGACGAAAAGAACAGTTAAGATAATTGCAACAGCACCGCGCTTAGCGTTGCGGGATTTAAAAAAGCGAATGAGCTTTGACTGCTTTTTTGCGGAGGTTGTTTCGTTTATTTTTTTATTCATGATGTACCTCCTTAGTTCCAGCGCTTTTTCTCAAAAACGCGGATTGTCAGGAAAATGAAGATAGCTGCAATGCTTAAGAAGAACACAACGTTTGAGAGATCGAGAATGCCGTGTGTGAAATTCAGATAGTTTCTGTTGAACGAAATAGCGTTGATACAGTTTATGATAAACTGTGAGTTTGTGATGTTTGTGAAAACGTCAACAAGTGAAATAAAAAGTGCAACCGCGATACTTAAGAAAGCGGCAACAACCTGGCTTTCTGTGAGTGCGGAGATGAAAATATCGATAGCAATCAGCGCACCGCCTAAAAGCAGCATACCGAAAATTGTGCACATTATAGTAGCCCAGTTAGGTGCAGTAAAACAGCAGATAACAAGTGTGTAAACGATAAAAATCGCAACGCACATAGCGTACAGCACAAATGCACCTAAAAACTTACCCATAACGATTTCAAAGAGGTTTACAGGAGCGGTGAGAAGTGCTTGATCGGTTTTCTGCTTCTTCTCTTCCGAGAAAGATTTCATAGTGATAATCGGAATGAGGAGTAAAATAATCATAAACATATTGCCGAAAACACCCGACATATC
The DNA here is from genome assembly GCA_045532065.1 of Ruminococcus sp. Lineage (GTDB taxonomy): Bacteria > Bacillota > Clostridia > Oscillospirales > Acutalibacteraceae > Ruminococcoides. The sequence continues at coordinate 21,915 of JAZSFG010000112.1, read as the reverse complement.
AGAGGTGTTAGAAAGTAGGCACGATAAAAAGAAGAAAAGACCTGAGAAGAAATAGAAAATACCGAGAACGATATATCCTATTGCGCTGTTAAAATACGCGGATAACTCGCGTTTTAAAATAGCCAGCATCAGTTTTTACCTCCTTTTTTACTGTTTTCTGTGAGGTGCAGGAAGCTCTCTTCGAGAGTCATACCGCCATTCTTCATTTCGAGAATCGGACAATCTGCTTTCGCAAGAGCACGGAACACACCTTTTCTGATGTCGATTGTATTATCGTAGTCAACAGCGTAGCGGTTGTTTCCTATAGAGTTAACGCGCTTTACGCCATATACGTCATTTATAGCGGATGAAACCGCAGAAGAAGAACCCTCAACCTCAAGTAGGAGCTGACCCTGACCTGAAAGGACTGTAGAAAGCTCGTCGGTTTTTGCGTCAGCGACGATTTTGCCGTTTGAGATAACGATGATTCTGTCGCAGATAGCGGAAACCTCGGAAAGCACGTGTGAAGAGAAGATAACAGTGTGTTTTTTTCCGAGTCCTCTGATGAGGTTACGGATTTCGATGATCTGCTTCGGGTCAAGACCGACTGTAGGCTCGTCTAAGATAAGTACCGGTGGGTTGCCGAGTAACGCCTGAGCAAAGCCCACACGCTGTTTATAACCTTTAGAGAGGTTTTTTATCAGTCGGTTCTGAACGTCTGTAATCTGTACAACAGCCATAACCTCTTTGATGTGAGCAACTTTAGGGAGCTTAACCTTCTTTATGTCATACATAAACTCAAGGTAATGCTTAACTGTCATATCAGGATACAGCGGTGGAATTTCAGGAAGATAACCGATTTTAGCTTTAGTTTCTTTCGGGCTTTCGAGTATCTCGCTTCCATCAACGATGACCTGTCCGGAGGTGGATGATAAATAGCCGGTGATGATATTCATAGTCGTACTTTTTCCGGCACCGTTAGGTCCTAAAAAGCCGAGCACTTCACCGCTATTGGCGGTAAAGCTGATGTTGTCGACAGCTTTAATATTGCCGTAGGTTTTAGTCAGGTTTATTACCTCAACCATAATTTTCTCTCCTTTGTTTTTATTTCGGACAGCACGAAAAACGTGCATTAATGTACAGCATAATAATACTATATAATGTAAAAAGAATAAAGTATTATGACAAAATATTCACCAAGTTTTCAGCTGTTGTTCACATAAATTGAAATAGCTATAAAAAATCCCCTTTGTAGTAGCTTTTTGCATACTGTAAAGGGGATGATTTTATTACATTGTGATACAACCGCAAGGGCAGTTTTCAACACACTTGCCACAAGCTGTGCATTTTTCTGGGTCGATAGTCGCACAGAAGTTGTTGACTGTAACGGCACCTTCTTCGCATACCTTAACACATTTCATACAGCCGATGCAAGCGGCTTTGCACGATTTCTTAGCGACAGCGCCTTTATCGTGATTAGAACATCTGACGACCGCTTGTTCTTTGACAGGAGCTATTGTGATGAGTTTTCGCGGGCATGCTTTCGCGCACAATCCGCAACCGCCACACTTGTTCGGATCAACGACAGCGACTCCGTTACAAATTGTGATAGCGTCACTAAGGCACGCGCTTACACAGTCACCCATACCGAAACAGCCGAAAGTACAAGAAGTGATACCGCTTCCGTAGCGTGATGCTGACAGACAGCTCTTTATTCCCTGAAAATCAGCTTTGTTTGAAGTGTTATCGCAGTTACCCATACAGTGTACGTGAGCAACCTTTCTGATTTTTTCGCCCTTAACACCTAAGTAAGCTTCAATCGCTTTGTTTGTGTCGTCACTTGCGACAGTACAAGCACCCGGTTTAGCGTCACCTTTTACGAGAGCTTTTGCGTAGCCTGCACAGCCTGAGTAACCACACGCGCCACAGTTAGCGCCCGGGAGCATATCGAGTATAGTGTCGACTCTTTCGTCAGTAGGAACAGCCATAATGATTGATGCTATAGCAAGCACAAGGCCGATGACGAGACCGATGCCTGCAACAACCGCAACCGCGATAAGGATAGCAAATAATAATGAACTCATAATGCACCCTCCTTACATCGGTATAAGCTTATCGACAAAACCCGAGAAGCCTAAGAAACTTAAAGCGACTAAAGAAGCGGACACGAGTGTAATCGGCAGACCTTTTAAAGATTTCGGGATGTCTGCTGATTCGAGTCGACTTCTAACACCTGCAAACATTACCATAGCTACTAAGAAGCCGATACCTGCGCCAAGAGCGTTAATAAGCGCGTGTACGTAGGTGTACTCAAAAGCAACGGTTGTTTCAACCTTTTGGAGTACGAGCATAGTAACGCCTAAGATTGCGCAGTTTGTAGTGATAAGCGGAAGATAAACACCTAAGCTCTGATAAAGTGACGGAATGTACTTCTTGAGCACAACCTCAACAAGCTGCACAAGACCTGCGATAATCAGAATGAAAACGATAGTCTGTAAGTACGCCAAGTCGTTCGGAACTAAAAGATAAGTGTAAATAGGATATGTAACCGCTGTTGCGAGTACCATAACGAAGGTAACCGCAACGCTCATACCTAATGCGGTGTTGAGCTTTTTCGAAACACCTAAGAACGGACAGATACCTAAAAACTTCGAGAGTACGTAGTTTTCAGTCAGTATCGCCGCTAAGAAAACAGAAACTAAGGATTTAACCAGCATTTTCAGTTACCTCCTTATTTTCTTTTTCGCACTGTGCAATAGATGAACTTTTACAAGTTTTGCTCATCGGACAGCCCTGACATGGGTTTTCGACAACTTTTTTGCCTGCTTTTGTGTTCAGTTTGTTTGCGAGTGCAATTAGTATACCGAATACAAAGAAGCCACCAGGAGGCAGGATGAAGATGAGAATAGATACAGGTAAAATCTGCAGTCCGAAAATAGAGCCTGAACCTAAGAGCTCACGGATGATGCCCATACACAGCAGTGCAGCCGTGAATCCGACACCCATACCTAAACCGTCGAGCACACTCGGGATAACGCGGTTTTTGCTCGCGTACATTTCTGCACGACCTAAAATGATACAGTTAACAACGATAAGCGGTAAGAAAATACCGAGAGAATCGTTAATTGCAGGAGCAAATGCTTTTACAAACATCTGCACGATAGTAACAAAACCTGCGATGATAGTAATGTACGCAGGAATTCTGACCTTGTCAGGAATAACCTTTCTCAGCATCGAGATTACAGCGTTAGAGCAGATAAGCACCGCAGTAGCGGCTACGCCCATACCGATTGCGTTAGAAGCCGAAGTGGTAACAGCGAGAGTCGGACAGGTACCGAGCATCAAACACAGTACAGGATTCTCTTTGATAATACCTTTGGAAAACTCCTGAAAAAGAGATTTTTTCTCTGCCATTAACCCTCACCTCCTGTTTGTGCTATAAAAAGTTCACACGCTTCGTTTACAGCGTTTATAACCGCGCGTGATGATATAGTCGACGAAGTAACCGCGTCTACTTTCTGACCTTCGCCTGAGTAGTCTTTACTGACTACGATAGAATCATCAGATTTAAGACCCTTAAAGCGTGAAGTAAAATCTTCGTTTGAAGTGTTTTTGCCAAGACCTGGAGTCTCGTCGTCGTTATAGTAAACGTCGATGTTGATGATTTCACCGCTTGGAGCGATACCGGTCATAACCTTAACCTGACCGCCGTAACCGCTTGAAACAGTAGAAATAGCGTAGCCGACAATTTTCAGGGTATCTTCACTATCTTCGCCGACAGTGCCGACATAAATCGTGGAGCCGTCCTCAGTTTCAGCTAATAACTCAAAGCTTTCAGCGTCAGGACAGACGATTTTCATCGATTCCTGCTGTGATAAAGCATCGTTTTCAGCGATTTTAGGCGCTGTGACAAAGTTTGTGACAGCTAAAGCTGCTGTAATGATTAGACATATAATAAAAAGTGAAATAGTCGGGATAAAAATATCTTTAAAGTTTAATTTTCTCATTTTTTATCCCCCTTTGCTTTTTTCTCTTTACCGAAAGCCTTAGGTGTTGTCACCATCTCGATAAGTGGAACTAAAATGTTCATTAAGATGATGGAGAAGGAAACGCCCTCAGGCATATTGGAGAATGTGCGCAGAAGAATAGTAAGCACACCGCAACCAATAGCGAAGATAACCTTACCCCATTTTGTATAAGGGGATGTTACGTAGTCAGTAGCCATAAAGATAGCGCCGAGCAGTAAACCGCCCGAGAGAATCTGGTAAATAGGGTCCTGACCTAAAACAAGTGACATAACACCTGCTGAAAGTATGTAAACACATGGAATAATAGGGGAAATAACCTTGCGGATAACAAGGTAAACACCACCTAAAAGAAGAGCAATAGCACAAGTTTCGCCGAGCGAACCACCGTGGTTACCTAAAAGCAGGTTTACATAGCTCACATCGCCCGATACAAGCGGTGTAGCAGAAGTTGTAGCGTCTACACCTGCTTTGTACCAGAATGGCTCCACCCAAGTCATCATAGCGTTAGGGAAAGAAACAAGCAGTACAATTCGCGCCGCAATAGCAGGGTTTACGAAGTTCATACCGATACCGCCGAACATCTGCTTAACAACTACGATAGCAACAATGCTACCGAAAACAGCGATGAGCGGATTGATGTTGACAGGAAGGTTGAGCGCAAGCAAAAGTCCTGTCACAACAGCGGATAAATCACCGATAGTGGTGTCGCGTTTCATAATTTTACGGCTTATGTATTCGCATATTACACACGACGCAATACACACACCGATGAGCATTAAGCTGTAAGGTCCGAAGAAAACAACCGAAGCGATGACAGCAGGCACGAGTGCGATGATGACATCAAGCATAATTTTAGTCGTCGATGTATTACAGCGAAAATGAGGGGAAGATGATACGTACATTTTGTTATCCATTACTTGCCCTCCTTTAGTGTGATAGTTCTTTTCTTTTCAGCGTTAATGAGCTGTTTGCCGAGTCTGATGTTGTTGACAATATGACGGTGTGCAGGGCACGCATAAGCACAGCAACCACACTCCATACAGTTCATAATATCGCTTTCGAGCATAGCCGGAATGTCCTTAGTGTTGACAGCTCGACAGATTTTTGTCGGCATAAGACGCATCGGGCACGCGTTTATACAACGACCGCAACGGATACACGCTGTAGGTTGTTGAAGTCGAGCTTCTTTTTCAGAGAAAACGAGTACAGCATTGTTCTGTTTTGCGATGAAGAGTGAGTCGTCGCAAACTGACGAACCCATCATCGGACCTCCTAAGATAATTTTCTTAGGCTCTGCTTTATATCCGCCTGTAAATTCGATAACTTCCTTAACAGAAGTGCCGACAGGAACGATGACGTTCATCGGGTTCTTTATAGCGTCGCCGTCAACTGTGACTCGGCGTTTAACGAGCGGAATACCAGTCTTCATATATTCGGATAAAAACGCAATTGACGCAACGTTCATAACAAGACATCCAGCATCAGCAGGAAGCTTTCCCATAGGAACTGTACGGTTCGTACACGCTTTGATGAGTACTTTTTCTGCACCGAATGGGTATGACGACTTAAGCGGAAGGATAGCAACTTCGTTATATTTAGCTTCGTCGTGAGCCGCGATAGATTTAAGCACTTTTATAGCATCAGGCTTGTTGTTTTCAACACCGATGATAACTCGTTTAAGACCGAGAATTTCTTTTAATGCGTACACACCGCTCATTACGTTCCACGAGTTTTCGAGAACTTCGCGGTGGTCGGCTGTGATGTATGGTTCGCATTCTGCGACGTTGATAATAAGAGTGTCGACGTTTTTATCTGTCGGGATGTTAAGCTTCACGTGAGTTGGGAAACCCGCACCACCTAAACCGACTAATCCACTCTCTCGAGTTGCTTTGAGCAAATCAGAAAGGTTGTTAATCACAGGAGGCTTTAAGCCGTCAAAAAGTTCCATTTTACCGTCGGATTCGATAACGACAGCGTCTACCTTTGTGCCGTCGTTTACGGTGACTTTATCAATTTTTTTGACCGTACCTGAAACAGATGCGTGAATCGGTGCGCTGACAAAAGCGTCGCTGTTACCGATAACCTGACCGATTTTTACGGTGTCGCCGACTTTGACAGTCGGGGTACACGGTGCTCCCATGTGTTGTGACATAGATATGGTGACGAACTGAGGCGCCGGCATTTCGACACTCTGTTTATTCGCCGTGTTCTTGCGGTGAGGCACATGCACACCACCATAGGTGCGGTACGGCTTCTTAGGTAAAGTAAGCTTTGATTCCATATCAAAACCCCCTTCAAGATTGTAGTAAATTTAACAATGTAAACTTATCTTTTATTATATCATTTTAGGCTGATTTTTTCAATGTGTATAACAGACAAAATAAAAGCCACAATATGGTATATAAACACTAAAAAGGAGTGTAAATATGCAGTATCTGTATGCTTTTTTGGTTTCAGGCGTTTTGTGCGTTATAGGACAGGTCCTGATTGATAAAACGAAGTTGACTCCGGCGAGAATTTTAACAGGTTATGTTGTAGCAGGTGTTGTGTTGTCGGCGATAGGAATTTACGGACCGCTCGCTGAGTTTGCAGGAGCCGGTGCGACAGTACCGCTTAGCGGATTCGGTCACCTGATGGCGCAGGGTGTAAAAAAAGCCGTCGATGAAGACGGCTTACTTGGAGTACTGAAAGGAGGCCTGACCAGCGCGTCAGCAGGAATAACCGCGGCTATTTTGTTCTCACTTTTAGCAAGTATTTTTTCCAAATCAAAAGAAAAGTAACGTAACACATGTGTTACAAAAAATAAACCCCGTATCACACGATACGGGGTTAAAGTTTACTCGTTTACGGGCATAGCAAAGCTAAGCCTGAAAGGTTTTGCCTTACAGGATTGAGCAATCGAGATACTCTTCGAGCTCAGCGTCATCCTTCTTTTTCTTCTCTCTTACTACTAAGAATGCAGTAATAGCAGCAGTAAGCGCAGCAACGATAGAGATAGTAGCGATGACCCATGCATACTTGTTCTTCTTTTCCATAGCAAAGCCTCCTATATAATCAATTTACAATAAAATAATAACAGCTATTATTCCAAAAGTCAACCGAGATATGTGTCATATTTGGTTAAGATTTTGTAAACAACACGAGGGTGTAAGTTGTACTTCTGATTTATGAATTTTCGTGTTTTGCTGTTGCCATAGCTAAAAACAATAATATGATTAAAATTGCTTTAAGTGACAATGCAAGCCACATCGGAACAACCATAAATATTATGGTAGCGATAAAATCAACAAACACAAGCACTATAAAGAGTTGGATAATAGTTTTTGAATGTTTTTTGTATATTAGCGTGGCAAGATACATAAGAAGCAGACACAAAACAAGAGTAATTATAACAACAATAGTCCTTGTTGTTTGCTCCCCGCTTGTTGCAGTACGACTAAGAAAAACAAAATCGGTTATGCATATTCTGAATACATAGCAGATTTCATAAATCGTATCAATAACGCTGTTAAAAACATCTTCTCTAACAAAGAAAAATGCGTTTAGTATAAAAGTGCTCGTTAAATACCACATGAGCACTACAAAACTAAGGTGTTGCCAGATTGAAGCTTTTGCCTTTTTCATAGTACCACTTCCTTATTGTATGCAGTGTATTTTTCGGACACTCTAATTATATAGCGTACAGTATAGATTGTCTATAATTTTGCAAACAAAAAAAGCAGGGCGTGCGCTCTGCTTTTAAGGTCATCAATAGATATTATGCTGATGCGTTGAGTCTCTTCATAAGAGAAGCCTTGCTTCTAGCAGCTGTGTTCTTGTGCATGAGGCCCTTAGCTGCGGCCTTGTCGATCTTCTTGATAGCAAGACGAACTGCCTCAGCCTTGTTGTCAGCGTTGGTATCAACAGCAACGTATGCTTTCTTAACAGCTGTCTTGAGAGCACTCTTAGTAGCTTTGTTCTGAGCTGTCTTAGTTGCGATAACCTTAACACGCTTCTTTGCTGATTTAATATTTGGCATTGTCCCACCTCCTTAATTTGCGGTCATATATCGGTATAATACCATTATTGACTCAAAAATGCAAGAGTTTTATTAAAATTTCAGCGAAAAAATCTTAAAAATCCACTATTCTATGCGATAATCACAAGATGTTGTGTTAGCTGGAATTTCAAATCACAAATTTTATTGCGACTCTTATTCACTATCGGAGCTGTCGCCTTGTTCGAGCCTCTTTTTTTTGCTGTAAAAGTACACAATTACGCTGATTATCAGCACGACCAAAGCGATACCGCGGAAAATCCACGAGTACATACCCGAAAAGAGGTTTACGTCAGTTAAAAGTTGGTTTGCAAGATACCATCCGCTCATAAAAAGGAAGTATCCCGATAAAAAGAACAGGAACTTGTGGCTTTTAAATGCGTAGAAAAAGAGATAAACAGCGATGACGAGCCACAGCGCTGCGTAAATATATCCTGAAAAAGCGTCCATATTATATCTCCTTACTTAATTGTTAGGATTATGGGTAACATTATATATATAATGGAAACCAATGTCAAATCAAAGTAAGAAAACGACTGTTTAAAAGATTCTACGGAAAACGGCATTGTTATGCGGTTTTTCGGTTAAATGTGAGGTGAAAATCCGTTTTATGAATTTCCGTTCACAAATTGTTTACCAAATTATGGGTTGACTTTTTCTTGCCTTTCTGCTACATTATAGTACAGAGTTAGCACTCAATAGGTGCGAGTGCTAAAAATGGTGGAGGTGATACAATGGTGCTTACAGATAGAAAACAGAAAATCCTGTGCGCCGTTGTTGAAAACTACATCGACTGTGGCGAGGCAATCTCGTCAAAGGCGCTGATTATGCAGACCGGACTTTCGGTTTCTTCTGCTACAATTCGTAACGAGCTTGCGGATCTGGTGCGTGACGGATATCTCATTCAGCCTCACACATCAGCAGGACGAATCCCGTCTCATAAGGGTTACAGATACTACATCGACCACCTGTGTGAGCTTCAACCTGTAAGCGACAACGTGAAAGTGTATATTGAACGAACAGTTTTTTCGGGCGCAGACGCTCCTGAAAAGATTCTGCAGAAAACCGCGCACGCGATGTCAAAACTCTCACAAATGGCAGCGGTGACAACGACTCCGAGCGGTGATGAAGCGCGAGTCCACAAAATCCGTTTCGTAGTAACAGGACGACACACCGGTATGGTGGTGCTGATTACTTCAAACGGTATGGTGAAAAACAGACTGTTTCGATGCGACTTTGTGCTCACGCCTGAGCTTATCGCGATGTTTGATAAGGTGATTAACGACAACTTCGTCGGTATACCGCTCAAAGAAATTACTAAAGCGTTTCTGCAGACAATTGCTTCGAAATTCGGCGAGCTTTCGCTGTTTATGACAGACGTGCTTATGGCGATATTCGATGCAGCTTCACAGGCGATGAAAACTGAAATTAATGTCAGCGGAGCGACAAACCTGCTGTTCTTACAGGGATACGATTTACTGACAGCACGAAATGTGCTGAGGTTCTTATCTGACAGCGAACTTATCGCAAAGCTTCTGTCCGATAATATAAAAGGAACTAAGGTCTACCTCGGAAAAGAAAGTGGTATTCCTGAACTTGCTGACAGTTGTGTGATTGTCACACGTTACAATATCGGAACACGTTCGGCGGGTGCTATAGCGCTTGTCGGTCCGTGCAGAACTGATTACAAAACACTTATTCCACAGCTTGAATATGCGAGCGAATGTGCGTCGGGTCTTATCGGCGACTTGCTCGAAGTATAGGAGATAAATATGAGTAAAGAAAAGACAAAGAACGAAGCAGTAGAAAATGAAGTTGCTGAAGAAGCTGAAAAGGCGGAAGAAGTGACTGCTACAGAACCTACTGTAGAAGAAAAACTCACTGAAGAGTTAAACGCAACTAAAGAAAAGTATATGCGACTTTACGCTGAGTACGACAACTACCGCAAGCGCACACAGAGCGAAAAGGTAGCTATCTACGCAGACGCAACAGCAAAAGCCGTCGAACAGCTTTTACCTGTTGCTGATTCTGTGACTATGGCTCTCGCACAGTTCGACGGTAAAGACGTACCGGCTGAATTTTCGAAGGGCATCGAACTTATCGCAAACCAGCTAAAAGCAAGTTTCGATAAGATGGGAGTCGCATCTTTCGGTGCTATCGGCGACGAATTTGACCCGAATATCCACAACGCAATCTCGAAAATCGAGGACGAAAATTTAGGCGAAAACACAGTAGCTCAGGTTTACCAGACAGGCTACAAATTAGACGATAAGATAATCCGTCACGCAATGGTTGTCGTTGCAAACTGTGACTGATATAAATAAGTATTAAATTTTTCAAACATACATTGGAGGAATCAATTATGGCAAAAACAATTGGTATTGACTTAGGTACAACTAACTCATGTGTAGCAGTAATCGAAGGCGGTGAGCCTGTAGTTATCGCTAACGCAGAAGGCGCTAGAACAACACCATCAGTAGTAGCTTTTTCTAAGACAGGCGAGAGACTCGTAGGTCAGGTTGCAAAGCGTCAGGCTATCACAAACCCAGACAGAACAATCTCTTCTATCAAAAGAGAGATGGGTACAAACTACAAAGTAAACGTAGACGACAAGTCTTACACACCACAGGAAATTTCTGCTATGATTTTACAGAAGCTCAAGGCTGACGCAGAAGCATATCTCGGTGAGGCTGTTACATCAGCAGTTATCACAGTTCCTGCTTACTTTACAGACGCACAGCGTCAGGCTACAAAGGACGCAGGTAGAATCGCAGGCTTAGACGTTAAGCGTATCATCAACGAGCCTACAGCTGCTGCTCTTTCATACGGTATCGATAAAGAAAACGACCAGAAGGTTATGGTATACGACTTAGGTGGCGGTACATTCGACGTATCTATCATCGAAATTGGCGACGGTGTACAGGAAGTTTTAGCTACTGCAGGTAACAACCGTCTCGGCGGTGATGACTTTGACCAGAGAATCATCGACTGGATGGTAAGAGAATTCAAGGCTGAAACAGGCGTTGACCTTACATCTGATAAGATGGCAATGCAGAGATTAAAGGAAGCTGCAGAGAAGTCAAAAATCGAGCTTTCAGGTGTTACAACATCTAACATCAACCTTCCGTTTATCACAGCAGACGCTACAGGTCCTAAGCACTTAGACCTCACACTCACAAGAGCTAAGTTTAACGAGCTCACTGCAGATTTAGTTGAGAAGACAATGGGCCCTGTTCGTACAGCTCTTTCAGACTCAGGTCTTCAGATTTCAGAAATCGACAAGGTATTAATGGTTGGTGGTTCATCCCGTATTCCTGCAGTTCAGGATGCTGTAAAAGCACTCATCGGCAAAGAGCCATTCAAGGGCATCAACCCTGACGAGTGTGTTGCTATCGGCGCATGTATTCAGGCTGGTGTTTTAGGCGGCGAGGTTGACGGCCTCTTACTCTTAGACGTTACTCCTCTTTCTCTCGGTGTTGAGACTATGGGCGGTATCATGACAAAGATTATCGACAGAAACACAACAATCCCTACAAAGAAGAGCCAGATTTTCTCTACTGCTGCTGATAACCAGACACAGGTTGAGATTAACGTTCTTCAGGGTGAGCGTGAATTTGCTAGAGATAACAAACAGCTCGGTCTTTTCGCTCTCACTGGTATCGCCATGGCTCCACGTGGCATTCCACAGATTGAGGTTACTTTCGACATCGACGCTAATGGTATCGTTAACGTATCTGCTAAAGACCTCGGCACAGGTGCAGAGCAGAAGATTACAATCCACTCATCTTCAAATATGAGTAAGGACGACATCGACAAGGCTGTTAAAGAAGCTGAACAGTTCGCGGCTGAAGATAAGAAGAGAAGAGAAGAAGTTGACATCAAGAACGAGGCTGAGCAGGTAGCATACCAGGCAGAAAAACTCGTTACTGACAACGGCGACAAACTCGAGGAAGCTGACAAAGAGACAATCAACTCTAAGGTAGCTGCTACAAAGAGCGCTATCGAGGGCGGCGACATCGAGGCCATCAAAACAGCAAAAGACGACCTTATGAAGTCTTTACAGGAAATCGGCGCTAAACTCTATCAGGCTGCAGCAGCTCAGCAGCAGGCACAGGGCGGTGCTGACCCAATGGGCGCAGACCCAACACAGGGCGCAAACGCTGATCCTAACGTATACGACGCTGATTACACAGACGTTGAGTAATAAAAATTAAGTTTTACAATATACCACAGGCGGTGACTCGGTTTTCCGAGCCACCTGTTTGTGTGTATAGAATGAGTCATAAAGCAGGTGAACCCTTTTGGCAGATAAAAGAGATTACTACGAAGTCTTGGGTATTAACAAAGGTGCCTCAGACGATGAAATAAAAAAAGCATACAGACAGTCGGCGAAAAAGTATCATCCTGACCTTCATCCGGGTGACGCAGAAGCTGAAGCAAAGTTCAAAGAGGTAAACGAAGCGTACGAGGTTCTGTCTGATAAAGACAAGAAGCAGAGATACGATCAGTACGGTCACGCAGGCGTTGATCCGAACTACGGCGCAGGCGGTGGAGCGTACGGTTCTCCGTTCTCTCAGGACATCGACTTTTCCGATATTTTTAGCTCTGTTTTCGGCGGTTTCGGCGGTTTTTCGGGCAGACGCTCGGCTAATCCGAACGCACCTCGAAGAGGTGGCGACGTTGAAACAACAGTGTACATCTCTTTTGAAGAGGCTGCTATGGGCTGTAAAAAGACGGTTGAATATCAGGCTGTTACTAACTGTAGCGAATGCCACGGTACAGGTGCAGCTGCTGGCACTCAGCCTAAGACCTGTCCTACTTGTGGCGGTCGTGGTCAGGTAACCGTTAATCAGCGTACACCTTTCGGTGTTGTCCAGACTTCCCGCGCTTGTGATACATGTAAAGGTCAGGGTAAAATCATCGAAAAGCCATGTCGTGCATGTAACGGCGCAGGTAAAACACGAAAGAAGAAGTCGGTAGAAATCAACATTCCTGCGGGTATTTCCGATGAGCAGGTATTAAATGTTTCTGGCCATGGTAACTCAGGCACAAACGGTGGCCCGTCAGGCGACTTACATGTTTATGTCGGTGTTCGTCCTCATCCTGTTTTTGAACGTAGAGGAGACGATGTTTGGTGCGAGCTTCCGATTACTTTTGCTCAGGCGGCACTTGGTGGTGAGGTTACTGTACCTACGCTTTACGGCAAAGTCAGCTATAACCTCCACGAAGGCACACAGCCAAACGATATTTTTAAGCTTAAGGGCAAGGGTATACAGCATCTTCACTCGAAATCTAAGGGTGACCAGTACGTAAAGATTGTAATCGAAGTACCGAAGAACTTAAGCTCAAAGCAAAAGGAAATCATCCGAGAGTTTGATAAAACAAGTAGTGATAAAAACTACGCAAAACGCAAGACGTTTAAACAAAAACTTAAAGATTTGTTCTAAAATATAAAACAGCGACGAATTTCTCCGCCGCTGTTTTTATTTTATTCTTCTTCGCTGTATTCGAGAATGTCACCTGCTTCACACTGTAGTGCTTCACAAATTGAAGCGAGGGTCTGGAAACGAATAGCCGTTACCTTGTTGTTTTTAATTTTTGAGAGATTTACATTTGAGATGCCGACTTTTTCTGCGAGTTCATTAAGTGACATCTTTCTTTCAACCATCATTCTGTCAAGTCTTAAAACAATTTTTCCCATATATTCCTCCGATTATAAAAGTCCGTCGACTTCCTCTTCGAGCTGTGCGCCGTAAGAGAAAATCTGTGTCAAGCATAGGCATACAAGACCGATGATAACGCCATCGAAAGATGCAGAAACTTCAACAGGCATATCTTTGATTAACGATACAATCTGAATGATTGTTGTGGTTATAAATCCGATAATCGGCATTGCGATTGACAAGATACCGATTTCACGAACACGTCTTACAACATCTTTTTGGAATGGTGAAGTGCTTCTTGCGTGTTTGTACTTACCGAGCATTGTACGTAAGATGATGTTGATATTGCGGAAAATAAGTGCCATTAATACAAGAGCGAGTGAGATGCCGATGAAGTACATTGTTACGGCGAAATAGTTGATGTCACCTGTTGTAGTAAGTGCATTTACATCAAAGCCGATACCAAAAAGCATAGAGCCATCTTCTGAAATAATCTCAGAGATAATACTCTTGTCTACAAGTGTGCCAATGAAGCTTATTAAACCTGCGCCTGCACCGATCCAGGCTATAACTTCTGCAATTTTTGAAATAATTGATAATACGATATTAAGTCCTTTTTTCATTTTTTACCTCCGTTTTACCGTCTTTGCGGTTAACTCATTTTTTGTTTTTTAGTTTTCCTAACGCGTTACGATGGTGATACTATAACACACGTTTTTATGTTTGTCAATACTTTTTTATCGTAAAACATTAAAAAATATTCGAAAAAGATTAAAACTTCGTCGAGAGGTTTATTTTTTGCATTGAAAATTCAAACGAAATGGTATATTATATGTAATACATGAATTTTGAAAGGACTGTTCTTATGGAATGGACACAAATTACGATTATCGTTAAACCGCAGGATGTTGATCTTGCGGGCGATATTGCGAATATGACCGTACCGTACGGAATCTATATTGAGGATTATACTGACCTCGAACAGGGAGTACAGGAAATCGCACACGTCGATTTAATTGATGAAGATTTACTCAAAAAAGACAGAGATGTAGCAAAAATCCATATCTACATCGATCCTGAAGAAAGCCCTCAGGAAGCTATCGCTTTTCTGACAGAGCGCTACTTAGCCGAGGGAATCGAGCATAAAATCGAAGAAGAAAAGTGCGAAGAAGACGATTGGCTCAATAACTGGCGCAAGTATTTCAAGCCTACAGAAGTGGGCGAGAAGCTCCTTATCTGTCCTAGTTGGTACGATTTAGACGATACAAACGGCAGAATTGTACTTGATATCGACCCTGGTCTTGCTTTTGGCACAGGTAAACACGAGACAACTCGTCTGTGCCTTTCTACTCTTGAAAAGCATGTTGAGGATGGCTCAACTGTACTCGATGTCGGTTGTGGTTCAGGTATCTTAGGTATTGCATCAATCTTGCTCGGTGCAAAAAGTGCTTTCGGTGTTGACATTGACCCGATGGCTGTACGTACCGCAAAAGAAAATGCTGTGGTTAATAAAGTAGAGGACAAGTTTTCTGTAGTGTGCGGTGACCTCACCGAAAAAGTAGAGGGTAAATACGATATTATTGTTGCAAATATCGTAGCAGATGCTATAATATTCTTGTCAAAAGGCGTAAAAGAGTTTATGAGTGATGATACTGTATATATTATGAGCGGTATTATTGACACCAGACTTTCTGATGTCGAAGAAGCACTCAAAGACGATTTTACTATCGAAGACGAAATCTTTGACAACGGTTGGTACTGTATAGTAGCAAAAGCGAAGTGATTTTCACAAAGCTTAGATAAATATTACTTAATTTCGGAGGAATTCCTATGAAAAAATCAAGCAGAGAGAAGCTCAATTTGTTCTTCTCGGCATTCTTAGTAATCGGTTACATCATTTGCGCATACTTCTTCACAACTCTCACAAGCAATATGAAAGAGGGCGTAGGTAACCTTATCAGCGCAGGTGTTTTCCTGCTTTTCGGTCTTATCGTTTTCTATGCGACAAGAGTTGGCGAAGGTATTCCAGTAAAGCGTTTTTCACCTATCGTTTTATTAGTGCTCGACCTTCCTGCACTTCTTATCATCTTAGCAGCTTTACTTCCTGCTTTCCCACTTCACAACTATCTTGTTGATGCTGAAGCTGTGTGGATGCTCGCTGCTATCGCTTTAGGTTATGGTATTCCGTTTGCTTTCCTTTCCGGCTTTGAGCTTATCGAAGAGGCTGAGGAAGAAGAACAAAATGAAGTTGTAGAGGGCGGTATCGCACAGGAGCTTTCTTCACTCGAAGAAGTTGAAGAAACAGAAGAAGTTTCTGACGAAGTAGCTGATGAGCAGGATGTAAAAGAGCTCGAGGCTATAGATGGCGCAGAAGCTGAATAATGAAAGCTGAATAATTAAATTATAGTATTGTGGGGACGGGCTGATGTTCGTCCCCGATATTTTGAAAAGAGGTAATTGTTAATGGGATGCACACACGATTGTTCTTCATGTGGTGAAAACTGTGCTTCACGTACAGCTCCACAGGACTTAATCGAAAAATTAAACGCGATGAGCTCAGTAAAAAAGGTCATCGGTATCGTATCGGGTAAAGGTGGTGTTGGTAAGAGTCTTGTTACTTCCGCTTTAGCTGTTGAGCTTAACCGCCGTGGCTACAAAACCGCAGTGCTCGACGCTGATATCACAGGCCCGTCTATTCCGAAGGCTTTCGGTATTAAAGAGAAGGCTTTAGGTAATGAATTCGGTATTTTACCACGTACAACAAAGACAGGTATCGACATTATGTCAATCAACCTGCTTTTAGAAAATGACACAGACCCTGTAGTATGGCGTGGCCCTGTTATCGCAGGTACAGTAAAGCAGTTCTGGAGCGACGTTATCTGGAAAGATGTTGACTATATGTTTGTTGATATGCCTCCGGGAACAGGTGACGTGCCTCTCACTGTTTTTCAGTCACTTCCGCTTGATGGTATTGTTGTCGTTACATCTCCTCAGGAGCTTGTTTCGATGATTGTTGCTAAAGCTATAAAGATGGCTGATATGATGAATGTTCCTGTGCTCGGCGTTGTTGAGAACATGAGCTACTTTGAGTGCAAAGAGTGTAAGGCTCAGCACAAGATTTTCGGCGATAGTCACATTGATGAAATCGCTGCTGATTTCGGTACTCAGGTGCTCGCAAAAGTTCCTATGGACCCGTCACTTGCGAAGTGCGTTGATACAGGTTCAATCGAGCTGTTTGTCGGCGACTATTTCGAAAATGCAGTTAATGTAATTGAGGATAATCTCTCAGTAAAATAATAGTAAAAACGTTTACAGCCTCCTTGTCTAAAGGAGGCTGTTTTTGTTAATAATACTTTCGGTGATGTTAATGGAAGAATTGCCGAAAAAAGCAAAAGCGGTCATGGGTATTTACGCAGCCGCAATGAGCGCTATACAAGGAACGGTCACGTTTTTCGGACTACACAGAGATGATATTATCGTAGTGACAGTAGCGGTTATTATTGTCGCACTTGCATCTTCGTATGTGTATATAGTGCTGTTTTTCAGACACTACAGGTACTCTATTTGCGATGGAGTGATAATAATAAAAAAAGGCGCCCTCTTTAAGAGAAGGCACCTTATTTACGTAAATAAAATCAGCGCAATAACCGTGCGTGAAAGCTTTGTTCATCGGTGGTTTAAACTGTGGACAATTATCCTTTATGTACAGGGGACGGTTGTGCGTCTTTCGTTTGTACCCGTTGAAAAATCAGCACATCTCAAGGAAATTCTTGATAGCCGCAATTGACTTGTCTGCAGCAAGCACTCTGAATTCCATAAAGTCCATAAACTGGTTCTCGTCAAAGTCGTCAGAAATACAACGCAAAATAGCACACTCAACCGAGTTTCGATAGCAAACCTGAGCGACAGCTCCACCTTCCATTTCGCACGCAAGTGCAGAGAACTCGTCAGCGATACTCTGTCTCATTTCTTTGTGCGCTACGAAGATATCACCTGTTGCGATTCTTCCAATCATAACGTTGGTGTTTTCTAAATTTTCACACGCTTTGAAGAGTTTATCGGCTATAGTTTTGCTGACAGGAATATCGAGTCTTGTCTCGTCGTTGTATTGAATAAGGCCTTTCGGATCACCCATCTGTGTTCCGTCAAAATCGTGCTGTACGCAGTCTTTGGAGATAACGATGTCGCCGATTTTAAGCTTTCTTGAAATGGAGCCTGCGATGCCTGAGTTGATAATAACGTCAGGACTGTATTTATCAATCATAACCTGTGTACTCATAGCGGCATTAACCTTGCCGATACCGCACTCGGTCATAACAACTTCTTTGCCGTTTATAGTGCCCGATACGTACTTCATTTTAGCAAATGTTTCTTCTTTTTTGTTTTCTAAAAGTTTGGTTAACCCCTCTACCTCAATCGAGAGAGCGCATATAATTCCTATCATATTAAGCCTCCGTTATTCCAAGTTTTTCGTCTGATACATCACAGCTGTGATACCCGCAATCGGCGCTGTCTGTGCACGCAAAATGCGAGTTCCGAGTGTGAGTGCGGTTGAACCGTTGTCAGTTAAAAGCTTTACTTCGCTTTCTTCGAATCCGCCCTCACTTCCGACAAACATCGCGAGAGTCTTTGTGCCTTCAGAAACTGTATCACGAAGCTTTTGACCACCACACTCGTAAAAAACAACAGCAGACTCGAAGTCTTTGAGCATAGTAGCTGCAGTGTTAAGATTTATGCAATCCCTGACCTGCGGGATAATGCCTCGACGTGATTGTGAAGCAGCATTGTCTGCGATTTTCTGCCATCTTTGCACCTTTTTCTTCCTCTGTTTTTCATCAGGTCGGGAAATACAGCGAGCGGTTAGCACAGGGATGATTTCATATACACCGAGTTCAACGGATTTCTGGACGATATCGTCCATTTTATCGCCTTTTGTCAGAGCCATAAACAGCGTGATTTTTATGCTCGGCTCCTGCTCACAAATAGTGGAAGAAATCACTTTTACGTTTACTGTATCAGTTGTGAAATCAGTGATTTCGCACTCGTGACGACGACCATCTTCTGTACACAAAGTGAGCTTTTCTCCTGCTTTCATTCGAAGCGACTTTGAGATATGTTTTGCGTCTTCGCCCGTTATTGAATGACTGTTGCCAACGATTTCGTTAGTAAAAAACCAAGCCATGTGTTTCCTCCCGTGAATATGTTAAAAAAATAATAACAGATAACGAGTAAGATTGCAATATTTTCGGATAAATGGTAGTATATTGTCAATGATACTTACTTTTTCATTTGCAATAAAGGAGGTTTTTATGAAAGCACAGGAATTTTTAGAGCTTTTGGAAAAAGAGAATATTAACATAGATGATCTGAGTACACTTGTTGTTGAAGCATTAAACAAAAAATCGCTCAAAATCGCAACAGCCGAGAGTTGTACGGGCGGTCTTATATCTAAGAAGATAACCGACGTGAGCGGTTCGTCTGCTGTGTTCGATTTGGGCGTGTGTTCATACGCAAATCACATAAAAAACAAGGTGCTTAGTGTTAAAGAAGAGACCTTGTCCACTTACGGCGCAGTAAGCGAAAAAACCGCGATGGAGATGGCTAGAGGAGTCAGACTCCTATCAAATGCTGACATAGGTATTTCGACAACTGGTATTGCAGGCCCGATGGGCGGTTCGCAGTACAAGCCTGTCGGTCTTGTTTATATCGGCGTGAGTACCGAAAAAGGGCTTATAGCACACAAGGTATTGTTGTCTGAAGGCAGAGACCCACAACGTAGCCGAATACGAGAATTAGCAGCATCTTGTGCACTTTTTTATGCCCTTTGCGAAATTTACGAAATGTAGCAAAAACTATTGTTTTTTGTGCCTTTGTATGGTAATATAATGCTGTATGTTTTACTATGGGGTAGAACATCTTAAGATTTTTATAAAAATTATTAAAATATTTAATGACAGGAGTTGATTTTATGGCCAGAGTTGCCGGAATACTCATGCCTATTACATCGCTTAGTTCCCCGTACGGCATCGGAACTATCGGTAAAGAAGCAAGAAAGTTTGCTGACTTTCTTAAAGCATCAGGTCAGACCATTTGGCAGATTCTGCCGGTAGGACCGACAAGCTACGGTGATTCACCGTATCAGTCTTTCTCTATTTATGCGGGTAACCCGTATATGATTGACCTTGATACTCTCGTTTCACAGAAGCTTTTAACTAAGGCACAACTCAAAAAGTACGATTGGGGCAGTGACGAGGGTTATGTAGATTACGAGAAAATCTACAACAGCCGTTTTGAAGTGTTACGTATCGCGTACACAAACTACAAAGAAAAAGAAGACCAGAAAGCGTTTAACTCATTTAAGCGTAAGAACGCTTCATGGATTAAAGACTACGCTCTTTACATGGCTGTAAAGAAGAGCTTCGATATGCAGGCTTGGACACAGTGGCCTGACGAAGATATCAAGCTCAGAAAAGAAGCAGCTATCAAAAAGTACGAGCGCAAATACAGAGAAGACATCGACTTCTTCAAGTGGGTTCAGTTTGAATTCTACACACAGTGGGAGGATTTCAGAGCTTACGTTAACTCTCTGGGCATCAAGATTTTAGGTGATATGCCTATCTACGTTGCTATGGACAGTGCTGATACATGGGCAAACCCTGACATCTTCTGGCTTGACGAAAACCGCGAGCCTGTATGTGTTGCCGGTTGTCCACCGGATTATTTCTCCGAGACAGGTCAGCTGTGGGGTAACCCTCTGTACGATTGGGAGTACTTAAAGAGCACAGGCTATGAGTGGTGGATTAAGCGTGTTGAAGCTGCTTCAAAGCTTTTTGACATCACTCGTATCGACCACTTCCGTGCTTTTGACACATATTACGCTATCCCTTATCCTGCTGAGAATGCTATCGGCGGTGAGTGGAAAATCGGTCCTGGTATGGACTTCTTCAACACACTCAAGGGTGCTTTAGGCGATATTCCGATTGTTGCTGAAGACTTAGGTGAGCTTTTCGACAGCGTTAAGCAGCTCCTTTCTGACTCAGGATACCCTGGTATGAAAGTACTCACATTTGGTTTCGGTGATGGTTGGGACAACGACTTCTTACCACACAGATACACATCTAACTGCGTAGTATATACAGGTACTCACGATAACGACACAGTAAATGGTTGGCTTTCTACTGCTCCACAGGCAGAAATCGACTTTGCAAAGCAGTACTGTAATATCGGTGAAGACGATGATTTCTGCTGGAAGATTGTTGAGACTTGTTACTCAAGTGTTGCTGACTATTGTATCGTTCAGTTACAGGACGTTTTAGGCTTAGGCTCTGAGGCTAGAATCAATATTCCGTCTACACTCGGCGGTAACTGGACATGGAGAGTTAATCCTTTAATGCTTACTAAGGAATTATCAGAAAAACTATATAATTTAGCACAGACACACTCAAGACTGGAGGAGAACTAAAATGGGTATTACAATGGAACAGCTTACCACTATCGCTAAAAGCGAATACTGTAAGAAGCCGAAGGAATTAACTTTAGAACAGCTTCATTACGTACTTGGTAAAGCTATCATGAGCGAACTCGCTGACAACTGGCAGAAGAGTAAGAAAAAGCACGCTAACGCTAGAAGAGCTTACTACTTCTCTGCTGAATTTCTTATGGGTAGAATGATGTACAACAACCTCTACTGCTTAGGTATTCTTGACGAAGTTAAGGATTTACTTAAGAGCAAGGGCATGGACATCAACTCTTTCGAAGATGTTGAGGATATGGCTCTCGGTAACGGCGGTCTCGGTCGTCTTGCTGCTTGCTTCCTTGACTCTGCTGCTACACAGGAAGTTCCACTCGATGGCTACGGCATCCGTTACAAGTACGGTTTGTTCAAACAGCTTATCGAGGACGGCTACCAGGTAGAAGTTGCTGATAACTGGCAGAAATTCGAAGATCCATGGTGCGTTCGTCGCTTAGACGAAGCTGTTGTTGTTAAGTATGCTGATTCTTCTGTTGTTGCTGTACCATACGATATGGCAATTGTCGGCTACGGCACAAAGAACATCAACACATTAAGATTATGGCAGGCTGAGCCTGTTGAAGAATTCGACTTCATCGCATTCAACAACGGTCAGTACGACCAGTCAGTTAAGTCAAAGAACGACGCAGAGAACATCTCAAAGGTTCTTTATCCTAACGACAACACATACGAAGGTAA
>JAZSFG010000086.1:0-15084 GCA_045532065.1 Ruminococcus sp. | reverse complement strand
CCTCCGACTTCTTCAGGTACAGTAGAAGTAAAAAGGTCAATGAATGTTTCTGTTTTTGGTATATATACAGTAAAGCCTGATCTGATTAGTGAAAATCCAGAACCTGCAGTTGTCCAGAGAACGCGGTCGTTTACTAATACACCATATTTCGCTTCCCAAGGTTCAGGCATAGGTTGACATACTATCAAAACCCAATCAGGTTCTTCCTGGCTCTCATCGCTATAATAACAGAATTCACGATAACCACCTGTGTCATATCCGCCAATATATTCCTTAACTTTATCCTGATATTTATATTCTGTTTCAGGAATATCTCTGTATATAGATACCTTTGCGGATACAGGCAAGGCTAAAACAGATATCAGCATTGCGATTGTAATAAGAATACATACTGTCTTTTTCATAATATCATTTCCTGTTCATTATTTTTGATGTTTTAAACACTACAATATCTCCTACTAAAATTATATATATTTAATATATATAATTCAATTGACTTACTACCCAAAGAATTATGTGTTTCTTTGGGTAATATGTTAGGATGATTTTTCAGTATTACCCCTTTATAATAAAACGTTTCAAAACGTCATTTTGTTACATAAAAAATAAAAATTTTTTAAATATGTATGTTTTTTAAAATCTGCTTT
The DNA here is from genome assembly GCA_045532065.1 of Ruminococcus sp. Lineage (GTDB taxonomy): Bacteria > Bacillota > Clostridia > Oscillospirales > Acutalibacteraceae > Ruminococcoides. The sequence continues at coordinate 14,437 of JAZSFG010000086.1, read as the reverse complement.
GTATAAAGGCGGTTTTTCTGCACTTTTTTACACACAAATTAACAAACCGCAGAGTTTAGAACTTTGCTCATTCTTATCCGTAAAAAACAGTAAAATATAATAAAAAATAAGCAGGGCTTTCAGCGCCCTGCTTTTTCTTTTAACTTTTTTGTGTTTATTACTTTTACAAACGAGTAGTCTTTTGCTATTACTTCCAACTCGTGCTTTTGCGTTTCATTTAAGTAGTCGTTTATGCACAGTATCGGAAGTACTGAGTCTTTGCCGAGTTTTTTTACTTTTGCTACTGCGCTTCTGACGAAAAATTCAGGGTCGACAATATTCTTCTTCGGAATTAAAACTAAAAACGCATTATCGTCTTTAATTTTAAAAAATCGGTATATTATCTCAAAAACTATGTGCGCTGCGCCTATAATTGCGAGAAAAGAAAGTATAACAAAAAACACGATTTTCATTTTATCACCTCACTATATGTTATTTAAAAATTTACGATTTGTTACGCATAAAAGCGAGTGAGAAACTCACACTAAATACGGCGAATGCCAAAATCATAACGAGGTGAATAAAATGGACAACACTTACGCAAACCGCAGTATCCACTGCACAGTAAACAACTGTAAATTCCACAACGATATGGAAAACTACTGCTCACTCGAGAGCATTAATGTATCAACTCACGAGTCTAATCCGACTAAGGTTGAGTGTACAGACTGCGCAAGCTTTATGTGTAAAGACAGCTGTAAAGGTTGCCAGTAAGAAAATTTTGAAGCAGGCAGGAGGTAAAACTCCTGTCTGTTTTTTTGCACCAAATAATTTTTTGATACATAAAATATGGTGAAGTGTTTTTTTGAGGTGATATGTATGTACAACTCAATAGCTCTCATCGGCGGTGACAAAAGACAACTTTACTGCGCCAAAGAGTTTTTAGACGATGGATATAAAGTTACTTTAGGCGGTTTTGATAAGCTGAAAAGCGATGGGGAGTTTGTGATTACTGACCCGTTTAGTGCGGCACTTAACAGCGAGATAATCGTGCTACCTCTGCCGTGTGTGAAAAACTCTCATATAAATGCTCCGTTTTCAACCGAAAAAATAAAGCTGACACCTGAGCTCTTGTCAGCTTTTCGCAAAAAGAAAATCTTCTGCGGTCAGAGCGAAAAATTGCTCAGTATTGCACCACAGCTTAACGATGAAAATGTACTCGATTATTCTTTAAGAGAAGAATTCGCGATAATGAATGCCCTTCTTACAGCCGAAGGTGCTATAGAAATTGCAATGCGCGAATTCGAGGGGGTTATATCTCACAGCAGGTGTTTAGTGTGCGGTTACGGCAGAATCGGAAAGATTCTTTCCGAGAAGCTGTGTGCGCTTAACGCAGACGTTACTGTGTCCGCACGAAAGCAGGAGGATTTAGCGTTTATCAGCACAAAAAACTGCACGGCTGTAAAGACGGAAAACCTGTGCGAATTATCGCCTTTTGATATAATTTTCAATACTGTGCCTGCACTTGTTTTTGATAAAAAAGTGCTTTCTCATATCGCAAAAGACGCTCTTTTAATAGATTTAGCGTCAATCCCCGGAGGAGTCGACTTTGAGTGTGCGTCACGACTTTCGATTTCGACTATTCACGCGCTTTCGCTTCCGGGAAAAGCCGCTCCGAAAACCGCAGGTCAGATAATAAAAAACACGATTACAAATATGCTTGAGGAGGATGGCAGGTGTCAAAAACCAGCATAGGCTTTGCGATGTGCGGTTCGTTTTGTACCTTTAAAAGGTCTGTTGAGCAGATGAAAAAGCTCACAGATAACGGCTTTGACGTACTTCCGATTATGTCGTATAACGCTGTGAGCACCGACACGCGCTTTGGAAAAGCCGAGGACTTCAGAAAAGAAATCGAAGAAATTACAGGAAAGAAAATCATCAGTTCGCTTGTTGATGCTGAGCCTGTCGGCCCGAAAAAGCTGTGTGACCTGATGCTTGTGTGTCCGTGTACGGGTAACACACTGAGCAAAATCAGCCTCGGCATCACCGACACACCCGTAACACTTGCTGTAAAGTCGCATCTGCGGATTTTGCGTCCTGTTGTGCTTTGTGTCGCAACAAACGACGCACTCTCGTCATCGTCGCAGAATATCGGGCGACTCTTAAATACGAAGAATATCTACTTCGTGCCGATGAAACAGGACGACTGCGAGAAAAAGCCGAATTCGCTTGTCGCTGACTTTGATTTGGTTTGTGAAAGTGTGGCTTCTGCGCTCGAGGGTAAACAGTATCAGCCGATTTTTATGTAAATATAATTCTGTATTAGAAATATAAATGCCACAGGAGGGAGGTTTGAGCTTTCTTCCTGTGGCTTTTTGTGAAAAGAATTTTGCGTATTTCTTGAAAAGCTAATATATGTATGTTATATTTATATATTATCTGTATAAATTACGCGTGAAGGTGTAAAAATGAAATTTTGTAACGATTGTAAAAAGCTATATGCTGACACAGACTCTGTGTGTTTAAGCTGTAATAAGAATTTAAAAGAAATAAAAGACATTAATGAGCCGGTTATGCTTTGTGTTGTCGGCGGTGTCGAGCGTAGCGCGCTTTGCGGTGCGTTAAGAGATGCTCAGATTCCGTTTGTCGAAAGACAGCACGGAAAGATGGGCGTGGCAAACGAAATTGTCACAGGTTATGACGCTAAACTTCTAAATCTCGAGATACTCGTGCCGTATTCAGCACTGCCGAAAGCGTACGAAATCGCAAAACAGCTCGAGCTGTGCGATGATAGCCTTGAGAGCAAGGTTGAGCAGGTTGAAGCTGACGTAGAAAAGTACAAGGAAAGCTTAAAAGCAGACGAGGCTGTGCCGATGAGCCGTAAAAAACGCACTACAATAAAGGTGCTGTCGGCTATCGCGTTTATAATCGTTTTAGCACTCGTTATTTTCGGTACAGACTACGTTATGGAACTTATAAAGAATTTATTCGGAGGTTAAACTTATGAAAATAAATACTCTTTGTGTACAAGCAGGCTACGAGCCTAAAAACGGTGAGGCACGCGTAGTGCCGATTTGTCAGAGCACAACTTTTGCTTACGATAGCGCCGAGACTATGGGCAAGCTCTTCGACCTTGAAGAAGACGGATTTTTCTACACCCGTCTTGCAAACCCTACTTTAGACGCTGTTGAAAAGAAAATCGCAGCTTTAGAGGGTGGCGTTGGCGCAATGCTCACTTCTGCGGGTCAGGCTGCATCCCTTATTTCTATCACCAACATCTGTAAAACAGGTGACCACGTTATCTGTGCTGCTGCTATCTACGGCGGTACATTCAACCTCTTTAACAAGACTCTTCGTGATTTAGGTATCGAGTTTGACTTTGTTGACCCTGCCGCTTCTGAAGAAGAGCTTAATAATGCTTTTAAAGAAAATACAAGAGCCGTATTTACTGAGACTTTATCTAACCCATCACTCGATGTTTGCGATTTAGAGCTTTACGCTAAGTGTGCTCACGCTCACGGCTGTCCGCTCATCGTTGACAACACTTTCGCAACTCCTGTTAACTGCAGACCTTTCGAGTGGGGTGCTGACATCGTTGTACATTCTACTTCTAAGTATATGGACGGTCACGCAGTAGCTTTGGGCGGTTGTATCGTTGACAGCGGTAACTTTAATTGGAACAACGGAAAATATCCGATGCTCACAACTCCTGACGAAACATACCACGGTGTAACATACACAGAGCATTTCGGAAAAGCTGCATTTATCGCAAAAGCTAGAGTTCACCTCATGCGTGATTTGGGCACACAGATGTCCCCACAGAACGCTTTCTTACTCAACCTCGGTCTTGAGACTCTCCACCTGCGTATGGCTCGCCATTGCGAGAACGCGATGAAGGTTGCACAGTTCTTAGAGAACAACGAAAAGGTAGAGTGGGTTAACTTCCCGGGACTTAAGTCAAATAAGTACTACGACCTTGCTAAGAAATATATGCCACAGGGTACCTGCGGTGTTATCTCCTTCGGTGTAAAGGGCGGTAAAGCTGAGGCTGCTAAGATGATGGAAGCGCTTAAACTCGCAAAAATCGTTGTACACGTTGCTGACGCTCGTACATGTGTGCTTCATCCTGCTTCTACTACACACCGTCAATTAAACGACCAGCAGCTTTTAGATGCCGGCATTATGCCTAATATGATTCGTCTGTCAGTAGGTATCGAAGATGTTGAAGATATCATCGCTGACTTATCACAGGCTTTAGAAAACGTATAACTTTCTTTATTTATCCGCAGTACTTTTGTATTGCGGATAAAATATAGGTGCATTATGAAATATTTTACAAGTGCTATAATTGCCGCTTCGGGCAACTCGACACGTATGGGCTTAAGTGTTCCGAAACAGCTTCTTATTTTAGACGAAAAACCCGTTTTGGCACACACGCTTGAGGCTTTCGAAAAAGCACAAGTTATCGACGAAATCGTCGTTGTGTGCAGAGAGCAGGACAAAGAGCAGATTGAGCCTATCGCGAAAGCTTTCAAAAAAGTAAAAGCTGTAGTTTGTGGCGGAGAAACCCGTGCTGATTCTGTCAGAAATGGCACTCAGGCGTGTAGCGAAAACGTTCAGTTTTACGCTATTCACGACGGCGCACGACCACTGGTCACAGTTTGTGATATAACCGCTGTTGTGACTAAAGCTTATGAAACAAAAGCAGCAACTTTAGGTACTTATGTTACCGATACAATAAAGGTCGTAAATAAAAACGAAGTGATACAGTCGACTCCTGTGCGCGACACTCTTCGTGCGGTACAGACTCCACAGGTTTTCGAGTGTGAGCTGTACAGAAGAGCTATTGACTACACAGTTGAAAACAAGTTGTCAGTAACGGACGATTGCTCGATGGTCGAAGCTCTGGGCGAGAAGGTTGAAATAGTTATTTCAAATGGCGAGAATATCAAGCTTACTACTAAAGAAGACCTTGTTTTTGCACAGGCGATTTTAGACAGCAGAAAGCGATTATAATTCTATAATAGAATTCCTTAAAAGAAATATACGAGGTGAGATTATGAGAATAGGACACGGCTACGATGTACACAAGCTTGTTGAAAATAGACCGCTTATCTTAGGCGGTGAGCAGATTGAGTACACAAAAGGACTGCTCGGCCACTCTGACGCTGACGTACTGCTCCACGCGATTATGGATGCTTTGCTCGGTGCGGCAGCAAAAAGAGATATCGGCTACCATTTTCCTGATACCGACGAGCATTTCAAGGGTGCTGACTCTATGGTGCTTTTAAGAGAAGTTGTAAGACTTTTGAAAGACGAGGGTTACTCGGTGGTGAACATCGACGCGACCGTTATTGCACAGGCACCGAAGCTCAAAAACCACATTGAGCGTATGCGAGAGAACATCGCGTACGCGTGCAAGGTAGATATCTCACAGGTTAACGTGAAAGCAACTACAGAAGAGCACTTAGGCTTTACAGGTAAAGGCGAGGGAATATCCGCTCACGCAGTTTGCCTTATCGATTAAAATAAGAATAGAAATCGCACCTTTTTCATACTTTTTAGTAATGAAAGAGGTGCTTTTTTATGTTTATAAAAAGATTGTTTGCTGTGATTTTTACTCTGCTTGTTGTGATGTCGGCTACTCTGCCTGCTTTTGCGTTGTCTGACGAGGAGATAAGCTCGCCGTCTGTGGTGCTTATAGAACCACAGAGTCTTAAAATTCTTTACGAGAAAAATGCTCACGAACAGCGGGCTTGTGCGTCTATCACAAAGGTTATGACGCTTCTGCTTGTTATGGAGGCTATCGAGGACAAAAAAATCGCTTATGACGATATAGTCACCACTAGTGAACACGCGAAAAGTATGGGCGGTTCGGATATATGGCTCGAGGTGGGTGAGGAGATGACGGTTGACGAAATGATAAACGCAACCGCAGTAGCGTCTGCAAACGACGCGGCGGTTGCTTTAGCTGAACATCTGTGCGGTAGTGAGGATGAATTTGTTAGCCTTATGAATAAGAGGGCAAAAGAGCTAGGAATGAAGAACACAGTGTTCAAAAACTGTAACGGTTTGGACGAAGAGGGACACATAACGAGTGCGTACGATGTTGCGCTGATGAGTGCCGAGCTTTTAAAACATGAAAAGATTTATGATTACACAAAAATCTGGATTGACCACCTACGAAATGGTGAAACCCAGATTGTGAATACCAATAAACTGCTCAAATCCTACGACGGAATTACGGGACTAAAAACAGGTACGACGTCACAGGCAGGTTCGTGTATTAGTGCTACCGCTCATCGCAACGGTATGGATTTAGTTGCTGTAGTGCTCGGCTCTGATACGGGTACTGCGAGGTTTAAAGATGCGGCAACGCTTTTAAACTACGGTTTTGCAAATTTCGAGGTAGTAAAACCGAATCTCAAGACCGAAGTGAATGAAATTGAGGTCGAAAACGGAATGCAAAGCACGGTAAAAGTTAATTGTGGCGAAAACAAAGCTCTTGTGCTCGAAAAAGGTGGTGGCGACAAGGTCGCACAAAAAGTGAAAATGAAAGAGTCGGTAGAAGCACAGGTCAAAAAAGGCGATAAGGTAGGGGAGATTTGGCTGACTCTTGACGACAAAACCTTAAGTAAAGTTGATATAGTAGCGTGCGAGAATGTCGAGAAAATGACCTTTTCAGCGGTGTTTAAAGAGCTGTTTTGTGCACTTGTTACACTGTGAAAGTGAAAAACTTAACAATAAAAATGACAGATTGCACAAAATTTCACCGATAAAATCGTTACATTAAATAGGTAAAGTTGCTACAATATCGCTTGCAAAAAAACTCAATTTATTGTATAATAGTCCCAACAGTATAACTATAAGTTGTTATGCTTCTTTTACGGAATTTTAAAGGAGGATCACTAATGCCAACAACACTAAGTGATAAACATTTACAGGGCTTTGTGAGTCAGGAAGAATACGTAGGTATTGCACCACAGGTGAAAGCTGCTCACGAGGCACTCCACACAGGAGAAGGTTTAGGCAACGACTTTATCGGCTGGCTCACACTTCCTACTGACTATGACAAGGAAGAGTTTAATCGCATTAAAGCTGCTGCTGAAAAAATTAAGAAGGATACTGACATTTTCGTAGTAATCGGTATCGGCGGTTCATACCTCGGTGCTAGAGCTGCTATCGAATTTGTTAAATCCCCTAACTACAACGCTTTATGCAAGGACACTCCTCAGATTTACTACGCAGGTAACTCTATCAGCTCCACAGCTTTAGCTGAGTTGCTCGAAATCTGCGAAGGCAAGGACGTTTCCATCAATATGATTTCTAAATCAGGTACTACTACAGAACCTGCTATCGCATTTAGAGTATTCAGAGAGCTTCTCGAGAAGAAGTACGGTAAAGAAGGCGCTAAGGAGCGTATCTACTGTACAACTGACAAAGCAAAGGGTACTTTAAAACAGCTCGCTGACAAAGAAGGCTACGAGACATTCGTTGTTCCTGACAACGTAGGCGGCAGATACTCAGTTTTAACTGCTGTAGGTCTTCTTCCAATCGCAGTAAGTGGCGCTGACATTGACGCTTTAATGGCTGGTGCGAAAGCTGCTCAGGACGAATTTGATAACGAAGATCTCTTCACAAACGATTGCTATAAGTATGCTGCTATTCGTAACATCCTTTATCGTAAGGGTAAGTCAACAGAAGTGCTCGTTTCTTATGAGCCTGGCTTTACTATGATGAACGAGTGGTTCAAGCAGCTCTACGGCGAAAGTGAAGGTAAAGATAACAAAGGTATTTTCCCTGCAAGTGTAATCTTCTCTACAGACTTACACTCTATGGGTCAGTATATTCAGGACGGAAGACGTAATCTCTTTGAGACAGTTGTTCTCTTTGATAAGTGCAAGAAGGAAATCACTTTAGGCACAGACGAAGAAAACGTAGATGGTCTTAACTTCCTTAGTGGTAAGACAATGGACTTTGTCAACAGAAAAGCATTCGAGGGCACAGTTCTCGCTCACAACGACGGTGGCGTTCCAAACGTTGTTTTAAACGTTGCTGAAATGAGCGAATACGAGCTCGGTTACCTCGTGTACTTCTTCGAGAAGGCTTGTGCTATCTCCGGTTACATTCTCGGTGTTAATCCGTTTAACCAGCCGGGCGTAGAAAGCTACAAGAAGAATATGTTTGCGCTTCTTGGCAAACCTGGTTATGAGGACGCTAAGGCAGAACTCGAGAAAAGATTACAGTAATCCATCTTAAAAATAAACACAGGAGGCTATATAATTATGGTAACATTAATTATTGGTAAAAAAGGCTCAGGCAAAACAAAGAAACTCATCCAGCTTGCTAACGAGGCAGTCGCTAAATCTCAGGGCAACGTTGTTGTTATCGAGAAAGGCGCTAAGCTTACATACGACGTAACTCACAAAGCAAGACTTATCGATACAGACGTTTACGGTATTAAAGGCTACAACATGCTTTTAGGTTTTATCAGCGGTATCTGTGCTGGTAACTACGACGTTACTGACATTTTCGTTGATTCTACTTTCAAGATTTGTGAAGAAGGCGTTGACGGCATCGCTTCATTCGTTGAGATGCTCGACGCTCTTTCAGAAGAAGCTCAGGCTAACATCACAATGCTCATTTCTGCTGCTGAAGCAGACCTCCCAGAAGGTCTTAAAGCAGAGTGCGTTGAGATTTAATCGCTGACCACAATATTCTTTATAAGAACTAAACGGCAGAACTACTGTTTTGGTAGTCCTGCCGTTTTTTGTATATTACGACTCGTTAGTCGTGTGATAAAATCTACCGATAAAAAATTTTTAAAAAAGCTTGTCACACTTTGTACTTCTCAAGCGTTTTATTAGTGAAAGGAATTTAATTTTAATTCCAAAATAGAAAAAACCTAGTCAGGAGGCGATTTTATGAAAAAATTAGTAAGCTTATTTCTCGTGTTAGTTATGATGCTTTCTCTTGCGTCTGTATCGCTTGTTAATGCGTCAGCCGTAGAAGGTGTTGAGAAATTCGAAAACGACTTCGAGGACGACTGCATACTGCTTTATGTAAATGATAAGAGCTTCGAGGTCACACTCGAGAAATTCGCTGTTTTCGGCGTAATTGAGATTGACGACCACCTCTCACATATCGGTGTGTACATCCTCACACTCGATAAACACGACCACGACAACACCCGTAATGTGGCACAGGCGCTTAACAGCATAAGTGACGGCAGATATGTCGCAGAGCTTAACTACGTTGTGTACCCTGACGACGAGCCGGGCGATATCCCTGTAGTTAATATTTTTGATAGATTCGTAGAAGAGTACGGCGAGCCTGAGCCGATGATTTACGAGGAGCTTTATTTCCACAATTCTGACTCAAATGGTAATTACGATTGGGCACTTATAAATGTTGCGCAGTCAGTAGCTGTAGAGCCTATCGAGAATCCGATACCTGATAATTACATAATCGGCGATATCGTCTACAGTACCGTTTATATCCACGAGCCGTTTAGAGTTCCATACTGCGTGTACGACAAAAAAGAAGATAAATTCGTACCTGTAAGCAACGAAACCCTTGAGCAGTACGAGGGGTTAAGAGAAGTTTTCTGTACTACAAAATACGGAAAGCTCATCGGTGACGTAAACGAAGACGGAAATATCACTATTATGGACGCAACCGAAATCCAGCGTATCAAAGCACAGCTCTCAGAACTTAAGAATTTCTATGTTGCAGACTTTGACCGTGACAAGTCTGTTGATGTAATGGACGCAACAAAGATTCAGCAGAAACTTGCTAAAATCGGCGAGTAAATATAGCGTTATCAGTAAAGCAAAAGCCTCCCGTTTTGGGGGGCTTTTTTGATGTCACAGTGCACAAAATAGCGACCTGTTTTTTGGCGATTTTTACTCTGTTTTTGAGCTACTTTGTGTGCTAGAATGTAAGTGTGCTTCAGAGAAAACTCGCAAAAGAAGTAGAATGAAAGTATAATAGGGGATGAATTTATGACAGAGCGAGAACTTTTTCCATCATTAATTAAAGGCTTGGGAACGGACTTACTGATTACTGCTCTGGCGGTGATATTACCGCTGATTGTTGGTATTGGTCTGACACTACTTATGCACTTTACCCGTAAAACTGCTTTGCCTAAGGTCTTTAGATATGTGTCTGTTATTACAGAAGGACTGTGCCCGTTACTCATACTGCCGATGATATATTATGTTTTCCCTCAGTTGCTCACAATGCAGTATGCGGTAAATCCTGTTTTTATTTCCAGCGCAGGTCTTTCGCTATGTTTCTTGGGATATATGGCGTATCGCTATGATGGACGGGATTCTCTTTGTAAAAACATCGTTGTCAATGGTATCGGTTTAGTGGCGGATATGATGAAATGGTGTTTTGCAAGCACATTTATGATAGGAGTTTCCGGTTTAGTAGGAGCAGCGAGAAATTATTCAGCAACTACATATTACTTTTTTGAACCGTATTTTTCGGCGACAATTATTATCTTAGTGGTTTTAGTAGTGCTTTACATAGCTCGTCAGATTTGCAAAGATTTACTGAAATAAACTTAATAAAAATACGGCGGAGCGTGAGCTTCGCCGTTTTTGTTTGCGCTATTTTGTGTTACAAAAAGAAAAAAGTCCCCACAAAAGCGTGAGGACTTAAGTTTCAAAACTTGATTAGATTGCGCGCTGAACCTTACCTGAACGTAAGCAACGAGTGCAAGCGTGTACTCTCTTAGGAGAACCATCTACAATAGCTTTTACGCGCTGAACGTTTGGTTTCCATGTTCTGTTAGAACGTCTGTGTGAGTGAGAAACCTTGATGCCGAATTTAACATCCTTACCACAGAAATCACATTTTGCCATTTGTTGCACCTCCTTGCAGTTATTACAAAATGCTTTGTTAACTTGTCCATAATAACAGAAATGAAAAGAAAATGCAAGCCTTTTTTCAAATTTCTTTTTTACTTGTTTTTTTATGGGTATTGTTGTATAATATATGATGTCTAATTATAAGTGGCAGTTTGCCGTTTCGGAGGTTTGTTCTTTGGTTAGTGAACTATTTAATATAATGCGTGGTCAGGGGGATTTTCTCGGCCTTGTGATACACCTTTGTGCCATCCTTATGGTTATTTTTCTTGTGCTTCCGTTTCACGAGTGGGCACACGCGTGGGTCGCTTCTCTTTTAGGTGACAAAGCGATTAAGTATCGCGGACGACTTTCCTTAAACCCAATGTCCCACATCGACTATATGGGTGCGCTGTGCTTGCTGCTTTTCGGTTTTGGTTGGGCTAAACCTGTACCTGTTGACCCTCGTAACTTTAAAAGTCCGAAGTGGGGTATGGCGATTGTATCTATCGCAGGTCCGCTTGCTAATATCGTCGCAGGAATTCTCGGCGGATTTATTTTCTACGGCATTGTTTATTTAGCACCTGCTTTTAATGTAACTTTAGTCGGTGAGTACGTGACCTTGTTTTTAGCGTACTACATCTCGATTAACTGCTCGCTTGCGGTGTTTAACCTTTTGCCTATACCACCGCTCGACGGCTCGAAAATCTTGTTTGCGTTTTTACCTGATAAATGGGTGTACAAGATTTACCAGTACCAGCAGATTTTCTCAATCATTCTGATTGCTCTGCTTTTTGTCGGTATACTTGATATACCACTTACCTTTTTACAGGGTCTTATTATGAAATTTATCAACACAGTATGTGCGTTGCCGTTTAAGCTGATTGTCGGCTGAGTGAGTGCATAAATTTTACTCACTTAAAATGAAAGGAGGGCACGAAATGGACGAAAATAAGAATATCGACAGCCTTTTGTTGCCCGAAACCGAGGACGCAACAGTCGCTGATGAAGTAAAGGCTTTTTCGTATAAATTTGAGGACTTTGAAGGTCCGCTTGATTTGCTCTTAAGCCTTATCACTAAAAATAAAATTGATATTTACGATATCTGTATCGAGGAGCTGTTCGCTCAGTATATGGAGCAGATTAACGCGATGAAAGAAGCGGACCTCGATATCGCTTCCGAGTTTTTAGAGATGGCGTCACGTCTTGTGTATATTAAGTCTGTGATGCTTTTACCGAAATACGAGGAAGAAGCAGAAGAACTGAAAAAAGAACTCACAGGACAGCTGTTAGAGTATCAGGAGTGCCGTAAGGTCGCAAAGATGCTCACACCGCTTGTGTCATTTGATACATTCACAAAAGAGCCGTCGCCTGTTGAGTTCGACTTAACATATAACCGCATTCATCCCCCTGTAGATATCGCTAACGCGTACGTTGGCGCTGTCGGTAGAGGTAAGCGCAGACTTCCTCCGCCGAGAGATGCTTTTGCGGGAATTGTATCTAAAAAAATCGTTTCTGTCAGTTCGCGTATTATTCACGTTATGAGAAAACTGTGGCGTGGACGCACTGTCACATACAAAGAGCTTTTCACAGCAAGCAAAGAAAAAAGCGAGCTCGTCGCTACCTTTCTTGCGGTGCTTGAGCTTGTAAAAGGTAAGCGTGTCGTTATCGACGGTAACGGCGACGATGCCAAAGTTTCTATGATTGAGAGGGATTGAAAATGACAAGAGAAGAATATAAGTCAGCCATTGAGGCAATACTTTTTGCGTCGGGTACTTCTGTCCCTTTAAGCAGATTATCACAGACTCTTATGATAACCGAAAAGGTGATTAAGGAGCTGTGCACTGAAATTATCGACGAGTACGAAAACAGCGACCACGGCATCACGGTTGTACGACTTGATGACAGCTACCAGATGGTATCAAAAAAAGAGTTTGCTGTGCAAATCCGCACTGCTATGGACTTAAGGAGAAATGTTCCTTTGTCACAGGCTGCGATGGAGGTTTTAGCTGTTGTTGCGTACAACCAGCCTGTTACAAAATCGTTTATCGAACAGGTCAGAGGTGTTGACTGTTCGGGTGTTATCGGCTCTTTAACTACTAAAGACCTTATCGAAGAAAAAGGCAGACTCGAACTTCCGGGCAGACCGCTTTTATACGGTACGACCGAGAACTTCTTAAGATGTTTCTCTATCTCGTCTATCGATGAGCTTCCGCCACTACCACAAAAGCAGGAAAACCCTGACGAAAATGCGCTCGAAGACGACGGTCAGCTTTCTATTTTTGACGGCGAAAACAGCGAGGGCGATGATGACACTATCACCGCAACAGTAGGCGAGATTATCGAACAGGCTACCGCTGAGTAAGCGATATTTATGAGGTGAGCTTTTGATTGCTTTATATATTGTACTCGGGGTTTTACTAGTGATTTTAGCGATTGTTACCCTTGTGTGCACACTACGAATTCGGTTTTACGCTACTTTCAACGACACTCTGATTGTTAAAATGAAAATTCTTTTTTTTAACTTCGATATAATTCCTACTGAAGACAGAGTGCAGACATTTCTTGATAAAAGAGCCGAAAAGAAAAAACAAAAACGTATGAAAAGGCGAGAGGAAGAGAAGAAAGAACGAGCTGGGGAAACGTTTTTTGATAGACTGGGTAGCAGTATGGGCGTTGACGGACTTATGGACATTCTCACCGAGATTGCTCAGTTTGTAGGCTCGACGGTCAAAGACCTTCTTGCTAAAGTTGTTATCAAAAAGTTTAACATTGACATTCTTTTACGCGGTGAGGATGCCGCCGACACAGCGATTAAATACGGAAAAGTGTGCGGTGTGTTCTACAGCGCGGTTTCGCTGATTCTCGGTGCGTGCAAATGTCGCAACTATAACCTCAACTTAACACCTGATTTCGACGATTCAAAGGACACCGAAGTTGAGTGTGAAGCCCGTTTTTATATCCGTTTAATCCACGTTCTGGCTTATGTGGTTAAGAATTACGAGACCATTTCCAGACTGGATGCATGATAAACTTAGTATACTATTCATTATTTATAAAGGAGAATTTGTATGAGCGACCATCCAATCAATTCTTTAATGGACACTACAATGAAAAAAATCAAGGAGATGACTGATGTCAACACCATTATCGGTGATCCGATAACAACTCCTGTCGGCACAACTATTATCCCTGTATCAAAGGTAACATACGGCTTTGCGTCCGGTGGCTCTGATTTGCCTACAAAGCGCGACAGCAAGGACTGTTTCGGCGGTGGTAGCGGCGCAGGCGTTACTATTACTCCTGTTGCTTTTCTCTCTGTTAACAACGGCTTTGTAAAGCTCATTCCTGTTGAGAAACACGACGGCGCATTGGATAGAATCGTTGATATGATTCCTGGCGTTTTAAACAAGGTTTCCGAGTACATCGACGGCAGAAAAAAGAACGACGTAGACGCGTCTGATTTAGACAAGGATATCGACGAATTTTAATCTTTAAAGTGCGTTCTTAAGTGCCCGATTTTTTCATATACATCTTAACGGTGATATTATGAAGCGGGTGCTCTCGATACTTGTGGCTTTTTTGATTTTTATTTTTACTTTTAA
>JAZSFG010000010.1:0-7990 GCA_045532065.1 Ruminococcus sp. | reverse complement strand
AAAAATAATTCTTTTACAGAATTTTTCAGGCTCATCATCACAATCAAAAAGCTTAGCGATTTCGACTCTTGTGTCAAACACCAAATCGCTTAGGTGACTCGACAACGAGTACACACCGCGGTTTATGTTAACGCAGTTATTCTCGATAAAATCAGTTACCGCTACGGATAAAAACGGCGCTTTCGGAAATGAAGTCGCCGCATTATCAAAATATATTTTCTTCATATTTTATGTTTTATTATTCCTTTAAAGAATTTACTTTAAATAAATTCGGAAAGAACCCGAATATTCTTCTACTTCGCCGATAAGACGAGCAGAAAGTGTACACTCAAAAAGCTCTTTGAGCAGTTTTTCAGCGTCATTAGCACTGACACTAATAAGAAGTCCACCTGAAGTTTGCGGGTCGTACAAGATATCCTGAATATAAAGAGGAACATTACCTGCATCAACAAAGCTTTCGGCAAACTTACGGTTGCGATACATTCCCTCAGGAAGAAGTCCCATCTGTGAGAGTTCATACGCCTGTTCGATAACATCTATATTATCTGTAAAAATTTTAATCTGAGTGTCGCTACCCTGTGCCATCTCTAGAGAGTGTCCGAGCATAGAAAAGCCAGTTACATCGGTACACGCGTGGACGTCGTATTTCACCATACAATCGCGTGCGGACTTATTAAGAAAAGTCATCGACTCAATAGCTTTTTGTATACTCTCTTTTGTTGCCATATCAGCTTTGTGGGCAGTTGTGATAATACCGATGCCGAGTGGTTTTGTGTAAATAAGCTTGTCGCCCGCTTTCGCACCCGAGTTAGTGTAAAACTTATCAGGGTGCGCAAGACCTGTTACACATAGTCCGTACTTCGGCTCGTCGTCGTAGATACTGTGGCCGCCTGCGATAACCGCACCGGCTTCGTAAACTTTATCGTAACCGCCTTTTAGTATCATATGCACGTCATCTTTGCTCATAGATTTCGGGACACACATAATGTTAAGTGCTGTTTTCGGCTGTGCTCCCATCGCGTAGATATCAGAAAGTGCATTTGCCGCAGCTATCTGGCCGAAGGTGTAAGGGTCATCAGCGATAGGTGGAAAAAAGTCCACCGTCTGCACCATACACAAATCGTCAGTAAGTTTATATACACATGCGTCGTCGCTTTTATCAAAGCCGACGAGAAGATTTTCGTCATAATTAACTTTTAAATCCGAAAGAAGCTGTGAGAGCACACCGGCTCCTACCTTTGCTCCACAACCCGAGCATTTCGAAAGTTTCGTAAGTTTAATATTATCGCTCATAATTACTTCTCCACGTAAAGATGCAAACACGCTTCAAGTACACCGCCGCCGACAGAAAGAGCCTTGTCAGAAACTGTATCGCAGTGATCCATTTTACATCTAGGGTCAATATCACCACATTTCATATCAGCACAAACAGTAGTGCCTTTTCTCAGTATTCCACGTACAACACCTGACACAAGCGCTACCACAGGAGTGCTGTCAACACAAGCGACAACCTCGCCCTTTTGTACTGTGTCGCCAATGTCAAAAATCGGATTAAACACTCCATATTCAGGTGAGCGGATAATACGCTCGGTAGTGTAGCCACCGATATCTCCTGGAATTCCCGTGTTTTCCTGTGCACTACCTTCATAGTACACACGACCAAGATAATGTCCGCGCATAGTTTCAACAACCGCGTGGCAGTCTTCTCCTGCAGTAAAACCGGGACCGACACCGATTACAGCAGGGGCGTCATTAATATTAGTTCCTAAATTTTTCTTAGCTAAAATAGCATCAACAACAAAGTCAGGCTTAATATCTTTTATACAGTTTGCTTTTTCGTCAACAATAACTGCGATGTCGCCGTTTTCACAGATGCTAAGTGCTTGTTCGGCACTTTCACACAACTTAGCTTTTACGTCTTCGACAACAGCTTCGTTTTTATATACAGCCTCAGAAAAGCACACCGTACGGCGAATAGCAGTAGGAGTGCTGATTTCTGTCATAACAACTTTGATTTTCGCTCTGTGCAGACGAAGCGCTATACCGCTAGCGATATCACCTGCACCTTTAATCACGGCTAACATAGTATTCTCCTTTTATTAGCGAGGTTATGATACATCTGGAAAACAGATGTGAAGACAGCTCCTGTGCTGTCTTTTTCTGCTCTTCATCATCACATTTATTAATAGCGACAGTATCACACAAGCACTCGTGGTTGATAAGACGAGCTACCATCTGGGCACTCAGCGTTTCGTGCGGTTCACAAGAAAGAATCTCACACGCTTTTTGTGCTCGGTGAGTGACCAAATCAACAGGTTTTCCGATACAGTCGACTCCGACAACAAGTATAGTATGTAAAGTACAGTCAGGAATCACAGGCTCAAAGCTAAGATGAGCTTTAAGCGGCAGCCCTTTAGAGCCGTCAGCTTCGACTAAAACATAGTCACAGATACCGCTTAGCTCTTCAATCCTCACGCAAGGTGCGGTGAGTTTTCCGTTTTCAGCTAAAGAACCGACACACACCACTTTATGCGCATTAAGTTCGCTCTTTATTTTTTCTATATTATCAGCGTCATGGGTAGTCACCACATTCACAAACTCGTCGCTTTTATAAACATGAGTCGTAGTGGTAATAATAACGGTAAAGTGTGCAGAAAGCTCTTTTGCCAGAGTGTGGATAAGTGTAGTCTTTCCGCCACTTCCGATAACCGATGTAACGCCTTTTTCAATTTTAAGAATTTTATTAATCATAATTCAGTCAAGCCAACCCAAGTGGTCAACATACTTCTGTTTAGCAAACGCATTGAGCTCACTTTCGTATGTGCGGAAACCACAAAGGAGCTTTTTCGCTTCTTTTGTAAGTGTTGCACCACCGCCGCAAACTCCACCTGTTTTTGAATCAAGAAGTGCAAATCCGAGTTCTTTTTCAGCTCGACGGATAATCGTCCACGCTTTAGAGTATGACATTTTTATGTCGGCAGCCGCAGAACGAAGAGAGTTCTTCTCCTCTACCTTTTCGAGCAGTAAAGCCACACCCGGTCCGAAGCACTTTTCATCTTTGTATAGTTGAGCGGTAATTTTCACACGCATAGGATTTTTATCTTTGTTCATTTTATTTACCAAGTCGTTTGTCGAGTGTTTTACGCACTGCGCGAAGAATGTTTTCGTAGCCTGTACAACGGCACAGATGGCCTGAAAGCATTTTTCTAAGCTCGTCGTCTGTGTAATCTCTACCGCTTTCTAAAATCTCGACAGCGGACATAATAACACCAGGAGTGCAAAATCCGCACTGAACAGCAGTTTCATCGATAAACGCCTGCTGGATATCAGACAACTCTCCATTTTCACCCAAAAGTCCTTCGAGTGTCCTCACTTCTTTTCCGTCAGCCCACACAGCAAGGTAAATACACGAGTTAAAACACTCGCCATTAATAAGCACGTTACACGCACCACACTCGCCGACTTCACACCCTTTTTTCACGGAAGTCATACGGTAGTCGTTTCTAAGCATATCGGTCAGAGATGCACGCACGTCGACCATCTGCTCAACTTTCTTTCCGTTTAAGGTGAATTTTACAAGCTTGTACTGTGCCATTACATCTCACCTCCTGCAAGAGTGACGCATTCTTTAATCGCTCTGTAAGCAAGCTCAACGCACAAATGCTGTCGCAAAGCTTTCGATGCTCGCCAGCTGTCACGAGGATTAACATCACTTAAAACTGTATTCGCAAACTCCTTGATATTTTCTTCATTCACGCTCTTGCCTTTTATAAATTCTTCGGCAGATTTCGCACGCATAGGAACAGGACCCGCAACACCATAAGCGATACGCACATCGAGGAAAGTTTTCTTATCTTCGCTCAACTTCACATTAACCGAACAACCCGTTGTAGTAATATCAAGGGCGTTACGCATAGCGTATTTTATATAGTGACCATAATAGTTCTCATATTTCTCTTTTGGAATTATTATCGCAGTCTGTATTTCGTCAGGCTTGATATCTACGACACCTGCTTTGATATAAAAATCAGCAATAGGAATAACGCGTTTTGAGTTTTCACCCGTCAGTTCAACTAAAGCTTCTAGCGCAAACAAAGTAGACGCAGAATCAGCAGAAGTAACACCGTTACAAGTGTTACCGCCTATAGTGCCGATATTACGAATCTGAGGTGAGCCGACCATATCGACAGCTTCACCGAGTACGTTGATGTATTTCTGAACAATCTCGTTTTTCGTAATGTGTGAAAAACTGGTTAGCGAACCGATACGGATATCGCCGTTATCACACAAAGTTACACCTCGAAGTTCATCAATCATATAAATACTGATAAGTTCTTTTCCTGCACGTTTTCCCTCTCGTATCTGAACTAAAACGTCGCTACCACCAGCGAGAATCTGAGCATCTGGATGTTCTAAGCGCAGTTTGATCGCTTCATCAACCGAATACGCTTCGTACAAAGCTTTTATATCATACATAATCTCGCCTCCTTAAATAAGTCCGTGCTTAGTAAACTCATCAAAAAGCACGTGTGGTGTAAGTGGGATTGTGTTAATCGAAACACCCGTAGCATTAAGCACAGCGTTACGAATAGCAGGAGCAACCGGACAAGCAGGCGGTTCGCCCAAAGCCTTTGTGCCGAATGCGCTCGTAGGCTCTGCGTTTTCAACAAACTGCGCTTCAAGATGCGGATGGTCCATAAAAGTTGAGAGCTTGTAATCAAGCAGGTTATTATTGAGTGTTTTTCCGCTTCGGCTATCAAACAGCTCCTGCTCAGACAGAGCGTAACCGATACCCATCGACATACCACCGTGTACCTGAGCTTCAGCTAAAGCAGGATTAATAAGCGTTCCGCAATCGTGAACATTTATGATATCTGAAATTTTCACCTTACACGCACGGATATCAACCTCGACATCAGCAAAACAACAACCGAATGAGTACGCGTTGCTCTTAATCTGGTATGTACTTTCACTTGTTATATGCTCGCTGTCTGTAAGGCTATAAAGTGCTGTAAGAGCAAGCTGTGCAACACTCATTACAACTGAACTGTCAGCTTTTTTCACAATATTATTATCAACTATATCAAGCTCAGCGACATCAATTTCAGTAAGTCTACTTGCATAATTTATAATTCTTTCTTTAAGCAACGCACCTGTTTTGCTGATAGATAAACCACCTACGTATGTCTGGCGGGATGCGTAAGCACCTGTACCAAACGGTGTGACGTCAGTATCCTGACACGAAATAACGTTGATTTTATCGACGCTAAGACCGATGGAGTCTGCCGCCATTTGTGCAAAAGCGGTATCAGCACCCTGACCGATTTCGGTTTCACCGAGCTGAAGAGATACAGAGCCGTCCTGATTCAAAACCATACGTGATGAACTCGACTCCAAACTTATTGGCCACACAGCGGTGTTGTACCAGAAAACAGCCATACCGACTCCTCGTCTGATATTACCCGTATCATTCTTATATTCTTCGAGTTTTCTATCATAATCAATGTAAGCTTTGCCCTTTTCGATACACTGGTTAAATGAGTCAAAATAGTTGACGTTTTTTGAGAAAGCGTCAGTATAGCCGACCGGCATAAGATTCTTTTTCCTTATCTCAAGTGGAGTCATGTTAAGACCCTTTGCGATGTCATCAATCTGACTTTCCACAGCAAACATCGCCTGCGGAATACCATAGCCTCGCATCGCACCCGCAACAGGGCGATTAGTAAACACTGTGTAGCACTCCGCTTCAACATTCGGACACGGATAAAGCTGTTTAAAACAGCCCATACCTTTTGCGGCAATCGAGTGTCCGTGGGAAGCGTACGCACCCTGGTTCGAGAAAAGCTCGAGTTTTCGTGCAACAAAGGTTCCATCAGGTCTTGTATATGTGATAATGTGGCTTCGAATAGCGTGACGAACTCGTTGTGTCACAAAAGTCTCTTCACGCGAAGAGTCAAGTTTCACTAAATGACCGCCACACACTGTAGACAGATAAGCACAAAGCGGTTCGTAAAGTACGTCCTGTTTATTACCAAAACCTCCACCGATGTACGGCTTGACTACACGGATTTTACCCCAATCAATACCAAGAGCCTGACCAACAACACGACGCACGATGTGCGGAATCTGTGTCGATGTAACGACAGTTATCCTACCGTTTTCCATGCTCGCAAAGCAGATATGATTTTCAATATGGCAGTGCTGTACAGTAGGGGTATCGTACCAGTTATCGAACTTAATGAGTCCCTCTTCTTTTATAGCCTGCTCAAAATCACCAACACTCTGTTTAGAATGACCCAAAATGTTATTAGGATAGTTTTTATGGATAAGAGGTGCGTCATCTTTCATCGCTTCCTGCACGTCGAGCACAAAAGGATATTCCTCGTACTCGACTTTAATCGCTCTTAACGCTTGTGCAGCGGCAACTTCGTTTTCAGCAACAACAGCTGCAACATCGTCGCCACAAAAACGCACCTGACTTGTGAGCAGAAGTCGGTCTGCAACGTCCTGATGCGACTCGTCAGTAGACCACGGGTGACCTGCTGTCGGGAAATATATCTGCGGTACATCAAAGCAGGTAACGATTTTTACAACGCCGTCGATTTTTTCGGCTTGTGTAGTATCAATAGACACAACCTTACCGTGAGATATAGTAGAATGCAGTATTTTTGCGACGTATGCGCTCTTATCGCACAAATCGTCTGTGTATTTTGTGCGACCCGTAACTTTGTCGTACGCGTCAACTCTAGGGATACTCTTGCCAACTACCATAATACTCGCCTCCAAAAATGTAGACTATTCCTTATACTATATGGTCATTATAGCATAACAAACGCAAATTTTAAAGTGTTTTTTTATATATTTTTGTAAAAAAGTGGAGCTTATCGGCGTAAAACAGGCTCAAGTTTGTTGACAAGCAAAGGCTTACTTTGATAAAATAAATTAAAGTATGGAAGTGTTTTTATGAAACAAAAAATCGGATGCGTATTGCTTGCAGCTGGAAACTCCTCTCGCTACAAAAACAACAAGCTGTACGCTAAGGTAAACAATGAAAGTTTAATAGAAAAAGCGCTTAGTCTTTTAAGTGAATTAGACACACAAAAAACTGTTGTTGTATCACAGTACGACGAGATATTAAGTAAAGCACAGCGCACAGGATTTCTCGCTGTTAAAAACATTCATCCCGAGTGGGGACTCAGCCACTCGGTAAAGCTCGGGTTAAACGAGCTTCTCGACTTTGATGCGGTGATGTTTGTAGTTAGTGACCAACCACTATTAACCAAAGAAAGTGTTGCTGGACTGCTGGATTTTTATAAAGAAAACGACAGATTTATCTGTGCACTCGGGCACCACGGCAGAAGAGGAAATCCGTGTGTATTTCCAAAAGCTTTTTACAACGAACTGCTCTCCCTTACGGGCGATGTAGGCGGAAGCCTGGTCATAAAAAGGAACGAAGATAAATTCAAGCTTTTTGAAGTAGAAAACGAAAAAGAGCTTTTCGACATCGACACAAAAGACGACCTGAAAAACATAATTTCATGAGGTAAAAAATGGCAGTAATCACAGTCAACAATCAAATATACCACGTGACTGAAAACGTTACTCTTATGCGGTTTTTGCGCGACAATCTGCGCCTAACTTCTGTCAAAGATGGCTGTTCGCAAGGCGCGTGCGGTACGTGCACAGTTATAGTTGACGGCAAAGCTCAAAGAGCGTGTATGTTCTCTGTTGAGAAGTTCGACGGCAAGAGTATCTTAACAACTGAGGGACTCAGCGAGCGTGAAAAACAGGTTTACTCGTATGCGTTTTCGCACGCGGGTGCCGTTCAGTGCGGTTTCTGTATCCCCGGTATGGTGCTGTGTGCGAAAGCTCTCATAGACCAAAATCCTAGTCCTACCCGTGAAGACGTCAAAAAAGCGATAAACTCGAACATCTGCAGATGTACGGGTTACAAGAAAATTATTGACGCAGTTATACTCGCGTCTTCTAT
>JAZSFG010000102.1:0-4853 GCA_045532065.1 Ruminococcus sp. | reverse complement strand
TTTGATGAAGCAGGAGAGTATTTGGTTGACATCGTTATTTATAACAAATATGATGAAGATAGCACATACACCTTATTCTACGATGTGGTAGAAAAGCCAGCACAAGAGAGCTTTATTATCAGCGGTATCCACACGAACAAATCATATCTGAATGAAATGGATAAAATAGAAATTATTGCTTACGCTTATGGCGGTGAAGCGCCGTATGAGTACAGCTTTGAGCTAAAGAGCGAAAGCAAAAAGCAGGATTACAGTGATAATAATGTGTTCGTAATAGGTAAACTTCCTTTAGGAGAATATGAAGTGAACGTTTCTGTGAAAGATGCATTGGGAAATGTAGTACAGGAAGTTTATACATTCGAAGTGGAAGAACTCAGGGTAGGATAATTTAGTTTAGATTATAAAAAACCGTCTCTTTCGAGGCGGTTTTTTGTTGTGTGATTTGTTACAGAAATTAACTTTAATAAATCGTCGAAAACAGTTGTATTATTAGGTAGTATAATATATAATGAAACTGTAAAATTTATTTACATAACAAAAAGGAGAAAAATTATGAAAAAGATTTTTGCTTTATTACTTGCTGTTTTAATGGTACTTTCTCTTGCTGCTTGTGGCGAGAAAAGCTCACAGTCTTACGGTGAAGTTGGCCAGCCACTCGTTGATTACTTCTTCGAGAATTCTGACAAGTCTGCACAGGAAATCGCTGACGCACTTCTTTCTGAATCTGTAATCAACTTTATGGGTATGTCTATGGCTGTTGAGGAAGGTTTATTAAACGGCTTCGGCAACGCTGAGATTACTGGCTTTGACGAGGGTGTTATGTTCGGTCCTATGATCGGCACAATCCCATTCATCGGCTACGTATTCGACCTTTCAGAGGGCACAGACGCTGACGAGTTTGTACAGACATTAAAGGACAACGCAGATCTCAGATGGAACATCTGTACAGAGGCTGACGAGCTCATCGTTGAAAAAGACGGCGACAAAGTCATTATCATTATGACTCCTGATTCACTCGAACAGGAAGAGGAGTTAGACGAGAACGGCAACCCTGTTGAAGGTGAAGTTCCTGTTTACGGCGAAGACTTCGTTGACGATTTCGCAGAGTAATTTCTTTTCAGCACGAGTAAAATCGTGCTGAATTTTCTTTTATGAAAGTAGGGAAGATATGAAAAGAAGCGTAGCGTTTATACTCGCTGTTCTGATACTCGTTTTGTCGTGTGCTTTTGTGGCTGTTACTGATATGTGCAAGCCTGAGTCGGGCGACATAGTGAAAATTAACGACCATCTTGTTGAAATCGAAGACCCGATGAATACCAATATGCTCGACTATGCGGTAAAGCTGTTTTCTGATGTTTATGATGAAAACTTTCCTGACAGCGACTGCTACTTCGTGCTGATTCCTGATAAATACAGGTACCTTGCTGATAAACGCAGTGAATACGACGAGTTTTACGATTACCTTAGCGGTAAACTTGATTTCGCTCAGTTTATCCCTGTGTACGATTTTTTAAGCTCTGACGATTACTACCGCACTGACCCACATATAAAGCAGGAGTGTTTAGTCGATGTGTCACAGCAGATTTTAGCTAAGATGGGCAAGGAGAGTAAAGCGAAATTTACGATGGTTTCTGTGTCCACTCCGTTTAAAGGTAACTACGCGCACCGTAGTAATTTAAAAGTAGAAAGCGATTCGCTTTTTTATCTGAAGGCAGATTATATCACAAACTTTTGGATTGATGAGAGAGTGAAGACCTACGATGTTGAGAAGTTAACTACAGACGAGCCGTACGAGTTCTTCTTGTCTGGTAACCAGCCTGTAGTTACTATCAACAACAAAATGTGTAAAAACGGCGACAGACTTATTGTTTTCCGCGACTCTTTTGCGTGTGCGTTTGCACCGCTTTTAGCTGAGGATTATTCACAGGTAGTGCTTGTCGATTTGCGCTACATTATGAGTGACAATCTCAAAGACTACGTCGATTTTGAAAACGCCGACGTGCTTTTTATGTACAGCACAACGCTTATGAACAACTCGCTGACAATGAGATAAAATAGCACAAAAACCCCGAGTTATCTCGGGGCTTTTTTTATGTTTTATGCCGTTGAAAATTGTAGTATAAAGGACTATAATATCTTTTGGAATTTTAAGTTTTGGTGAAGATATGAAGAATAAAAACGATGTGAAAAAAGCCTTTGTGGCGTCTTTGCCTGTGCTCGCCGGATATTTAGCTCTCGGCTTTGGCTTCGGCGTACTGCTTAGTACTAAGGGCTACGGCGGAATATGGGCGCTGTTTATGAGTATAACGATGTTCGGCGGTTCTAGCCAATACGCGGCGGTTGAATTTTTAGCTGACGGTATAAGCCTTGTTTCTGCTGCTGTTGCGACTCTTATTATTAACGCTCGACACCTTTTCTACGGCATTTCACTAGTAGACGAGTACAAAGGCACAGGATGGAAGAAATTTTATATGATTCACGCTTTAACCGACGAGACATATTCGCTTGTGTGTAACGACGATGCGGTTAAGGATGTTAAAAATAAGCACCTGTACTACTTTTTAGTCTCGCTGTTTGACCATATTTATTGGATTTGTGGTTGTACTCTCGGTGCGGTTTTCGGCTCGAATGTGAGCTTTAACAGTGAGGGTATCGACTTCGTGCTGACAGCGCTGTTTTTAACGATTTTTGTTGAACAGTGGCTGTCAAATAAAGACCACGTACCTGCTGTTATCGGTGTTTGCTGTGCTGTTTTGTGTACTGCTATTTTTAAAGAGAATATGCTCATCCCGACGATGATTCTCATCTTTATTGCACTCACTGTTTTGCGATATGTAAGGAGGGCTAAGTATGACGAATAACCCTACTTTACATTCTGTATTACTCGTGCTAGTTATGGCGGTCGTGACATATTTACTCAGAGCTTTTCCGTTTCTCGTTTTCTCGGGTAAAAAGCCTACTCCGAAGTTTGTACTCTATCTCGGAAAAGTTTTGCCGTATGCTATTATCGGTATGCTCGTTATCTACTGCGTAAAGGATATCAGCTTTGTGTCGCTTTCTAATTGGTTACCGTATATTATTGCGGGTGCGGTGGTTGTATTGCTTCACGTGTGGAGGAGAAACACACTGCTGTCAATTATCGCAGGCACGCTGTCGTATATGGCACTTGTACAGTTCGTTTTTTAGAAAAGAAAAGGCACTCTCGTTTGAGAGTGCCTTGTTTTTATGTTTAGTTTAAATTTTTACGATACCGAGTACATCAAGAATTGATGATACAAGAATCAGAACGATACAGATAGGAGCGATGAACTTAATCATAACAACGAACAACCATTTTCTGCCGAACTTATGACCGTTTGTCTCAACCTCTTCGATAACAGCTTTCGGTTTAACGATAAAGCCGATGAAGATACAAGTAAGAAGTGCAACAATCGGCATAAGAATCGAGTTAGAGAAGATGTCAAACATATCGAGGAAAGTGTTTCCTTTGATGTTGATAAAGCTCAGCACACCGAAACCGAGGGATGATGGTAAACCGAGTAAAATCGAACCGACAGCAACGAAAAGACAAGTGAATTTTCTGCCCCAACCGAATTTATCTCTGAAGATTGAAACAACTGTTTCCATAAGTGAGATGGATGATGTAAGAGCTGCAAAAAGCACGAGCAGGAAGAACGCCGCACCAACTATAGTGCCCCATATACCAGGAATGGAGTTGAACACCTTAGGTAAAGTGATGAACATAAGACCAGGGCCTTTGCCTAACGCCTCAGGGTCACCGCCCGAGAACGAGAACACAGCAGGAATAACCATAAGACCTGCGAGGAAAGCAATACCTGTGTCGAAAATTTCAATCTGAGATACTGAAGAAGTGATGCTGACTTCTTTCTTCATATATGAGCCGTAGGTAATCATAATACCCATAGCAAGACTCATCGAGTAGAAGAGCTGACCCATAGCAGCAAGTACTGTAGTAGCTGAGAACTTTGTGAAATCAGGCTTTATGTAGTAAATTAAGCCGTCTATAGCGCCAGGCATAAACAGCGAGTAAACAGCAATACCGAGTGAAAGTACAACGAGTACAGGCATCATGATTTTGCTGACCTTTTCGATACCTTTTTCAACACCGAATAAAACTATGAGTGCAGTAGCACCGATGAAAAGTAAAAACCATCCGAGTGGTTCAAGCGGTTTTGCGATAAAGTCAGAGAAATATGTATCGCCTGCAGAGTCAGCTATGTGACCTGAAACAAAAACTGTGAGATATTTCGCTACCCATCCGCCGATTACTGAGTAATACGGAAGAATGATTATCGGAACGATTGACGCAAGCACACCGATAAAGCCCCATTTTTTATTGAGCGATGAGAAAGCATCGATTGCGCTTTTACCTGTTTTACGGCCGATAGCAATTTCCGCAGTCATCAGCGCAAAACCGAATGTAATAGCAAGAATAAGATAAACAAGCAGGAAGATACCTCCGCCGTACTTAGCCGCAAGATAAGGGAAACGCCAGATGTTACCCAGACCTACCGCAGAGCCCGCAGCCGCAAGTACGAATCCGATTTTACCGGAAAAGGTGCTTCTTTTAGTACCCATAAGTAATACCCCTTTCAATTTATAAAAAGTATGCACCTAGTATATCACAGATACAAACTCAATTTCAACAACTTTTGCAGATAATTTGCGTATAAAACACAAGAGAATGTGGATTTTGCCTATTTATATACAAGATGTAACTAGATGTTACAAAAATATAACTTGTTTTATCTATATATTGTGTTATAATTTCAACAGAGAAATATAAATACCAAGTGTGGGGTGTACCTATGAAGTGTCCGTATTGCGGTTAT
>JAZSFG010000109.1:0-4336 GCA_045532065.1 Ruminococcus sp. | reverse complement strand
ATAGGGAGGTTTTTTATGTCTTTTTTTAAAACACTGAAAAGTTCGTCGCAGAATTTGTCGAAAATCGGTCCGCTGTGCGTGTGCTCGATGATGCTAGCACTTCGAATCGTGCTCGGAATTTTCTCTAACTTTACGCTGAGTTTCGCTCCGTTTGTAAAAATCGGCTTCACGTTTTTACCGATTGTCATCGTTGCTTACCTTTACGGTCCCGTGTGTGCGGCGATTGTTTCGGGATTCGGCGACATACTGTCTATAATACTGAGCAACCCGACGTCATTCTCACTTATGCCTGGTATTACAGCGTGTTACTTTTTCGAGGGATTTTTACTCGGCCTTATTTTATACTCGCACAATGCAAAAGTGTGGCGTTTATCAATCGCTTTTTTAGTAGTACTCACACTATGCAGACTACCTCTGAATACGTTAGTGCTCCATATTATGATGAACATTCCGTACGCAGAGCTTCTTATGTGGCGCTCGCTTATACTCGTGCCTTTCACTTTAGTTGAGATTATGCTCAGCTTTCTTATACTCAGGCTGATTGAAAAATCTCCACAGCTCAGCCAGTTAGTAAAATCAAAAAACTAATTCATAAAAGAAAAAGCCTTCCTCAAAATGAGGAAGGCTTCTTTTATTTAATTTAATTATTTTGCTGATGGAAGCTCCTGTGTGAGCTCTTTGTCAGCGTAAACTGTAATCCATGTACCGTTCTTGATAGCCTGTGCGTCATCAATAACAACCCAGATTTCAGGAGCGCTGTAGCCTACATAGTCAGATGTCTGGATACCGCCACCATTGTTGATAATGATGTTGTATGTGTATCCCGGAGGAACGTCGAGTTCTGTTGTGTACCAACCCTCTTCGTCCATGTCTGTAATCTGAAGACCCGGCCAAGCGTCGTAGAGGTTTACAGATGAGCCACCGTCAGCAGGGTCAGCCCAAGCCCAGAGGAATGGGTCCCATGTGAGGTCGCCGTTGTGCTTAACGTGAACTTTAACACCTTCAACGATGTACTTGTACTCGTAAGTAACTGTTACGTTACCGGAGATAACACCGCTTGCGTTCTTTGGTGTACCTGTGAGCTCGTAGAATACGCTCTCCTTAGGCTCTGTAACATACTCTTCACCAAGACGGAATTCCTTAGTGTATGAAGGAATGAAGCTGTCGCCGTTCTCGTCGATGTAGTTTACTGTAAGAGTATAAACTGTAACATCCATTGATGCTAAGAATCTCTGTAAGAGAGTAGCGTCAACGATAGTAACATCTTTGTCGTAGTTGTAATCAGCCTTAGCCTTTATTGCATCATCGAATTCGTCTAAATGAGCAAGGTAACGCTGAACTTTTGTAGCGTCAACGATAGTTAAGAAACCGTCGCCTGTGAGGTCGCCGTTTTCAGCTTTGAGTGAATCAGGAACGAAGTTCTTGAAAACATAGTTAACTTCTGTGTCAGTTTCAGCGAACTTACCAACTGTGTCGCCCTCAACTGTGTCGAGCTCGTACTTGAGAGGGATAGCCTTGTCAGCAGAAGCGATGTAACCTTCGCCCGGCTTACCTAAGATTTTATTAGTCTTGAAGATTTCGCCTGTGTGACCATCAATGTGGTTGATAGAAACAGTAGAGTACTCAGACTCGAAATTGCAAGCTTCGAAAGTTTCTTTTTCTACAGCAATAACTGTTGAGAATGGAGCAAGCTTGAATGAAAGACCCTTAACTTCTTCAATCTTCTTGATACCAGCCTGCTGGTCGTTAACGATAACTACCCACTCTGTATCCTCTGAGATGCTCTTATCAACGTTTGTCTTGAGCTTCTGAGTAGTAATACCCTTTGTGCCGTTGAACATAACAGCAACCTTGTTCCACTCGCCCTCAGTGTTGTTTTCAACTGTGTAAGCGATTGTCTTTGAAGAACCTGCAAGTGAAGTGTGGAACATATACTTGTATGTATCGTCCTCAGAATCCTTTGTAGATGCTGTCATTGGTGAGAAGACTTTGCGAAGCTCCATCATACCCTTGTAGTATGAAACGAGGTCAGCGTTTGTCTCGATGAGGCTCCAGTCAATCATATTGAGTGTTGGAGATGAGCTGTATGAGTTTTCGTCGCCGTCCTTAGAACGAGCCATTTCTTCACCTGCTAAGAGGAGGTTGATACCCTGTGAAGAAAGTGTGATAGCTGAAGACAACTTGTTCTGCTTAATAGCGATGTCGTAACGCTCTCTGTAATCAGCAGAAATGCCGATATTGCAACCTACGAGCTTGTCGTAGAGTGTGTTGTTATCGTGGCATGAAGCGTAGTTTACACACTGCAGTGGAGAAGTTGCTTTCCAGTTACAGCCGTTACCCTCTGTGTTAGCTCTTACACCGTAAGAGATACCAGGTGAGAATACGAATGAACCCATAAGGAAGCCAGGAGCTGTAGGACCATCAAATACACCGCCCTTTAACGCGTCACGCATCTGGTCGTTGAAGAAACCGATACGCTCGTTTGTGTATTCAGCGTTAGCCTGTGTACATGGGATAACTTTTTCACCTGTGCAAGACTCAGGGTCTAAAGTTGTGTTACCTGACCAACCCTCACCGTACATGATGATTCGCTCGTCTGTTTCGTCGAGCATATCACGGATAAGGTTCATAGTCTCAACATCGTGGATACCCATAAGGTCGAAACGGTAACCGTCAACGTGGTACTCGTCAACCCAGTACTGGAGCATATCCATCATAAATCTGCGGTACATATAACGCTCAGAAGCTGTGTCGTTACTACAACCTGACTGGTTAGAATATGTACCGTCAGCATTCATTCTGTAGTAATACTCAGGAACTGTGCGGTTGAAGCAAGAGTCTGTTCTGTATGTGTGGTTGTAAACAACGTCCATAATAACGCCGATGCCAGCTTCGTGGAGAGCCTGAATCATCTGCTTACATTCGTTGATTCTTACGTTACCGTCGTATGGGTTTGAAGAGAAAGAACCTTCCGGAACACCGTAGTTCATTGGGTCATAACCCCAGTTGTACTGTGTGTCAGCGCCTGTCTCATCAACAGAACCGAAATCGTAGAATGGGTTAATCTGAACATGTGTGATACCTAATGACTTTAAGTAGTCAACACAAGTAGAGATGTTACCTTCACCGTTAAGTGTTGTGCCCTCTTCTGTGAAAGCAAGGTACTTACCGCGGTTAGCTTCACTTACACCTGAAGTAGCGCTGTAAGAGAAGTCCTTAACCTGAAGTTCCCAGATGATAGCATCAGACTGCTCATCAACATAGATGTGCTGGTCCTCGTCCCAACCCTGTGGGTCAGTAGAGTCAAGGTCAACTACCATTGAACGAGCAGAGTTAACACCGATAGCGTATGAATATACGTCCTGTGTTTCTCTTGTTGTTACTTCGCCATCAACGATGCGGTCAGGAGATGTAATTGTATATGTGTAGTAAACGTTTTTAAGGTCGCCAACTACTGTAACATCCCATACACCTGTCCATTTTTCGCCATCCATGAGCTTACTCATAGCCCATTTGCCGAGGCTTGCTGCGCCATCTTCTTCGTCTGAACCTGTAGCGTAAAGGTTAAGAGTAACCTCTGTAGCTGTAGGTGCCCAAACTTTGAAGATTGTGTTCTCTGGTGTATAAATAGCACCAAGTTCGCCTGCGTATGCAAACTCGTCGTCAAGTGCCATAGCAGCAGCTGAGTACTTGTTTGGATTTACAGGCTCAACCGGTAATTCATCTGTGTTATCGTCTGATACATCAGGAGCAACCGGTTCTTCAGTTGTTTCTGCGAAAGCTCCTACTGTAGCAACGCCCACGAGCATTAACAAAGCAAGAACAAGCGCAAGAAAGCGTTTGAATGTTTTCATTTTTTCACCTCATAAAATTCATTCTATAAACAGGTCTTCGACGACATCAAGCTCGCCTTGACCAAATTTACGTCTTCTAATAAGCATCACAATCGCTACAGCAACAAGTGCGACAATTACGCCCGAGCCTATAATTGTAACGATACTGATTGATGATGACTTTTTCTCGTAGTTCACTACGATATTTGTTTCAGTTTTCTTGAAAACCGCGTCTTTGCCGGTATCTGAGATATACACATAACCCGGAATATCGATATACTCAACGACAATGTCGTCACCCTTATCGCCTGCGTAGGACTTCTTATCTAAGATGTTACCTTTGTGGTCCATATAAATCACATTAGCAACACAAGCGTAGTTTTCGATATTGTCGTCGTGATTCTCAAGCTCTGTGTTCGATGAAGCGGCGATGGATTTATATCTGTAAATAAAGTCGGAGGCCAAGCGGTCTTAGGAAGACAAATGTATGAAACAACTCCTTG
>JAZSFG010000042.1:0-4911 GCA_045532065.1 Ruminococcus sp. | reverse complement strand
CTTAATATTACTGACCGAAAGCAGTAAGAAAGGCTTTGAGTCGTTCGGTTTTAGGGTTATCGAAAATTTGTGGTGGACCTTGTTCTGCGATAACACCCTCATCCATAAAGATGATTTTGTCAGATACTTCCTTCGCAAAATTCATCTCGTGAGTAACAATTACCATCGTGCAGTCACCGTCTTTAAGTGAACGGATAACCTTTAAAACTTCACCTGTAAGCTCAGGGTCGAGCGCAGAAGTCGGCTCGTCAAAACACAGAATCTTCGGATTCAGCGCAAGCGCACGAGCGATAGCAACACGCTGTTGCTGACCACCCGAAAGCTGACACGGATACATATCAATACGCGAAGTCATACCGACACGCTCGATGATTTTTCTCGCGTTTTCTTCGATTTCAGCGAAGATAGCTTTCTTGTTAGTGCGGTAATCCGGTCTGTTTTTAGCGAGTAGCTTCGGTGCAAGACATACGTTGTCGAGCACTGTGTACTGTGGGAAAAGGTTGAAGTTCTGGAAAACAAGTCCAAAGTTTAGCTGACGGTTTCGAAGCTCTTTTGCACTCAACTTCTTGTCAGTTTTAGAGTCGAAAACACACTCGCCATCAACGTAAATCTCGCCGTTTTCAGGAGTTTCGAGGAAGTTCAAGCATCGAAGCAGAGTTGTCTTACCCGAACCTGATGAACCTATAATAGACAGTGCCTCACCCTTTTGCAGTGAGAAATCGATGCCTTTGAGGACTTCAACTTTGCCGAAATTTTTAGTAATATTTTTAACTTCTAATACAGCCATAGTTTCCCTCCTCAGTTCTTGTAGTAATCAAGCTTTTTCTCGATGTAGCCAAACAGTAAAGTTAGGGCACCGCAGAAAATCAGATAGAACGCGCCGGAATAGAACAGCGGCCAGATAAGGGCATTAACGCTGACGTATTCAAACGATTTACCTAAGATTTCCTTATGCTGTGTACCTAAGAACATCAGCGCGCCTACGATACGAACAAGAGAAGTATCCTTAACTAAGGTTATAATCTCGTTGCCCATAGGCGGAATGATGTGCTTAATAACCTGAAGCAGTACAACCTTAAAGAAAATCTGTGATTTTGTCATGCCTAGGACGTGGCCTGCTTCGTACTGACCGCGTGAAATCGACTCGATACCACCTCTGTAAATCTCAGAGAAGTAGCACGCGTAGTTGATGATAAACGCAATCATAACACCAATAGAGTTTTCGTAAAACTGCTGGCCGAACACAAGACCCGGACCGTAAACGAGTACGAGAATTTGTAACAGAAGCGGTGTGCCTCTGATTATCCATACAAAACATCTCACGACTAATGATATAGGCTTAATCTTACTGGCACTGCCGAATGTCACAACAAGACCGAGCGGAATCGCCGCAACTAAAGTGACAGCAAAAATAAGAAATGTAGTTAGAAAGCCCTCTAAAAGTGTGAGTGTAACCGATAAAAATGATACAGAACCCATGGTTTTGCCTTTCTTAATTACTCTCTAAAACGACCCAAAAGGCAGGCATGCTTAACATGTCTGCCTTTTAGTATCATAAGTTTAATATGCTTTATAAATTACTTAATGAGGTTGTCTTTGAGGTCGTACTTGATTGCGAGTGCCTCGAGTGTACCGTCAGAAATAAAGCCTTCTGTGATCTCGTTAACCTTAGCTACTAAGTCAGAATCTGTACGGAAACCGATACCGTACTCTTCAACAGCAAGGTCAAGACCGTCGATAACCATAAGGTCAGCGTAGTCGCCGTTACCTACCATAGCTAAAGCAACTGTGAAGTCGACAACACAAGCGTCTGCTGTGAGAGCTTTAACAGCCATTAAAGCTGAAGTCTGTACTTCTGACTCAACATAAGGCGCTGTCTTTAAGTTTTCGTCAGCCTGAATAGCAGACTCACCAGCTGAAGCTTTCTCTGCTGTGAGAGTTGCTTTCTTTAATGTAGCTGTGTCCTTGTACTTGTCAGCGTCAGCCTTACGGATAACAACAACCTGCTTGTTTAAGATGTATGGTGTTGTGAAGTCGAGCTGTTCCTCACGCTCTTCAGTAATTGTGAAGCCGTTCCAGATACAGTCGATGTCTTTTGCGTTTAATGTAACTTCTTTTGTATCCCAGTTAATCTCAATAAACTCAGGCTCTACACCGAGCTCTTCACAAACGAGCTTTGCGTACTCTGTATCAAAGCCAACGAACTCGCCGTTCTCGTCTGTATAGTTCATAGGATCGTAAACTGTGTAACCGATTTTGAGTTTGCCGTTTTCTTTAACATACTCGTAATCTGTCATAGCGCTGTCAGGAGTAGCGTCTGTGTCAGCAGATGTGCCAGCATTTGTGCCACAACCTACAAATAAAGCGCTCATCATTAAGATAGCTAATACTAATGCAATAATTTTTTTCATTGTTTTTTCCTCCGAATTTTTAATGTGTTATCATTTTAGCGTATTAGCACGCTAAAGTCAAGCGGTGTAAACTCCAACTAATGTGAAAAAAGCAACAGCGTTTTTGTCTATTTTGCACTAAAAAACGCAAATCCACGTTCTGTGGCATTAAAACCGCAGAAAAATCAGATTTACGTTATTTCTAGTTTAGAATTATTTATCAAGTTTGGTTCTATTATAGAATTATAAATAAACTTTTATTTCCAAAACAGAATTATACGCTATTCATTTTTCTTCAGCAGAACTATTCAGGTTTCTTATTTCTTACACAGAATTATACTGAATATTTTATTTCTTATACAGAACTATACTCCGTTTTTTATTTCTTATATAGAATTTAAAAACTTCTCTACCCTACTTCGAGGTGAAAATATCGAGTCCTGTACGAGAGAGCGTACGGTCTTTAACGATTACCGCCACGCGTTTTATGATACTCTGCACTAGTTTCTTATCCTCATCAGATACCGCACTTTTCTTAATCAGGTCGAACACCTTAGGAATTGAGTCCATCGACTTAAGCTCAGTAAGAGTTTTAATATCGGAGTTTTCGACTATCTCGCCAAGCATTTTTGTCAGCTGTTTTCGCTCGTCGTAGTCCATACTCTCGATAAGCTCTTCAATAATCGCCTGTGAGTTAAGTCCGCGGTTAGAGCGCGAACGCATACGCGAGAATTTCGTTCCCAGCACCATCCATGTGTTTGTCATATGCTGTTCAATCGAGTTGTGCTTTACGCTTTCGACTACTATCTGCTGTGTGGAGCTAGAAAGCAACATTCCGACAACAGACGCATCAACGACATATTTCGTAGTTTTCGGCACAACCAGTTTGTACTCTTCGCTGTCGACAAACTCGCCGTAAAATCCAGGACCGTCGAAATCGTAGACCTGTTTTATCCTGTCCCTATATATATCATATATATGTGCAGCTGCCCACACAGCGAGGTTACCGCCTTTTGAATGACCGACAGAATAAATCGGCTTTTCAGGAATCGACTCTGCGATTTCACATATATATCGACGCGCATATTTCTGTGCAGGAATTATGCCGACAGCCATATTAAGGTCTTCCTGCCATCCGACCAAGGTATCGTCAGTACCGCGAAACGCGACAACAATCTGACCCTCAGGCAACACAAAAGTACACGCAGAAAACTGTGTGCGTTCTTCAAGATTAGTAATAGTCTTGTAGTACATCACTTTTACGTCTTTATAACGCTCTGAATAAGCACATTTATTAAACAGCGGTAAAAACATACTACCGAAGCACTCGATCTTTTTTACATACGAGTAGACTTCACTCAGAGTCGGTGCACTAGCGAGATTTGCGGTTGTAACAAACGGCGCTGCAGTGAGTTCCATATACGACAGCGTCGAAAACACAAGGCAATCGACCTCGTTAAGCCCGTCAAAAGAAAACGGGATATCTCCTCGCCAGTCGAGGTAATCGAGCATAGTGGATTTTGAAGTTTTCATAACATCACTCCTATGCACTATATAATATCACAACATTTTTTATATAACAACAACATTTTAATAACAAAAAGGGTGGCTCAAGACCACCCTTTTCTTAAGAGGAAATTAAATGTTTTTTTACTTTTTATATTCAGAAAGAAGTGCTGCCCACTTTGCGCGTTCACAAACGCCACACACTCCGTGTTTATCAAGCCCTTTTGCTTTCTCAAAAGTTTTTAGTGCGTGCTCGGTGTTTTCTCCGAAGTCGCCATCAAGCACAAGTGCTTTGCCATCTTTGCCTTTGTAGCCTTTAGCATAAAGCAAGCACTGCATTGTGAGTACCTGCTCTTTTTTGTTCTTCAGAGAATCGCGCCACAGTTTCGACATCTTGATATTATATGTAGAAAATTTGATTTTCGGTTCTGCCTTGTAAGCAGGTCTTAACGCACACGCAACCTGTGACAAATAACGTGTACAGCGTTTCACTTCGCCGTTTTTTGTGCTACCTGTGTTACCCTCAATCGTCGTTAACGTGCCGTCGCTGTTTACTGACTCAATAATACCGATGTGGTCAAGCGAGTACATACCGCTAATCCACGTAGACTTTGCATCTGACCAGTGGAAAATAACGAGGTCGCCTTTCTTATAGTTTTTAGTAACGAGTTTTCCTGCGTTTTTAAAATACCACGCCTGACACCCGACGTTCGCGGTTTTTACGTATAGCATATCGGAAGCACTCAGTTTATAAAACAACCACTGAATGAAAACCTCGCACCAGTCAAACTCAGACCCGCTGACATCGGCGCCGTAGTACCATTTATTATACTTACAGCGTTTTGTATCCGTGGCTTTCACTCCGACCTGTGAGCTAGCAAGACTCAAAAGCTGTGATACTAAAATCTTAGCCATTTCATCACTCCTCGCTGTTTCTTAAATACTCTAAAAACCGCTGTGCTCTTAGTGCGTTTTTTGAGTAGCTGTTGTTGTACCAGAAACCAACCACAATAAC
>JAZSFG010000105.1:0-10551 GCA_045532065.1 Ruminococcus sp. | reverse complement strand
TGTCGGTGTTAAAAAAAACTAACACAGGCACAACAAGAATAGCAAGTGTAATAATAAGAATTTTGATACGTATGCTCATAATATCACTCCACTATAAAATATGCAGTGAAATGAGCATAAATACTTACTTTTTATCCGACTTAATAAGTAAACGG
The DNA here is from genome assembly GCA_045532065.1 of Ruminococcus sp. Lineage (GTDB taxonomy): Bacteria > Bacillota > Clostridia > Oscillospirales > Acutalibacteraceae > Ruminococcoides. The sequence continues at coordinate 10,396 of JAZSFG010000105.1, read as the reverse complement.
ATAGCTTCAACAGCGGTTTTAATAGCACAAGATGTATCGTGGTTAAAATTATTCTGAGGCATACCGCAACCCTCTTGTTCCTGATTCCACACACAATGAAAAACTGCTCCTGCACGAAGTTTTCGTACTGAAGCGACGATATATAGTGCAGCGCTTTCCATTTCTGATGCAAGACATCCGCCTTTTATCCATGCTTTCCATTTTGAATTAAGTTCATCACATACACCCATTGAATCCGGGTTATGCTGACTGTAGAAACTGTCTTTTGCCTGAACTACTCCGACATGGTGTGGATAATTTAGGTTTTTAGCCGCTTGTGATAATGCTGAAGTAACATCAAAATCAGCAACTGCCGGAAATTCAATCGGCATATATTCGCGTGTTGTGCCCTCCATACGGATAGCGCCGTTTGCAATAATAACATCACCTGGGTTAACATTTAACTGCATACCACCGCAGGTACCTACTCTGATAAATGTATCAACACCGATTTGTGCTAATTCTTCAATACAAATTGCTGTAGATGGACCACCAATACCTGTTGATACAACTAAAATTTTTTCACCATCAAGATAACCTTCAAAAGTTCTGTATTCACGATTAAAAGCAATTTCTTTCGGATTATCAAGTGATTGAGCAATCTTTTCTACTCTTCCCGGGTCGCCAGGTAAAATAGCGTATTTTGCTGTGTTTTCCTTAGATAAATTGATGTGATAAAGTAATTCGTTACTCATATTATTCACCCATCTTTTCGTTTGTAAAACTAAGTGGCAGAAGTTCTTTTAAAGTTGTTTCGATGTAATCATCCTCGTTTTTAGCAAGTATAACCTTAAAATCGGGATCACAAAACTCGCTGATAACCTGAAGACAAACACCACACGGTGGAATATAATCACTAACAATTCCGTTGCTTCCGCCGATAATAGCGATTTTTTTGAAACTTCTCTCCCCTTTTTCTACTGCTTTAAAAAAAGCAGTTCTTTCTGCGCAGTTAGTCGCAGAAAATGATGCGTTTTCGATATTACAACCAGAATACACGGCATTGCTGTCGGAAAGCAAAGCAGTACCAACTTTAAAATTCGAATATGGAGAATAAGCTCTATTCATTGCTTCAAACGCTTCTGTAATTAAATCTTTGTTATTCATAAATATCACCTAAAAAGCTTTTTCCGCTTAAGTTATTATCTACGTTAAGATACTCGCAGATAGTTTCGCCTATATCACAAAAGCCATATCTAGTGTGTAAATTAATGTTTTTAATATGCTTACCATAAGCTATAAACGGAATATATTCGCGTGTATGATCAGTAGTTTTATCATATGCCGGATCGCATCCGTGGTCAGCTGTGATCATAAGAATATCATCGTTTTTAAGCAAATCAATAATACCACCTAGCCATACATCAAATTCAGTCAACGCTTTTGCATATCCGTTTACATCTCTTCTGTGGCCATATACCATATCAAAATCAACCAGATTTACAAAACACAAACCATTGAATTCCTTTTCTAGGTAGTCGCGTGTTACTCTCATACCATCAGAATTGTTTATTGAATATTTATACTCTGTTATACCTCGACCTGCGAATATATCGTTAATTTTTCCTACAGCGATTGTATCTAAACCTGAGCCTGAAATAATGTCAAGCATAGTATCACTCGGTGGCTCAAGAGAAAAATCGTGCCGATTCGAGGTGCGAATAAAATCACCATTTGTGCCGATAAAAGGACGAGCAATAACTCTACCGACACCGTACTCACCAGTCAGTAATTCACGTGCAATTTTACAGTATTCATACAAAGTTTCAACTGGTACAACCTCTTCGTGAGCTGCAATCTGAAACACACTATCGGCTGAGGTGTATACTATTAAGCCACCCGTTTTTATATGCTCTTCACCGTAATCTGCGATAACTTTAGTACCAGAGTACGGCTTGTTGCAAAGAACATTTCTGTTAACACGTGTAGAAAACTTATCTATGAATTCTTTAGGAAAGCCGTCAGGAAAAGTTGGAAGAGGTTTTTTTGATACAAGTCCGCTTATCTCCCAGTGACCGATAGTTGTATCTTTACCTTGGGATAATTCAGAAAATCTACCGTGTGCACCTATTACATCATCTGCGTTTTCAAGAAAATCTACACCATCAATATTAAACATACCCAGTTTCTTCAGAGTTTCAGCTTTGAAAAACGGAGATTTTGAAATACTTCTAAGTGTATTGACATTATAATCTCCGAAATTTTCGCTGTCAGGCATCGCACCTACTCCTAAACTATCCAGTACTATAAGAAATACGCGTTTAGACATAAAATCAATCCTTAGGTGTAATAATTGGTAGTTTATCAAACTCTACTGCTGAGTCGAGCGCGAGTTTCATCATCTGTGTAAAGCTCTTTTCCCTATCTTCAGCAGGTAGAGAGTCAAACGGAGGATAAACCAAATCCGAAATCGTACAAATCGCGAGAGCTCTCATATTAACTCTTAGCGCTGTCATATACAGAGCTGCAGCTTCCATCTCAACAGCTAGACAGCCGATTTTCCCCCAGTTTACTGCTGGGTTGCTATCGTCGTAAAAAGTATCGGACGAGTAAAGATTACCAACAGGCATATTGATATTAAGCTTTTCCGCAACACTTTTAGTAATACTTAATAACTCATAGTTACAAATCGGTGCAATAGACCCGTTAAGACCATATTGTGATGAGAAATTCGAGTTAGTGCAAGCACCCATACCTGCAACAATATCGCGCAGTTTAACATCTTTACTGATAGCACCTGCGCTACCGATTCGAATGATATTCTGTACGCCGAAAAATTTATAAAGCTCGTAGCTATAAATGCCGATAGATGGCATACCCATACCACTCGCCATAACAGATACTTTAACGCCTTTGTAGTAGCCTGTGTATCCGTAAACGGAGCGAACATTATTAACCAAAATTGGATTTTCGATGAAGTTTTCGGCGATAAATTTTGCTCTGAGCGGGTCGCCAGGCATTAGAACTGTTTTGCCGAAAGATATGTCGTCTAATAGATTAATATGAGGTGTCTTTGTTGTCATTATTATCACCTGATTTTACAATTTTAACTATTCTGCTTGTTCCGAGTCTGCTTGCACCTAGATTTATAAAACACTCTGCATCATCAAGAGTTGAAATGCTACCAGCTGCTTTAATCTTAAGATCACCGTAGATGTTCTCAGCAAAGAGCTTTATATCCTCTTTAGTAGCGCCACCTGTTGAAAAACCAGTGGAAGTTTTAATATAGTCAGCACTTGATTCTGAAACGATTTTACATAGCGTAATCTTCTCTTCTTCAGTAAGCAGACAAGTTTCTATTATTACCTTTAAGAGCTTTCCATTACAAGCATTTTTTACTGCGTTAATCTCATCTAAAACTAAATCGAACTTACCGTCTTTAACATATCCTATGTTAATAACCATATCTATTTCGTCGGCTCCATCTGATACAGCGTTACTTGTTTCAAAACACTTAACTTCAGTAGTATTATATCCATTTGGAAATCCGATTACTGTACAAATACTAAGCTTGTCCCCAACATACTCTTTAGCGCGTTTTACGTAAGAAGGAGGTATGCAAACTGAAGCTGTGTTGTATTTTTTCGCATCATCACACAAAGCTTTAATTTCATCCCATGTTGCTGTTTGTAAAAGTAAAGTATGATCTACTTTATTCAATATATCATTTATATCCATTTTAATCTCTCCTTATATATTACAATTATATTGTAACATAAAACGACAGTCAATAAAATAATAACAAAATCTAGAGTTTTACATATTGTGATAATGATAAATTACTAAGGATGATATTATGGTAATCACAAACTGTATCTCTCTTGATAAGGTTCCTATAAATTCTCTTTGCACGGTGCGTGTAATTGATAACATAAACAGAAGGTTTGAAGATATAGGTATATCCAAAGGCGTTAAAATAACACCCGTTTTTGAAAGTATGTTCAGTAAAACGCGAGCATATCTGATTAATGGCTCATTGTTTGCAATACGCAAAAATATCGCTAAAAAAATTCTGGTTGAAGTTAACTGATAGTATGAGTAAACATAATATAAAAAATGAAGAATATACGGTCGGTTTGGTTGGTAATCCAAATGTCGGAAAAACCACTATATTTAACGCTCTGACAGGTTTAAAGCAACATACGGGAAATTGGTCCGGAAAAACAGTAAAAGTCGCTACAGGCAAAATGAAAGCTAAAGAACCATCAATTAAACTAATCGACTTGCCTGGAACTTATTCGCTGGAAGCTTTATCAGAAGAAGAGTTCGTAACTACTGGGTTTATTGAGAGTAAAGACTACGATTGCCTTGTGGTAGTTGTAGATGCAAATAATCTCGAAAGAAACCTTAATTTAGTATTACAGACGCTAAAATTTACAACTAAAATAATTGTGTGTTTAAATCTTATTGATATAGCTACTAAAAATGGAATTTATATTGATGTAGATGAATTGTCACTTCAACTTGGAATTATGGTTGTTGCGACCTCAGCTACAAAAAAGCGTGGTATAAAAGAATTGACAAGTGCAATCAACTCATTGTGTTTAGGCAAAACAAAAACTTTTAGAGTTAATTCTCTTTTTGATAAATCAATACGCGATAAATCCGCAGAGATTTCAAAATTGTGCACCGCAAAGTTATCAAAAAATCTGTGTAGAGTTAGTGTCGTTGATAAGTTGATGTGCAGAAAAGCAACAGGTATCCCTATAATGATTTCGATTCTGCTTTTATTGTTCTGGATAACTATTTACTGTGCAAATTATTTAAGTGATGGTCTGTTTTACATCTTCAATATAGTCCATAAAATCCTTGAAAGATTATTTAGCATGATTCAGATAAATCAGTTTTTAGGAAGTTTCTTGCTTGACGGTATATATTCAACACTGAGTTTTGTTGTTGCAGTAATGCTACCGCCTATGTCCATATTTTTTCCGTTGTTTTCTTACCTTGAAGATTTAGGCGTTTTGCCACGAATTGCTTTTAATTTAGACGGAATTTTTGAAAAAGTAGGAACCAGCGGTAAACAATCACTTACTATGGCTATGGGATTCGGATGTAACTCGTGTGGAGTTACAGGCTGCAGGATTTTTTCTACACGTGAAGAAAGAAATGTTTCAATAGTAACGAATAATTTTATACCATGTAATGGTCGTTTGCCAACGCTGATTACTATTTCAGCTATATTCTTTACTACATCAAATAACGTGTCACTTAATGCACTGTTTTCTTCTATGATATTACTGCTGATTATAACTGTTTCAGCATTTACAACTATACTGATAACTAAAATTTTAACTTCAACAATATATAAAACAAATAATTCAACCTATTATTTAGAAATTCCGTCGTACAGAAAACCGGAGTTTTTTAAGACAATTCTGTATTCTTTTAAACACAAATCGCTATCAATATTGTTAAGAGCTATGGCAGTAGCTATTCCAGCAGGCGCAATAATTTGGTGTATGGGTAATATTACGGTAAGTGGACAATCGCTTATGTATTATTGTGCTGTGTTTTTAAATCCTGTAGGTGAGATTTTCGGTGTTGACGGAGCGATTATTTTATCTTTTATTCTTGGCTTTCCGGCTAACGAAATAGTAATACCATCGATCCTGATGTCGTACTTATCTACAGGTTCATTATCAGGTTATGGTAGCAGTGAAGAGTTATCATTAGTTTTATCAAAAAATGGTTGGAATACTTTGACTGCAGTATGTTTTATGATTCTTTGTGTGTTTCATTTCCCATGTTCCACTACTTGTATAACTATATATAAAGAAACGAAAAGCGTTAAAGTATTACTACTGTCGATAATTATACCGACTGTTTTAGGACTTTTGCTTGCTTATATCGTAAACTTAGTATTTAGTTAAGCTTTATCAAATCTTTTTTTCAGTGTTTGTAGTGCTTTCTTTTCGATTCTCGAGACATACGAACGAGAAATGTTAAGTTTATTTGCAATTTCACGTTGAGTAAGTGGCTTGATTCCACCGAGTCCAAATCGCAGAGTTATGATTTCAATCTCTCTTTCAGATAAAACATCATTCATATAATCAGAAAGTTTACTAAGATTTATTTTCGTATTAATCTGCTCTAAGATGTCATCGTCAGTAGACATTACATCCATCAATGTAAGTGGGTTTCCATCTTTGTCTGTATCAATAGTTTCGTTTAATGATACATCCATAGAACTCTTTTTACAGTTACGAAAGTGCATCAGGATTTCGTTTTCGATACAACGCGAAGCGTAGCTCGATAGCTTTATATTTTTATCAGGGTTATAAGTGTTTATTGCTTTAATCAATCCAATCGTACCAATTGACACGAGATCGTCAACATCAGTTGTGAAATTATAGTATTTCTTAACTATGTGAGCAACTAGTCTGAGATTGTGTTCAATCAGAGTATTTTTTGCTGACTTATCTCCATTAGCCGACATAATAACGAGCTCTTCTTCCCTCTTTTTAGACAACGGCTTAGGAAATGTTTCGCTGTTATAAAGATGGAGTATAAAAAGAAACAGATATTCACTAAGAGAGTATAATAATTCAAACAAAAAAACACCCCATGAATCAGAATAATAAATTCTATTCACGGAGTGTTTTATTTTTGCAAGTCCTAGAATTATTCGTTTGTACCGAATTCTTCAAGAGTGAGACCCTTGTTGTGTTCAAGAGCCCAGTTAATACTCCAGTAGCTTCTGAAAAGGAGAAGTTTTCTGTCTTTAAAGTCTGCTACAACCTTAGTGTCGGAAGCAAGGTCGAGTTCCTTAACATCACTGTCAGAAGTAATCCATCTGATAAACTGGAATGGAGTTGGAGTCATAATAATGTCGCAGTTATACTCATTTTCAAGTCTGTGCTTTAATACGTCAAACTGAAGCACACCGACTACACCGACGATGACCTCTTCCATACCAGATTCAGGTTCATGGAAGATCTGAATAGCACCTTCCTGTGCTATCTGGTTGATACCTTTAACAAACTGCTTACGTTTCATGGTATCTTTCTGCCTTACAAGTGCAAAGTGTTCAGGTGCAAATGTAGGAATACCTTTAAATCTGAATTTTTGTCCAGGAGTTACAATAGTATCGCCAATTGAGAAAATACCAGGGTCAAATACACCGATAATATCGCCCGCATAAGCTTCTTCTACTATTTCACGTTCCTGAGCCATAATCTGCTGAGGCTGTGAAAGTCGCATTTTTCTATCACTCTGCGCGTGATAAACTTCCATATTCTTCTCAAACTTACCAGAACAAATACGCATAAACGCAACTCTGTCGCGATGAGCTTTATTCATATTAGCCTGAATTTTGAACACAAACGCTGAGAAGAAATCTGATTCAGGTTCGATGATTTCATCGCTTGTCTCTCGTGGTAGTGGGCTTGTAGTCAAGTTTAAAAACTCTTTAAGGAAAGGTTCGACACCGAAATTAGTAAGAGCTGAGCCAAAGAATACAGGTGTTAAGTTACCGGCTCTGACCATATCAAGGTCAAAATCGTTACCTGCACCATCTAAAAGCTCGATATCTTCAATAAGTTGGTCTTTCTGTCCGTAGAATAACTTCGAGTCAAGGTCAGGATCGTCGAGAGAAAGAATCTCTTTTTCTACTTCTTTCTGTCCATTGTTAGCTGTGAATGCTAAAATCTCATTAGCTTTTCTGTCGTATACACCGCGGAACTCTTTACCAGAGCCGATTGGCCAGTTCATCGGACATGTGTTAATACCGAGAACATTTTCGATGTCTTCGAGCAATTCAAAAGGATTTTTAGAATCCCTATCCATCTTATTGATGAATGTGATAATCGGAATGTGTCGCATAACACAAACCTTGAATAGCTTTATAGTCTGATTTTCTACACCTTTTGATGCATCGATAACCATTACTGCGCTGTCTGCAGCCATAAGTGTTCTGTAAGTATCCTCCGAGAAGTCCTGATGTCCAGGTGTATCGAGGATGTTTATACAGTAATCATCATATTTAAACTGCATTACAGAAGAAGTAACAGAGATACCACGCTGTTTTTCAATTTCCATCCAGTCAGATACGGCGTGCTTAGCAGTCTTTTTACCTTTAACTGAACCTGCGAGGTTAATAGCTCCACCATATAAAAGCAGTTTTTCAGTAAGTGTTGTTTTACCTGCGTCAGGGTGAGAAATAATCGCAAAAGTTCGACGTTTGCTTATTTCATCGTGAAAAGTACTCATTCGAATCCCCTCCATTTTTCATACCAACATATTTTACTATTTTTATCGCTTAAAAGTCAACATATAATACAACTAATTATTATATTAAAGCTCTCGTTTTTCTTGACATAATGTATATCTGCGTATAAAATTTTAATGAAATTAAACCTACAGTTTCAGGAGTTATTATGGATAAAATAGGAATTTATATACATATACCGTTTTGTGAGTCAAAATGTCCGTACTGTGATTTTTACAGTATCAATAACGCTGATGAACACAGAAACTATGTTGATAATCTGAAGTACATTATTGAAAAACGAAGCAAGCTACACAAAAGACCGGTTGAAACCGTATATTTCGGTGGTGGAACCCCTTCTGTGCTTGGTAGCGATTTGATTATTGAAGTACTTGAAAAGGTAAAGTGCTGTTTTGATGTTGATTTAAATGCTGAAATCACTTTAGAGGTTAATCCGTGCTCTGCGGATAAGATTGACTTTGTAGCGCTAAGAACATCAGGATTTAACAGACTATCAATTGGTCTACAAAGTGCTGATGACAATGAGCTGAAAGTTTTAGGTAGACGACATAGCGCCATAAAAGTTAAAGAGGTCGTTGATAAAGCGAAAGACTCTGGTTTTATCAATATTTCTTTGGATTTAATGCTGTGTGTGCCTAAACAAACAAAAAACAGCCTTACAGAATCAATCAGATTCTGTAAGGACTGTGATGTACAGCATATTTCAGCATATATTCTTAAAATCGAAGAAAATACACCGTTTTATAAGATAAAAGATAAACTCAACTTATTTGACGATGATTTACAAGCACAAATGTATCTGCACGCTGTAAATGAGTTTGAAAAATATGGATTTAATCAGTACGAGATTTCTAATTTTTCAAAAGAAGGTTTAGAAGGTAAACACAACCTTAAATACTGGCGAGATGAAGAGTATTTAGGCTTCGGCCCTTCTGCACATTCGTATATTGACGGCAAAAGATATTTCTATAACAGGGATATAAATGCTTTTTATAACGACGAGTTAATATACGACTGTGATGGCGGAGATTTCGAAGAGTATATTATGCTCAAACTCCGGCTTAAAGAGGGCTTAGATTTAAAAGACTTTGAAACTAAGTATGACATAAAACCTAACGAGAAATTGTACACGCTCATCAATAATTTACAAGAAAATGATCTTGTGCATTTTGAGGGTGACACAGTTTCGCTAACCCCACAAGGCTTTTTGATGTCAAATACAATTATTAACTACATCATTGACTATTTTTAATAATAGAATCTTATGAATTTAATATTGTAGAAATCACACGCTGTTAAGTCGTTCGTATTAAGTTCGTTTATCAGGATATAGTTCGCACCAACCCCAAGAAGAAATCCACTTTTTTCTTCGAGCTGGTTGCTTCCTACAAGAAATGTAACCGTTATACGACGTCCTATTTGAGTTCTAATGAATCCATTAAGATACTGTATTGATTCCGCTGTAACAGGAAACGGATTAGAAAAATCAGTAATTGCCGTATCACCTACAGGTACACTGCCTACTTCACTTTGATTTGTCATATTTAAGGTTGTTGTAGGTGTTGAAACAAAAGAATTATCCTGTTCTCTTAAATTATTGTTATACTCAATATCGTATGGCAATCCGGTTGGGTAATCTGAATTCTGTGTACCACTTACATCTATTCCACGTGACGCAAGATTATATTCTGCTATTTGTTCGAGAGACGGGATATTACGACCTTGTATTGCATTTCTAAGCTCTAGGCCTGCATTATCAGACGAAATATTTTGTATCCCATAAATCTTACCTAAGTCAATCTGATTATTCATAATAACCTCCGTTTAAGTATCAGCATAAGCAGGTGTTGGTGCGTAAAAGCAATGCTCCCCTACCCTGTTGTAAATAACTCCTATTTTAGTCGGAAAATATGATGGGCACGACTCAGAATACGGGTTAAAGAAAAACAGGGAGTTACCAACAGCACTAGACGTATTGCCTGCAAGTGCCCAGTCTGCAATTTCGTAGTGAATCTGTTCAGGATTCATATTATAGATATTTTGGGTGTTGTATTGTCCACGCACTGAAGTTTTAAGACAAGTAAACTGATTAGGCTGTTCTATAATAGCTCTTATGTTACCACCGTT
>JAZSFG010000092.1:0-14052 GCA_045532065.1 Ruminococcus sp. | reverse complement strand
TATCCTATGCTTGATATAGACAAAGTAATCAAGATGTGTCTAATACACGATTTTGGAGAAGCTGTTACAGGTGATATTCCTGCGTTTTGTAAGAATGAAGAAAACGAAATGGAGGAACAAAGAGCTATAGAGTATCTTCTTTCAAAGCTACCTGAAAATATGGGTTGTGAGCTTAGAAATTTATTTGAAGAAATGAGCGCACTTGAAAGCGAAGAAGCGAAACTCTACAAAGCTCTTGATAATATTGAAGCTATAGTTTCGCACAATGAAGCGGATATATCAACGTGGATAGAAATGGAGTACGAAGAAAATCTAGTTTACGGTAAAGATAACCGCGAGTGGTCGCAATATACTAAGGATTTAAGAGAAATATTAAGACTCCAAAGTGTTGAGAAAATTGAAGAAGCAAAAAAGAAGGACTAGCGGGTAAAACTGCTAGTCCTTTTGTGTGTTTATAAGGTTTTGGTTTTCTGTAGCATATAACTCTTACATCTGCTCAGGGCAGGTGATGGAGAACATGGAAAGTACGTTTTTGATTACTGTTTTTACGCAGATGCAAAGTGAAAGTCGAGCCTGTGTTAAAGACTCGTCCTCGCCTTTAACTCGGCAAGCGTTGTAGAACTTGTGGAAGAGTGTTGCGAGTGTTGTGACGTAACGTGTAATCTTTGTCGGGTCGTAGTCAGCAGCAGAAGAGATAATCTGTGACTCAAATGACGCGAGGTGGTGAATGAGTTCAATCTCTTCAGAAGCTGTTAAAAGCATAAGCTCGTCGTCTGTACAAGCTCTGTGTGTTACGCCATCTTTTTCAAGCGCTTTTAAGATAGAGCAGATACGAGCGTGAGCGTACTGTACGTAGTAGACAGGATTCTGGTTGTCCTGAGTAACAGCAAGTCCTAAATCGAAGTCCATCTGTGTGTTAGCTTCTCTTGTGTTAAAGAGGAAACGCACGCTGTCAACAGGTACTTCGTCAAGCAGGTCGGAAAGACCGATTGCCTTACCTGTACGTTTGCTCATTTTAACTGCTTCGCCGTTTTTAACGAGCTTTACAAGCTGCATTAAAAGCACGTCGAGTTTCTCGCCGTTACAGCCGATTGCGTCCATAGCGTTCTGCATACGCATTACGTGGCCGTGGTGGTCAGCTCCCCAAACGTCGATTAAAGTCTCAAAACCTCTATCGAATTTATTCTTGTGGTAAGCGATGTCAGCTGTGAAATATGTAGGGTTGCCGTTTTGGCGGATGAGCACGTCGTCTTTGAGCTCGAGGTTGTCGATGTATTCCTGAGTTTTGCCCTGAGAGAGGAGTTTCTGTGTACAAACTTCCTTGTTCTTGTACCACACAGCGCCCTCTTTTTCGTATGTCAGACCTTTATCAGTGAGAATGTCTACAACTTTCTTTACATCGCCTGCATCGTGCAGAGTGCTTTCGAAGAACCACTTGTCGTAGGTGATGCGGTATTTTGCCATATCAGCCTGCATTTTGTCGACGTTCTTAGGCAGAGCGTAGTCGACTAAGACTTTCTTGCGTTTTTCGGAAGATACGTTTACTAAAGCGTCAGAGAATTCTTCAGCGTAGGCTTTAGCGTGGTCGATAATGTCACCGCCCTGATAGCCGTCTTCAGGAAATTCAACGCTCGGGTCGAAAATCTGGAGATATCGAGCCTCTAAAGAGCACGCGAATTTTTCAATCTGGTTGCCTGCGTCGTTTACGTAGAATTCGCGCCATACGTCATAGCCTGCTTTGTCAAGTACTGCTGCTAAACAGTCGCCTAAAGCACCGCCTCGAGCATTTCCCATGTGCATCGGACCTGTAGGGTTTGCGGATACGAACTCGACCATAACCTTTTTGTTCTGACCGTAGTCACTCTCGCCGTAGCGCTCACCCTGTGATAAAACTTCTTTCACTACTTCTGCGAAGTACTGCTTAGATAAGAAGAAGTTGATGAATCCCGGACCTGCTGTCTCAAAACGCTCAACTAAAGTGTCTGATAAATCGATATTTTCTGTGATTGCCTGTGCGATTTTAAACGGAGGCATACGAAATGCCTTTGCAGAAACCATCGCCGCGTTTGTCGCTAAATCGCCGTGGCTTCTGTCAGCAGGCTCTTCGATTACAAACTGTTCTATTTCTGCCTTAGTTAGCTGTCCTTTTTCAATAGCTTTATTAATAGCGTCTTCGATTGCTTTTCTTAAAGCTTTTTCTGTCTGTAAAGCTGTGTTTGCCATGAATCTCTTACTCCTCTTTTTTCTTTACTGTGATGTGAAACTCGTTGTCTGAAACTAAGTCAGCAAAAAAGTCGAGTTGGTATTTTACTGTGATTTCTCCACCGTTGTCACTAAGTTTGTTATCAACACGCGATGTGTACACGCCCATCATGAGGTCACCCATAGGGGTGTGGTAGTGACACTGGTGTCTGACTCCTTTTTCTAAAGTAAGTCGGCTTTGGTGTTCGCCGTAGCGGATGATTGTTACTTTCGAGTCGTTCTCGATTTTAACTAAAGTGTCAGTAACAACGCCCACGTTATCATTGTCGTACTCTTTGTATTTAATATAACGGTGGCCGTTTTTTTCTATATATTCACCTGTGGTGATTACTTCGATTTTATCTTTTTCGCCGTCGATTTCCTGAATCCCGACAACGCAGATAATGTAGTTATCCTGCATAATAAGTCCTTAGTATTCTTCGATGTTGATTCTTTTTGCGCAGTTGTTCATATCCTTTGACAAGAACAGACTAGCGATTTTTTCGAAATTATCGGGAGTATCGCTGACAAAAAACTGTGCCATACCATTTTCGCCCGAGTTATTCGAAAGCCCGTTTTCTTCTAAAACTTTTTTAGTGTAAAGGGCGGTTTCCTTGCCTGAGTCAATGAGGGTGACACCTTCTCCCATAAAGTCAGAAATCGCGTCTTTTAAAATAGGGTAGTGGGTACAGCCCAAAATCACGGTGTCGACACCTGCTTCTTTAAGCGGTGCCATATAGCGTGCGACGATGAGCTTAACTACCTCGTCGTTTTTGTCTATAAAGCCGTTTTCAACTAAAGGCACGAAAAGCGGACAGTCCTGCTCAAAAACTTCAAAAGAAGGATTCTTCTCTTTGATTCGTGTTTTGTAGCTGTGCGAGTTAATAGTAGCGGTTGTGCCTATAACTCCGATTTTACCCTTTTTACTCTCTTTAAGAGCGGTAAAGCACGTAGGCAGCACAACGCCTGTGTACGGTACACCCAAAGCGCTTTCTAAGTCAGGAGCAACCGACGAAACTGTACCGCACGCAGCAACGACCATTTTTACATTATTCTGTAAAAGAAAATTAGCGTCCTGCATAGCGTATCTTCGGATTGTCTCGCGACTACGGTTGCCGTATGGCACTCGGCTTGTGTCGCCAAAGTATATTATGTTTTCATTAGGCATAGCTTTTAGCATTTCTTTTACTGCTGAAAGTCCGCCTAAACCTGAGTCGAAAACTCCGATAGCGTTAGTATTCATAAAGAAAACCTCTGTAATTAAATTAAGACATAAATATACTTATATATAATAGCACAAGGAGAGTTTTGTTTCAAGTATTAAAACCTTTGACAATTACATAATTTCAATGTATAATTTGTAAAAGCTTATTAAAGGAATGATTTTTATGATAAAAAAGGCGTTTAATATTGTATGCGACAAAGTGGCTGTAGCTTTAGAGCCACAGGGCTTTAAAAAGGTTAAGGTTGACAGCAATAACGAAAACGAGATGGTTTCTCTTTTCACAGGTGAGAATGTTGCGTACTCTGTAGTATATTATATCGACAAGATGCACATGGTTATGCGTATGTGCTCTATGACAGACGACGGTCCTGATAACGAGTGGAAAACTATGGCTACATGGATTTTCAACCCTGAGACCGACACAGAAAAGGAAGCTCAGTCTATCGGTAACGACTTTGCAGACACAATCGGCACAGCTAAAAATGTAAAGAGAGTCAAGCAGACAAAGAGAAAGAAGAGCGAAGACGGCAACTGTGACCCTGTTTTCCTTATGAAGCGTCTGGTTAAAGTTTTTCCTGATCTTAAAGATGAGATTAAGGCTGAAGAGGATATGTACTATCCTTTCAGAGCCGTTACTTTTACACGCGAGTTCGTTGTACCAAAGGTAAACGCTTTAATGGACAAGGGGGTTAGGGGTGATATCTCTAAACTTATGGGTATTTTATCCGCTCAGTATTTAAAGGGCGACCCTGATGTAAGAGCTATCATCACAATCGTTATCTTGAACTCTATTGATGACAAGCACTACGACCTCATCTGCGGTATGCTTTCTGATGAGCTTTTAAAGGCGTACAAAAGTGCTCACAAGTACAAAGGCAAGACTGTTAAGCCTGAAAAGGTGAAGAAATCTGTGCTCAGCACAGGTACACGCCTTCAGTAATCGTCAAAAAGTAAAAACAAAGGCGTATATTTAGTAGTTTAATCGGCACATTGACACAACTTTTGTCAGCGTGCCGATTTTTTACAAAATTATTTCAAAATCGCTTGACGGCTTGACTTTATTATGTTATACTTCTAAGTACCTCGAAAAAGGGGTCTATTTTTTTGCGCCCTTTTGAGGGAGGCTAAATTATTCCGAAAATACCGGGAGGTGCCGTTAAATGAGAGTAAAAATCACATTGGCCTGCACTGAGTGCAAACAGCGTAATTACAACACAATGAAAAACAAGAAGAACGATCCTGACAGGCTTGAGATGAACAAGTATTGCAGATTCTGCAAGAAACACACTCTGCACAAGGAAACAAAGTAATCGGAGGGAAAAAGAAAATGGCTGAAGCAAAAGCAAAGAAAAATATTTTTTCTAAGATTTTCTCGTTCTTCCGTGCTTGCATTGGCGAACTCAAGAAGATTACTTGGCCAACACCACTCGCTACTACAAAGAACTTCGGTATCGTTGTATTAGTTATTGTTGTTGCTACACTCTTCATCTTCGCCCTTGATATGGGTCTTTTCAAGCTCTTAGAGCTCGTAATGGATCCAGGTTCATCTGTCCTTTCATAATTGATTTTTAACTTCGCATCTTATTAAAAAGGAGCAGTAATTATCATGAGTGAAGCAAGATGGTATGTAGTTCATACCTATTCAGGATACGAAAACAAGGTTGCGTCTACTTTGATGACAACTGTTGAAAACCGCGGTCTTGAGGAAATGATTCAGGACGTTAAGGTTCCGACAGAAATCGTCACAGAAATCAAAGACGACGGATCCTCAAAAGAGGTTGAGCGCAAGCTCTTCCCTGGCTATGTTTTTGTCAAGATGGTTTACACTGACGAAACATGGTACGTTGTCCGCAATATCCGCGGTTGTACCGGTTTTGTCGGTCCGTCAAGTAA
Source organism: Ruminococcus sp. (assembly GCA_045532065.1). Lineage (GTDB taxonomy): Bacteria > Bacillota > Clostridia > Oscillospirales > Acutalibacteraceae > Ruminococcoides. The sequence goes on along the minus strand of JAZSFG010000092.1, from coordinate 8,693 downwards.
GCCTGTTCCTCTTTCAGAGGCTGAGGTTTACCGTATGGGCGTCGAGACACGCGTAGTCGAAGTTTCGTACAAGGTCGGCGATCAGGTTCGCATCATCGACGGTCCGCTCGAGGACTTTGTCGGTATTGTTGACGAACTCGACGTTGATAAGAATTACGTTCGCGTAACGATCTCTATGTTCGGACGCGAGACCCCTGTTGAGCTTGAGCTCAATCAGGCAGAATCAATTGAAGAATAATAATCTTGGAATAATTAGCAATTCGCTTTTTATATGAGGGACAAATGTCCCTTGTGGGAGGAGTAAAGCTCCGCCATCTACCACGAATTTAGGAGGAATAAACAATGGCTCAGAAGGTAACTGGTTATATTAAGTTACAGATTCCTGCTGGTAAAGCTACACCAGCTCCACCTGTTGGTCCGGCTCTCGGTCAGCACGGTGTAAACATCGTTGCATTCACTAAGGAATTCAACGAGCGTACAAAGAACGACGTAGGACTTATCATCCCAGTCGTAATCACAGTCTATGCAGACCGTTCTTTCACATTTATTACAAAGACACCACCTGCAGCAGTTCTTATCAAGAAGGCTTGTAACATCGAGACAGCATCTGGCGAACCAAACAAGAAGAAGGTTGCTAAGATCACTCGTGAGCAGTGCGCAAAGATTGCAGAGCAGAAGATGAAGGACTTAAATGCTGCATCTATCGAAACAGCAACTTCCATGATCGCAGGTACTGCTAGATCAATGGGCGTAGAAGTAGTCGACTAATAAATGTATCCGGGTGGGAGGAACTATCCGCTTAACCACCTAATAATGGAGGAAATAAGATGAAACACGGTAAGAAATATGTTGATAACGCTAAGCTTATCGACAGAACAAAATTATATGATACAACAGAAGCTCTTGACACAGTTGTTAAGACAGCTACTGCTAAATTCGACGAGACAGTTGAGCTTCACGTAAAGCTCGGTGTTGACTCACGTCACGCTGACCAGCAGGTCAGAGGCGCTATCGTACTTCCAAACGGTACAGGTAAAAACGTTAGAGTTCTTGCTATCTGCAAGGGCGAGAACGAGAACCTCGCTAAGGAAGCTGGCGCTGACTTCGTTGGTGCTGAGGACATGACACAGAAGATTCAGACTGAGGGTTGGATGGACTTTGACGTTCTTATCACAACTCCTGACTGCATGGGTCTTGTTGGTCGTCTCGGTAAAATCCTCGGTCCACGTGGCTTAATGCCAAACCCTAAGGCAGGTACTGTTACTCCTGATATCGCTAAGGCTGTTAAAGAAGCTAAGGCTGGTAAAATCGAGTACAGACTTGACAAAACAAACATCATCCACTGCCCAATCGGTAAGGCTTCATTCGGCACAGAGAAGCTCCAGGAAAACCTCGAGACTCTCATGGGTGCTATCGTAAAGGCTAAGCCTGCTGCTGCTAAGGGTCAGTACATCAAGTCATGTGCTGTAACTTCAACAATGGGTCCAAGTGTTAGAATCAACCCTAACAAGTTTGGTTCTTAATTTCAGGTATTAATACTTTACAGTATCAATATAATCGCTGTTCTAAAGACAGCAGGTGTCGTAAGACATAATGGGTTTTCCGCCTGCCGAGGAAGAAGCATTTTACATTCTTTTATTATGTAATTTCACGCCTCTCCCTCAAACGGAGAGGCTGCTTTTTTTAGAAACTGCGTAAAACATCATAATTTTACGGAGGTGAAATGAATTGCCAAGTGTAAAGGTTTTAGAAGAGAAGAAGGCTATAGTTGCTTCACTCGTTGAAAGACTCAACAACTCTGTAACAGGTGTTTTAGTTAGCTACAAGGGTATCAGCGTTGCTGATGATACAGCTCTTAGAAAAGAGCTCAGAGAAGCAGGCGTTAAGTACACAGTAGTTAAGAACACACTTTTATCTCGTGCTTGCGAAGAGGCTAACCTCACAGGTCTGCAGACTACATTAGAGGGTACAACAGCTCTCGCAACAAGTGACGAGGACTATGCAGCTGCTGCTAGAATTCTCAACAACTACGCAAAGAAGAGCAAGACATTCGAGCTCAAGGGTGGTTACCTCGATGGCGAAGTAGTTGATATGGCTACTATCGAGAGAATCGCTAAGCTCCCTACAAGAGAGATTCTTCTTGCAAACGTTCTCGGTGCATTCCAGGCTCCTATCGCTGCATTTGCAAGAGCTGTACAGGCTATTGTTGATAAGGGTGGCGTTGAGGCTTGCGAACCTGCAACAACTGAGGAAGCTCCTGCTGAGGAGGCTGCTGTAGCAGAGGCTGAAGCTCCTGTAGCTGAAGAAGCTGCTCCTGCAGTAGAAGAGGCACCTGCTGAAGAGCCTGCTGCTGAATAAGCACGAATTTTCAGTAACACATTTATTTTAAAATTTACTAATTAACATTTTTTGGAGGTAATTAAAATGGCATCTGAGAAGATTACTGCTATTATTGAAGAATTAAAAGGCCTCACAGTTTTAGAGCTCGCTGATCTCGTACACGCTGTTGAGGAAGAGTTTGGTGTATCTGCTGCTGCAGCTGTTGCTGTTGCTGCTCCTGCTGAAGGTGGCGCTGCTGCTGCTGAGGAGAAGACAGAATTTGACGTTATCCTTGCATCTGCTGGTGCACAGAAGATCGCTGTTATCAAGGCTGTTAGAGAAGCTACAGGTCTTGGTCTTAAGGAAGCTAAGGCTCTCGTTGACGAGTGTCCAAAGCCAGTTAAGGAAGCTATCTCTAAGGAAGACGCTGAAGCTATCAAAGCTAAGCTTGAAGAGGCTGGCGCAACTGTTGAGATTAAGTAATTTAAACTTAACAAGTACATCAATTAAGCCACGGTGTTTAACCGTGGCTTTTCTTTTTGTGCAAATTCAACAAAATGAGTGATATTTCTTCACCGCGTCCTCTTTGTGTATTTTTCTGCGTTTGTTTAATTCCCACAAAAATCAGAATTTTATTCTGTTCTTTTGACAATTGTTATATGGGGATTATTTATTGTATAATTTTTATAGAAGGTAGTTTACTCTCAATTTCTTAAGGAGGCGAAGATTATGAAAAAAATACTTAGTGTTTTTATCGCGAGCGTTATAATTTTGTCTATTGTAGTAATGAGTGGCACCTCTGTTTTTGCACAAAGTTCATCTCTGATAAGTGATTTTATACAAGAGAAGCTGGATGCTATGGATGACAACGACACAATAAATCTATGGATATGGCTTTATAGTAAAATCGACATAAAAGCAATTGAGGAGCAGGCTCTTATCGAAATAGGCTTAGAAGGAAAGGTGCCTGAAACTATAGCTGAAATAGATGAGTACGAAAAAGTTCGCACCCGACTTATAGCTGAATTTTTCGAAGTTGAGAATCAGGCTGTGATTGATAAACTCGGTGTAAGTGAAGAAAACGTCATTCTGTGTAGTTCTTTAACGCCTTCTCTGATTTTAACTCTTACTAAAGCTCAGGTGTACGAAGTTGTGCAGATGGAGGAGATTGCGTCTATCGATTATTATGATACTACTGAGTGGGATCCGCCTATAGGTGGTGGTGATTCAGACGATCCTGATATTCCTGATTATCCACCTATACCTGAGGATCCTGAAGACGAGTATATAGATATATTCATTGGTAGATACGGCTCACCGGATTTTGTGCTGGAATACGGCAAGAATTTTGAGTGTGAGAGTCCGTGGATTTTGTTTTTACCGGCGTCAAATCAGACTACCGATAACCTTAACCCTGACCCAGCGTATCAATACTATGTAAATGGTGATTATGTTATAAGCGCAGTAGATAAATTTGACCCGTTTAAAACTGAATATGTGGTATATAGTGTTGCGGATAACGAATTTATTGATTTAGCTGAAGCTGATTTTGATAAATTTGAAGGATTGAGAGACAGAGCGCTTAAGATTAACATTGTTAACTTAGTTGGCGATTTAGATGATGACGATGCGGTTACTGTCCTTGACGCTACAAAAATCCAGATGATTCTTGCAAAGATAGACAAACTGAAGAATTTCTACGTTGCTGATTTTAATAGAGATGATAAGTTGAGCGTTTTCGACGCGACTGCTATTCAGATGGCAATTGCTAAAATAAGTGAATAAAACTAAATGATAAGCTCCTTGTGCGTATTTGTGCGTAGAGGGAGCTTTGTTTTTGTGTTTAGAGAGGGTAGTGGTAATTTGCTAACCAAAAATTCTCTCGTTTTTCAAAAAGTAGGGGTGAACAGTGTTCGCTAGAGGGAATTACCCTCTAATATTACACTCAAAAATAATTTTCATATTTTTTCGAAGAAGTTGCATAAAAGTATGCAACTTTTTCTGTTTTTTCAGGTTAAGTGAAAGGGTTTTTATACCGAGAAATAACAGGAGGTAAATATGAAAGAATATGGATTCATAATGCTTGATAGAAGCATCGTGAACTGGAGATGGTTTAAGGATATGAAAACTGCTTGGCTGTTTATTAATCTGCTATTGATGGCTAATTACACTCAGGCTCAATTTAAGTCGCATGACATAAAACGTGGTCAGGTTGTGACCAGTTTACACGGTTTGATGGAACAAAGCGGATTAACGTATCAGGAAGTAAGAACAGCACTTAATCATTTAAAATCAACAAAGGATGTAACAGTACAGACAACCTCAAAATGTACGATAATTACTGTAGAAAACTACGAACAGTTTGCTTGTGCAACCAATACCTTAACAATCAAGCAACAAACAAATAACAAACAAACAACAAACAAGCAACAACAATATAATAAATATAATAATAAAAATAAATATAATAATTATAAAAATAGAACTGATGATTATGTTGATGAAAAGGCTGAGGAGAGATACAGGATTTTCGAGAGCAAATCGTTGTTTAATGACTAAGCGTCCGAGCGTAAAACACAAAATCGTAGGGGCGATTAGTAATCGCCCGAAAATAGAAACGCTTATAATATCGGGCGAACGATGTTCGCCCCTACAAAAAAACAGGAGCGTTTATGTCAATTTATCGGACGAAGGTGGCGTTTGAGTGTGAGAATTTTTCAAATTTCAAGCGACGTTTAAATCTGTGCAAAAGAAAAACCACACCGATGTGCGGTGTGGCGTCAGGTTTAGGATTCGTTTATTTGTTTTCCTGTCATGTGCTCAATTAAGAGCTTCAGGCACAACATATTTTTGAAGTGCTTTTCCATTTCTGCGCTTATTTCAGAGTGGTCAGGGAAATACTTTTTCGCAAAATTTATCATCTTGTTTTCTGCAATTGTCATGTCTTCAACGATGCTGATTTTGCCGAAAATCACAACAGAGTTAAAGTCCTTTGACCAGTGATTTTCTCGTTTAACACCTTGGTCATATACAGTAAAGCAGACTTTGTTGTGGGCTTTTATGGCATCGATTTTGTGGCCTTCTTTGGCGCAGTGAAAGTAAAGTGCGTTGTCATCTTCATCGTAAAAAAAGTTCATCGGCACGCCGTATGGGTAGCCGTTGTCACCCAGTACACAGAGCACTCCGCGCCATTCGTTTTTAAGGATTTCTTCACATTTTGTGCTTGGTATTTGCTGGTTGAATCTACGCATTTTTCGAAACATATTAAAACCTCGTTGCTATAAATATTTGCTTTTTTTAAGTACATAATAGTAAAAAAAGGAGTTGATATAAATGGAGAACAAGCCGTACGAATTTCCGCAGGAATGTCCTGAAAAAGACACAAAATACGACAAAGGTGTTATTGTCGATGTGGTCGAAAACGAAATAAAAGTTCGTAGGGAAGAGCAATCCACTCCCGAACACAGTATGTGGGAATATAGAGGAAAGAAGTCCTCGAATTAACGGCGCCGACGTGGACGCTTAGCTTTAATTTTCTGACAACGAGCCTCGCACGAAGCTGGTGGAAAAAGTCCGTGGCGATTGCGAGGTTTTTGTCGTGCCCGTTTTGCTCTATAATTCTATATGAGAATAATATATTTTCATAAGTGCTTTTGGATTTATCTTCTTTAATGAGGCGGTTTTCGTCAATACCTGCGCTTAAAAGCTCTTTGTACATACATTCGCTCTCTTCGATAAAGTCTTTCTTGCATTTACCGCCTGAAAGCACAGCGACTGCGGTGTCGTTGCTGTCTAAGTAGCGTTTTGTAGCGTCTATTCTGCCTTTTAGAAGTGGGCTCGGGCCGTTTTTGTCGGCACGGTTGCCGAGCACTACAGCAGTTGCGTTCTTTTTCGGCTTTATCAGCGAGAAGATAATAATCAGAAGGGTTATAACTACTGAGTAGAGAATAAACGCGTATATAAGCCACGCGGAAACATTCCACAGAAGGGTTAGCACGGGGTAGGAGAGGCAAAAATCTCGGGTATACTCAAACACAGGCGTGTTAGTGTAAAACAGCAGGACAAAAAGGCAGATGAGAATGCCGAGCTTGTTGCCGTGGTTAAAATAATTTTTAAAAATCGGGGCTATAAACCAGATGAGGAAAACGAGCGCGAGTATCCGCAAAATCCAAATGTACATATATTTCTCCTGTAAATACGTTTAATGGGTGAAAAGCTCCCCTTGCCTAAAGGGGGAGGTGTTAACAAAGTGCTACTCTTTACTACGCTTATATTATCACACTTTTTCGCAAAAAGAAAGGGCGCCGAAAATCGACGCCCGAATTTATATTTGATTTGCTACAATCAATACTTTGGTCTCTTAACGTATGTTGTGTGTAAGAGGTCGTGAGCCTTGTGTGAACCTGGCTCGCCTAAATACTCGTCATAAAGAGCCTTGATTTCAGGGTTCTTGTGTGACTTTCTGTAGGTAAGGTTCTTATCGTCGTCGTAGAGAGCTGCAGCACGCAGACCCTTAACGTCAACGAAGTTACGAGTATGACCATCAACGATTGGCTGACCGCCGCCGTTGATACATCCGCCAGGACAGCACATAACCTCGATGAACTGGTAGTCAGCTTCGCCAGCCTTTACCTTGTCGAGGAGCTTAGCAGCGTTCTTAAGGCCTGATGTTACAGCAACCTTAACCTGCATGCCAGCTACGTCGTATGTAGCTTCCTTGATGTCGTCCATACCACGAACGTCTGTGTACTCGATTGACTCTAAATCTTCGCCTGTGAGGATGTCAGTAACTGTTCTGAGAGCAGCTTCCATAACACCGCCTGTAGCGCCGAAGATTGTACCAGCACCTGAACCGATACCCATAACAGGGTCGAACTCTTCGTCAGGAAGTGAAGTGAACTGGATACCAGCCTTCTTAATCATAGTAGCAAGCTCTCTTGTAGAGAGTGCGAAATCGTTATCAGCGATGCCGTCGTGACCCTGATCGTCACGCTTGATTTCGAACTTCTTAGCTACGCAAGGCATAATTGATACTACAACCATATCCTTAGGGTCGATGCCCATCTTCTCAGCGTAGTATGACTTAATCATAGCGCCCATCATCTGCTGTGGTGACTTACATGATGAGAGGTTAGGAATAAGCTCTGGGTAGTAGTGCTCACAGAACTTGATCCAACCTGGTGAGCAGGATGTGATCATTGGGAGAGTGCCGCCGTTCTTAACTCTGTCTAAGAACTCTGTGCCTTCTTCCATAATTGTAAGGTCAGCAGCGAAGTTTGTATCGAATACCTTGTCAAAGCCAAGGCGTCTGAGCGCTGCAACCATTTTACCTGTTACGTTTGTGCCGATTGGCATATCGAAGCATTCGCCTAAAGTTGCACGGATTGATGGAGCTGTGTGAACGATAACTGTCTTTGTTTCATCAGCGATAGCATCAAATACGAGGTCTGTATCGTCACGCTCAACTAAAGCGCCTGTAGGACAAACAGCAGTACACTGACCACAAGCTACACAAGCAACCTGATCGAGTGTCTGGTTGAATGCACAACCGATTTCTGTATCAAAACCACGGTTGTTAGCGCCGATAACGCCAACATACTGGTTAGCACAAGCAGCAGAACATCTGCGGCAAAGGATACATTTGTTGTTGTTACGAACGAGGTGAAGAGTTGTGTTATCCTCTACGTACTTTGTCTCATCGCCTGAGAATTTTGACTCGTCTACGCCGTACTCAACACAGAGCTTCTGGAGCTCACAGCTGTTAGAACGTGGGCATGAAAGACACTTCTTATCGTGGTTAGAAACGATGAGTTCGAGAGTTGTCTTTCTGTATTTCTGAATCTGAGGTGTGTTTGTGAAGATTTCTGTACCCTCTCTGTCGATAGGGTATACACAAGCAGCAACTAAAGATCTAGCGCCCTTTACTTCACAAAGACACATACGGCAAGCGCCGATTTCGTTGATGTCCTTGAGGTAGCACAGAGTAGGAATCTTGATACCGAACTGGTGGCATGCTTCAAGGATAGTAGTATTCTTCTCAACAGAGAAAGGCATACCGTTGATTTTAATATTAAGCATTTCCATTATAATATCTCCTTTCTCTTAGCCTTTAACAATAGCGCCGAACTTACATGTTGGTAAACAAGCACCGCACTTAACGCACTTAGCTGTGTCGATTTCGAAAGCAGGCTTCTTCTTGCCAGGAGCAGTGTAATCAGTAACGTGGATAGCGTCAGCAGGACACTGTCTAGCACACATTGTACAGCCGAAGCACTTGTCTTTGATGATACTAAACTCGAGGAGGTCCTTACATACGCCTGCAACACACTTCTTGTCAACAACGTGCTGAACGTATTCATCTCTAAAATAGAAGT
>JAZSFG010000060.1:0-5076 GCA_045532065.1 Ruminococcus sp. | reverse complement strand
TGCAAGAGAAGTCCATGTATCGTTCTTCTCGTTATATCTGTATACCCAGTATTTAGTTGCGCCATCTAGTGCATCCCAACTGAATTTTACTGTTGTTGATGTAGCTTCAGTTTTGACGTTCAACACTTTATTTGGTTGCGTAGGAGTTTCGGTTGGTGGCTCAATCGGCGTTTCTGTTGGTTCCTCAGTAGGCTCTGTTGGAGCATCAGTAGGTTTCTCAGTTGACTCGACTGAAGGCTCTTCACTAGGCTCTACTGACGGTTTTTCGGTTGGCTCTGAAGTAGGAGTTACAGTCGGTGCTTCAGTAGGCTGAACTTCTCTTGGAATAACGGTGAAGAAATTATAAGACCACGATGGGTTACCTTCTGGACGGAAATATACATCGCATAAACCAGCCTTTATAGCGCCGATATTATAGTTATCACCGCCGTCATTATACCATGTAGTAATGTCAGTTCCATCATAATGTACAACCTTAACGGAATCGCCTTCTACAAATGTGTATTCGAGCATATATTCGCCGCTGTTATTAGGGTTTGCTTTAAATAATCTATCTTCAGATAAGGTTGAAATACCCCAGCAATCCTTACCTCTGAGAGTTCCGACGAGATAATAACCCGCAGGCAGCTTTTCAGGAGCTGGAGTAGGAGCTACTGTAGGCTCTTCAGTTGGCTTTTCAGTAGGCTCTTCAGTAGGCTCTTCAGTAGGCTCTTCAGTAGGCTTTTCAGTAGGTGCATCGGTTGGAGCTTCAGTAGGTGCTTCAGTAGGCTGAACAGTTTTAGGAATAGCTGTGAAGTAGTTATACGACCACGATGAATTGCCCTCAGGTCGGAAGTACACATCACACAAACCAGCCTTTGAAGAACCGATAGAGTAATTTTTACCATCACTGTTATACCAAACTGTTATTTTAGTACCATCGAATTTAACGACCTTAACTTCATCACCCTCAACAAATGAATACTGAAGCATATATTCGCCGCTATTATTAGGGTTTGCTTTAAACATTCTGTCCTTAGATAATTCTGCAACACCCCAACAATCAACACCGTTTAATGTACCTACAAGATAATAACCCGCCTGTAAAGCGTTCGGATCAACTGTCGGTGGGTCAGTCGGCTCAACAGTTGGAGTTTCTGTAGGCTTTTCAGTAGGAACAACGGTAGGTCCGACAACATCACCGGCAACAAAATCAACATTTACTTTCAGAGTTTCAGTATTCAAAGTGAATGTGTATGTACCGCCACTAGCTTTTAGAGTGCAATTTTCTTTATCATTCTTGCACATAGACCAGCCATTACCGCTAGTTGTATCATTAATTGTACCAGGGTTACCAAACCATGCCCCATCCTTAAAGAGTTTGAATGTATATGTACCCGGAGATAAGTCAATTTTAGCTTGAGCTTCTTTGTATGATGTGTAAACAAACGGAAGTTCAGTTTCACTCCATGCGTTGAAGTTAGCCGCAAGATAAGCGCCGCTATCAGATCCTACAACAGAATCATCAATAATCGACCAGGAACCTTCAGATGTATCCCAGCCATCAGCTATCATAAAATAGTTATTGTTATTTGAGATACCCATATCGCCTGTCTGATTCCATATATTTTTCCAATCATTTGCGGAAGTTGACGGGTTCATTCTAGCAAAAATACACTCATTCCAAGTGCCGCTAGGAAGTTTTGCTATATAAATACCATTACCATCAGAATCTGTGAAATTAACCCACGCGTTAGATGAGTTATTCCACACATAAACAGCGAAACGAGCGTTATCTGATTTCCATTTATCTGACGGCTTAAAGTAAAGGTTTCCACTTACACCTGTATTATATCCATAGAAATAACCGTCTTTATAAATAGATGTGTATGCGTTGAATTCATGACCACCACTTGACGGAGTCTGATTACCATTACCATCAGTAAATATAATTTTTGATGTTTCGTAACCCTTTGGTATATCCATAGTGTACAGAGCTCTACCGCTATCGTAGGTCATTTCTGTGCCTGGCCAACTCTTGTAATAGCCGTCATCGTTATAGATATACGCGTATACTTTAGAGTAATTTTTAGAGCCGTTATCAAAGAAGACTTTAAGGTCTGTATCAGGGTGAAGCTTTTTATATGTTCTCATTGTGGTATCTGTTACAGTACCGCCTGACGCAGTAGCGAGAAGTGTTATATCCTCACCATAACCAACACCACAGCCGACAGAGATAACATCACCGCTTTTGTATGATTTAACGCTACCGCCATTTACAGAATAAGTACCACTTGTAGCTTCGTTGTAAGACAAAGTAACATCAAGTGTATCGCCTCTGAAAGCCTGTGAACTCTTATCAACTTTAACAGTTGAAGGATAGCTGTATACAACAGCGATACCGGAACTGCCGATTTCACCGCTGATTTTACCACCAGATACAGAAAAATGGTTACCAGTAATCGCATCAGTATAGATACCGTCGTACATACGGTGTGCAGGAACAGAAACGTTAGTTTTTCCACCACTTACGTTTACTAAAACAACACCTGTGTTTCCACGTTCGTTGTAAACGATGTTACCTGAACTAGCTAAGTATTCAGGATGACCAGCAAAGTAATTTTTAAAGCGGTTAACAGCTTTAACTTCTTTGTCTGCCCACGCTGTAATATCCGCATCACCTAGCATAGTTGTAGTATTATTTTCAGGGCGAGCAAGATAAAGACCACACACCTCAGCACGTGAACCAACAATCGCCCATGTTTTCTTCATATTTTCGTTTGAAATCCAGATAGAATCGTTATCCGCATAGTAAGTATCGTGCGATTCATTCCATTGGACAGTTTTTGTAGGATGTGCACCGTTAGAGATGCCAGACTGGCAAGCTCCTGACGCATTACCTGAAGCAATCGCATTACGGATATTATTACCTGTAGCACTATCAGTAACGCTCATATGGTCAGTATAAGCAGTAACAGGAAGTCCGCCACCGGGAGAACCTAAAAGCTCGCCATAATAGTACGGAGTAATACCTCGAGTCTGTTGCGCATGATATGTTGCAGTACCTAAAACATTAGGCCAGAAATCAGAAGCAGTTCCATAAGCATCAGCTGGAGTCTCGATATGCTTACAAGCATCAAAACGGAAACCATCAGCACCTGCGTCGATACACTCTTTAAGAAAACCAATAGCGTAGCTCTGAACTTTTGAGTTACTTGTGTTAAGATCAGGAAAGCCACTCAGACAGTTGTGAGTAACGTCATATCTGTCTTCCCAGTTTGATGTGTTCCAAGTTATAGAATACCAGCAGTTAGAGTCATTTCGTAAATCACTTGTAATCTGTGGGTTGATTGTATTTTCAGTTGAGTCGTTAGCCATGTGGTTAAACACAGCATCAACAATAACCTTGATACCATATTTATGTGCTTCAGCACACATAGCTTCAAACTGAGTCTTAGTACCGAGAGCATTCCACGAATTCTGCTCAATATTGAAGCTGATTGGCTGATAATAAACCCACGCAGAGTTCTGTACGCTACTCCACGACTCTCTTGTTGACTCCTTTGAAGATTGAATCGGAGAAGTCTGAATAGCTGTAAAGCCTTGACTAGCGATGAGTGGTAAGTTCTTTCTAATATTGTCAAATGACCAGTTCCAACAGTGAAGAATCTGACCGTACTGAACATTGTCAACAAGACCGTATGCGTTGTCTGTTGCTGCAACATCTACTGTAGCAGCTTCAGTTTTAACTGATGTATAATCAGCTATAACAAAGCAAGAAAGCAGCATGCAAAAAATCATCGTTAGACTTAAAATTCTTTTTAGCATAATTATCCCCCTTATACTAAAGAAACAATACCTATACACTTTGATTATACAACATAACATAAATTTTTTCTATTGACTTTAAAGCTAAAGTTTTTAATGCTTTATTGTGCATATTTTCAAAGCAATCGTTTATAGTTCTCAATTAGCATTAAACACCTATTTAAAAAAGAAAACGGAGCACGTTTTACATGCTCCGTTAAAAAATAAATATTAGGTTTTAGAAACCGCCACCACCGTGTGATCTTCCTGATGAAGAAATGTGTGTTGATGAACCTTTCGAATTATTATCTGCTTTCTTAACCCTACTGACATTTCTGTAAAGGAAGAATTCATTAGACAATGTAACTTTCATACTACCTGCTTTAAGGTAATTAGAAGCAGCAGCCTGATATCTGACCGACTTAAGCTGTGCTTTCATAATAAGTGTTACAATAAGAGCGATAACAACACCAATTACAAGTGAAATAATTATGCTACCAAAGATGTTGAATTTTTCATCAGGCATAGAACCAACATCATAAGGTGTACCAGCTTCATACTGAGCAAGAAAGTCATCACAAAGTGCAATATAGCTATTGATAGCATCATAGTACCAACCAGACTGAATATCGGAAACGATTTCAGAACCAATGTACTGAATACCGGCATCGGTAAACACATCTATACCGGAACCACAAGTAGAAATCCATCTGTAGTCCTCATCAACACCGATTAAAAATAGACTTCCATCGTAGTTAGCACCATAGCCATAGCCATTATAGTCGTAATAGTCGTCAGCATAATTCTGAGCGCTTTCTCCACCAAAATCATTCACAATAAGAACAACCAAATCAAACTGATGAGCTACGCTGACTTCATCAAGATACGCATTAAGTTCTGCTTCTTCAGAATCAGTTAGAACATCAGCATCATCAATAAGTCTCGGTGATTCACTTGTTGCAAACGCAGGCATAACCGAGAAAACACAAATAACTAGAGCAAATAATAAAGCAATTATCTTTTTAGCCATCGATTACACCTCCTTAAAACAATGAAGCAAGCAAGGTAATCAGAAATGTTACCGCTGCAGCAATACCGCCGATAGTGAAAAACCATTTTTTGAATAAGCCTTTATCCATTGGTAAATCGCCGACGAACTTTCCTGTCTGGCCGTTCATAGCGAAAATGTAATTCTTATCATTCCATGTTGTATTAAGAATCCAAACCGGATAAAGTGCATATTTAGCTTTACCGTTTGCAAGCTGAAGTCGGAGGCCAAGCGGTCTTAGG
>JAZSFG010000065.1:0-2860 GCA_045532065.1 Ruminococcus sp. | reverse complement strand
TTTTGACTGGATATAAGCCGCAGTGAACGGAACACCCGCTGCAGACGATGGATACACGCCTGTAGTATGGTCAACAAAGTAAGCGTCAAAACCCGCTTTCTTTATCTCTTCTTGTGACAAGTCTTTTGTCAGCTGATACACGATTGTACCAATCATCTCAAGGTGATTAAGTTCCTCCACGCCAATGTCCGTCAAAGTAGCTTTCAGCTCTTTTACAGGCATTGTATATCGCTGTGAGAGGTATCTCAGCGACGCACCGAGCTCACCGTCAGGACCGCCATACTGGCTTATAATGAGCTTTGCAAGCTGAGGATTTGTGCGTTTTATCTTAATCGGATATTGCATCTGTTTTTCGTATACAAACATCAGGCATCCTCCTCATTTTCCCACGGCCACGGGTTATTTATCCACAAAAATCTGTTCTTGTTACGAACAGAAACGGTGAGCGGTCCGAATTTTTCTTCAAACTCTTCGACAAGAGGTTTCAGAATTGCTTCATACTCGTCATATTTTCTAAGCATCATTTCATCGTGTGGATGTGTGTCAAGGTAAAGCGCGATGTCCTTCAACGCAAATTTATACATACCGATTTTTTTGAGCATAATTTCACGCTGGGTCATCGCAATCCCTCACATTCATCAGGACAGAACGGTTTATTGAGCTTTTCGAAAATCGTTCCACATTCATAACCGTGAGGCAGACTATAAAGACTCGGAGAATACTGTTGAAATGGCACATAAGCCATCGCGTAGGATGTGTCTACAGGGAGTCTTCTGACCCCGTACTGTAACATCACTTTTTCTATTGCGTCCAAAATTCATTTCTCCTTATTTTTCTTTAGGCTTAACGCCTTTTACATAATATGTAAGAAAGACAAGGAGTGTTAAACAAAAAAAGAGCAGGCCTTACGACCTGCTCAGTTTTTATAAATTAATTATGGCTGCCATGTACCAACGCTCTTCTTGCCTGAATAACTTGGATCTGAAATGTAGTATCCAATAGAAGCATTAGTAGTATCAATGGTAATATCTACAGTCTGGTTAGCGTCGCCGCCAGCACCGTTGTTGAAGATGATGTTCTGGTATACGTCTGGGTCGATAGTTACTTTGTAAACATCCTGACCCATATCGTTTGTATAAGCCTTTGTCATCTGTGCGCCTGGCCATGTCATATTAGCAGCACCCCAGCAATAGTAGTTAACCTTACTCCAACCAGCGTTATTTGTGAAGTAAACATCAATCTTGTCCGGTACTGGAGGTGTGTAGTTTTCGTCATAATCCTTGATTACTTCGTAAGCAGCTTCGAAAGCATCGTATGCTTCGTCGATGAGCTCAGGCTCAGCATCAGGATTGAGAGTTACAGCCTTGTATGTATCAAGAGCAACACCAGCTGCGATGTAACCTTCGTCCTTAGCATAAACTGTTGAAGGAAGAGCTACGTATTTAGCAGAAAGTGTGTTGTACATATCGATAAGTTCAGCGAATGAGTGTTCGCCCTGTTCAACTTCACCGCCAATCATCTCACCTACGTGACCTGCACCGGAAAGATGAGCTACGAATCTCTGGATGTATGTTGCGTCTGTGATAGTAATGTCACCGCTCTTGTCAGCGTCAGGTGCTGTAGCCGCGTTTGGAACTAAATCCTGGAGGTTAGCAACTTTTCTCTGAACGAGAGTTGCGTCGTCGATACCTACTTCTTTGTCGAGGTTTACGTCACCTATCATAACAGAGTCGCCAACCACCGGTGAATCAGACCCATCGTAGAGGTATACAACGTTAGTAGTACCAGCCTTGAAGAAGTTAGAAGCATTAGCAGGTGTGATATAACCGCCGAGCTCTGGCTTAGCTGTTGTGCTGTACATACCGTTAGATGTAATTCTAGTGTAGTCCTTAACTGTATCAGGAGCAAGCTGCTTACCTGTTGCGAGGTCGATGTAGCTTGTTACAACTGAACATGAGAATGTGAGGATTCTATCCTTGATCCAAGCTTCACCGGATACTTCGTAACCAGCTTCACCCTGACCAGGTTCCTGCTGAACACCACTTACTGATGTAGCAGGGTGGAACATTACACGGCAGGACTTAACGTTAGGGATAGTAACTGTGTACCAGTTGTCGCCAAGAGAAGGATCCTTAGCCATGTTACCAGCTTTATTGTCTGTCCACTTACCGAGAGGCTCATCTGTCGAAGTGTCATAGTAAGCGTAACACTGAATAGTTGTTGAGTTCCAGTTTGGATGTGAGTTGTAGTAGTGAACTACAGTCTGTGTATGTGTGAGTTCGTTGTAGTAGTAGTTGAATACAAGTTCCTTAGAAGCATCGAATGTACCTACTGTACCTGCAGGATACTTAGTTGTATCGAGTGAGTAACCCTGAACGCCTGTAGCAGGGATAGAGAACTCAGCACCGTCGTGGAGTCTGTACTCGATATGAGGACGAACTCTCTCGCCTGATTTAGAATCAAGGAAGTTAACTGTCAAGTAGTTAGACTCTGTAAATCTTGTGTAGTAGAACTTAACAGTAACATTCTGGTTAGCTGTAGCAGCACCTGAAAGCTTGTTGCTTGTGCTTTCGTACTTGTCAAGATTGTGGTCAAAGAGAATGTCTGTATCAGCGCTTGCACGGTAAGTCTGACCAACGTTGTATTTAGCAACATTTGTCTTCTTGAGTGTGTAAGAGCCTGATGCTGAATCACGAACATAATGCTCTGTTGTGAGCTTTGTTGTGCCTTCAGCTGGTTTTGTGTATGTACCCTGTACAAGGATAGCACCTGTCTGTGCAGGAACTGAATAAGAACCTGATGCTGTGCCAAGTGAATCAACGCCAGCCTTCTTGTCGTTAGCAACAACTGTCCATGTACC
>JAZSFG010000030.1:0-8850 GCA_045532065.1 Ruminococcus sp. | reverse complement strand
AGTACGACTTACTCTCACTTTTAATGAAGCAAAGTGAAGATATCTATTTTGCGCTTTGCACTGATAATCTTGATGGTAGCAATGGTGATTTATTCTTCGTATGTGATAGAACGAAAAAGCGTTTAGTTAATATCGCACGCGATAACAATGTGAATATTGCACCGCCGATTACGCTTTTTGAAAACAAAAGATTTGTGAATGACGCTCTTTATCATATCGAGCAGAATGTCCTAAGACTTCAAAAAGAAAATGAGAACTTAACTGATAACAGTGTAGCTCTTTATGAAGCAAAGAGTATTTATGACGAAGCCCAGTTCGTCGCTCGTAATATACGAAAACTTGTTGTAGAAGAAGGTTACGAGTATAACGATATTGCTGTAATAACCCGTCAGAGCGAAAAATATTTAGGTGTTATCGACACTGTTTTTGATAAATACGGCATAAATTATTTTATGGACAAACCTCAGGATATCGACACAAAACCGCTCATTAAATTTGTGATGTCGTGTTTTGATGTAATAACTTCAGGTTTTGATAAAGAAGATGTGTTAGCGTTACTGAAAACTGGGCTTACAGATGTCAGTACCGAAGATATCGCTGACTTTGAAAACTACCTGTACATCTGGGATTTAGGCGGCAAAGCGCTTTTTGATGAGTTTAAGCTAAATCCTCGAGGTTTTGCTGACGAGTTCAAAGAGAGCGATGTAGCACTCTTAAACAAACTCGAAAACACCCGAAAAACAGTGGTGGATAATTTAAAAGATTTTTATTTTTCTATAAAAGATGCGACAGCGCTTGAGATTTCAAAAGCGTTGATGAAACTTATTTATAAACTTCATATTAAAGAGAATCTTAATCTCTTGTGTGATAAGCTTGAGAAGAATAACGAAATCGTACTTTCTGAAGAACAGGTCAGACTCTACAATATCTTCGTGTCTGTTCTAGACAAAATGGTCAGCGTTATCGGTGACTATAATATTTCTGCAAAGCGTTTTTCAGAGCTGTTACATATCTGTTTTATTAATACAGACATCTCATTTATTCCACACAGTTTAGACGAAGTAGCGGTTGCTTGTGCTGACCGCTCGCTTTTGAGTAATAAAAAAGCTGTGTTTGTAATAGGTGCGATTGATGGCGAATTTCCGCACACTCCTGTTGAAGCAGGTGTGTATTCTGACCTCGAGCGAAGTGTTTTAAGTCAGCACGGAATTGAACTTTCTGATTCTGTTGAACAGCTTGTTCCGACAGAAAAATATCTTGCGTATAAAGCTCTCACCAGTGCATCGTGTAACCTTTTTGTATCGTTTTACGACTTTTCTCTTGACGGAGAAAAAAGAACAGCGTCAGTGATTGTTGATGAGCTTACTCATATTTTTGATAATCTGTTTTTACAGACAAGCGTTGATATGACGATATCAGATCACCTGTGGAGCGAGAAATCCGCTTTTGAGTATTTAGTTGCACACTTTAACGATAAATCCGCGCAGACAAAGGCGCTGTATGATTATTTTAGTTCAAAAAATGGGTATAAAGATATAGTGGGGTCAATTAAAACAGCATTGTTAAAAGAGCCGAAAATGATTAAAGATAAAGAGCTATCGAAGAAACTTTTCGGTACAGATATGAAGCTGTCAGCCTCACAGGTAGATAAGTTTAAGCTCTGTAAATTTGAGTATTTCTGTACATACGGCTTACGTGTCAGAGAGCTTCGCCAAGCGAAAATCGACAGTCTCGAGTACGGCACAATGATGCACTATTTCCTCGAGAAGTTCCTGAAAAGTCATAAAGATGATGACTTTTCTATTATCACACAACAACAGGTTGACACTGAACTCGAACAGTTGTTTAATGAGTATCTTGAGCTTCATTTAGGCGGTAAAGATAGCAAATCAAGTCGCTTTATGTACCTTTACAAGCGGATGAAACGTACAGCTGTCAGCATCGTTTATCGTGTTGTAAAAGAGTTTTCACAGAGTAAGTTCAGACCTGTCGACTTTGAGCTTAGTATCGGAGATGAAATCGATTATTACACACTAAAAATCAACGATGAACTAACGGTTAAAATACGAGGTAGTATTGATAGAGTCGATATTATGGAATTAAACGGTATAAAGTACCTGCGTGTTGTTGACTATAAAACCGGTAAAAAGCAGTACAGGCTTTCTGATGTTCTCTACGGCATAAATTTACAGATGCTCATTTACCTTGCTGCTGTTAATCGCAACAGTACTTCCTATTACGGCACACAAATTACTCCTGCTGGTGTGCTCTATATGCCTGCTGTTGCTCCTGTTATCAATGTTACAGAAAGCGATAAACTTTCGACTGCTACATCAAAAGCAAAGAGTAAATGTAAAATGCAGGGTATTATTTTAGAAGAAATGGACGTCGTAAAGGGAATGGAAGATCAGCTTTGCGGAGAGTTTCTGCCTGTTAGTCTTAAAGGCGATGTTTTAGTCGGAAATCTTGATTCTCTTGCGACACTTGAACAGTTCGGCGCACTTTTCTCACACGTGGATTCTATTGTTTCTGAAATGGCGCTTACACTCTGTGATGGCGATGTTTCCGCAGTACCTGCAAAAGGTGAATATGACCCGTGTAAATACTGTGCGTATAAGAGCGTGTGCGGATATAAAGACGGCGATTTGTGCAATAATATCGATAAACACGACAAAGAAGAAGTGTATAACATTCTTTTAGGAGAGGAGGAGCAAAATGGCACGAGAATGGACTAAAAGCCAGAAACAGGCGATAGACGCAAAAGGCGGTTCGATTATCGTTTCTGCGGCTGCGGGTTCAGGAAAAACTGCAGTGCTCGTGGAACGTGTGATACAACGTATTATCGACCCTGAAAACCCTGTTGATGCTGATAGAATCTTAGTCGTTACTTACACCCGAGCGGCTGCAACAGAGCTTAAAGATAGATTGACAAAGAAAATTTCAGAGCTTGTAAAAAACGACCCGTTTAATAAGAGTTTACTTCGCCAGCAGTCGCTTTTAAGCAAAGCTCATATCTCTACTATTCACGGCTTTTGCTCTTCTATCGTAAAGGAATATTTCTATGTTTTAGATATCGACCGAAATTTCAGAATCGCTGAAGACGGTGAGATGATGCTCATTAAAAAGGACGCGCTGCGACTTACACTTGATTCGATGTACGCAGATAAGGAGCCTGACTTTTTCCGTCTGGTTGAAGCTTTCGGCGGTGAAAAAGATGATGAGCAGTTAGAAAATATAATTCTGCGACTTCACGAATTCTTGCGTTCGCACCCGTATCCCAAATGGTGGATTGACGAAAAGCTTAAGATGTTCGAAAACGCTCAGACCGTTAAAGACACAGCGTGGTATAAACTGAGTCTTGATTACGCAAAAGACGCGTGCCAGTATATGGGTACAATCGTTGAAAGTAACTTTAAACTCTTAGACTGCGAGCCTGTTATTTGTGAAAAGCTGACTCCTCTTATTACAGGGGATGCTGATTTTACTGACCGCCTGAGTGATGCTTTAAATAACGGTGAACGAAGTGTCGTTGTAGATACACTAAACACCTTTGTCAGCGGTCGTATTTCGGGACTTAATTCCTACAAAGACCATCCGGTTTTACTATCAATAAAAAACAACCGTGACACCTTCAAAAAGGTTATCAAAAAGCTTTTCGATGTATTCCGCTTTACAGATTTCGAGTGCAAAGAGCAGATTGCCGAGCTTTATGTGCTGACAACTCAGCTTTTTAACTGTGTTACACAGTTTGAGACGAATTTTCAGAAGCTAAAGGCGATGAAAAAAGTTGCTGATTTCTCTGATCTTGAGCACTGGACGATAAAACTTCTCGTTGACGAAAACACTCGTGAGTTTACAAAAGAAGCGTACAAAATCCGTACCCGTTTTGACGAGATTATGGTCGACGAATATCAGGACGCAAACGAAGCTCAGGACCTGATTTTTTCAGCTATCAGTAACGATAATGAAAACCTTTTCTTTGTAGGCGACGTAAAGCAGAGTATCTACGGCTTTAGACAGGCTATGCCACAGCTTTTCCTGAAAAGAAAGAGCAGTTCTCATCTTTATGCTGACGAAACGCCTCAGTTTCCTGCGAAAATTCTGTTAGATAGAAACTTCCGCAGTATTAGCGGCGTAACAGAAATCGTCAACTTCTTTTTCACCAATCTTATGACCGAGTCCGTTGGCGATATTAAGTACGACGACAGTGAGAGCCTTAAGTGTGGTGCTACCTATAACGAAGAGGAAGATCCGTCTGTCGAGTACCATCTTTTAGATTGCAGTAATATTGAGTCTGTTGATACTAGCGTCATTGAGTCACAGCACATTGCCGAGATTATCAATGAGCTTATAGCACAGAGGTATATGGTAAAAGAGGGCGAAACTTACCGACCTGTTACATATGGTGATTTTGCTGTTTTGATGCGAAAAAAAGCAGAAGCTCCAGTATACGCAGATACGCTTATTTTAAGCAGCATACCTGCATATACTGACGTCAGCAACACTTTTGTTAACGCCGACGAGATTGTCATTATGACTAACCTTTTGAGCGTCATCGACAATCCTGCTCTTGATATAGAGCTACTCTCTGTTATGATGAGCCCGATTTTCGCCTTTACTGCTGACGACTTAGCTCGCATAAGATGTGACAGCAGGTACTCTACCTTATATCGTGCTGTGCTTATTAAAGCAGAACAAGGTGATGAGAAATGCCGTCGTTTCGTTAATGAACTCGCTTATTACCGCGATATTTGTGTCACAACACCTGTATCAAGATTGCTTGATGTTATCTACGAGCGTACAGGTTATCTTTCTATTGTGTCTGCTTTAAACAGTGGTGATATCGCGCTTAACAACCTCTTGCTGTTAAAAGAGTACGCGAAAGAGTATGAGAGCTCTAACAGTAAAGGTTTGTCCCGATTTATTTCGTATCTTAACAGACTTAAGTCGATTAACAGCGACGTCAAAGGTTCGATTGATGCCGGAGCAAGCTCGATAAACGCCGTGCGTGTAATGTCTATCCACGCAAGTAAAGGTCTTGAGTTTCCTGTTTGTATTCTTGCGAATACTACGCGTAAATTCACGACAGATACTACTAAACACAACGTTCTTTTAAACAGCGAGTACGGCATAGCAGTAAAAAGTAAAGACGAAAAAACCAACGTCTGTGATACCACTATGCCTCGACAGGGGCTCGCCCTTGCTATCAAGCGTGATGAGATGAGCGAAGAGCTTCGTGTGCTTTATGTTGCTATGACTCGTGCGAAACAGAAGCTTATTATGCTTTCAACTCACAAGTCGATTGAAAGCCACATAAAAACTGTTAGCTCTAAGCTTAACAGCGGTGTTATCACTCCGTTTGTCGTGAAGGGTTGCACTTATTTGTGTGAGTGGCTTACGATGTGCGCTATGATCCATCCTGACGCACAAATTTTACGTGATTTGTCGACTATAGATATTCCTGCTGACAGTAGTGTGAAGTGTCCGATGAAAGTTGTGGTGAAATCTGTATCAGACGAAGAAAACACCTTTACTGATGACGATATTGTTATCGGCGAAATTGACGTTTCAGCTGACGAGTCAGTAGTAATAACACTAAAAAACAGAGCTTTGTGTGAATATAAAAACGAGAGCTTCTTAAAGCTTCCATCAAAAGTAGCGGCTTCCGAACTTTCGCACAAAATGAGTGATAAATCCCGAGAGCGAATTCTCGACACTCCTGCGTTTATGAGTGACTCCGTTTTAACCCCTGCACAAAAGGGCACAGCACTCCACGCCTTTATGCAGTTCTGTGACTTTAATCTTGCTAAATCTGATATCGATAAAGAAATTCTGCGTTTGACAGAAAAAGGTTTTATTTCACAGCAACAGGCTGATTGTATCGACAGACAGAAAGCGTATAGCTTTATCACATCAGATATTATCAACCGCTGTTTAAAGAGTAGCTGTGTGTATAAAGAGTTCAGATTTACTGTTGAAGTCGATTCTACTCTAGTTGACCCTGAAGTGGAGAACTGTAACAAGAAAATTGTACTTCAGGGTGCTGTTGACCTCGCTTTTGTCGAAGATGGCGAGCTTGTTATTGTTGATTATAAAACCGATAGGGTAAAGGAAGTTAGCTCTTTACTTGATATTTATCACACTCAGCTTGAGATTTATAAAAACGCGATGGAGCAGTGCACCGACTATAAAGTTAAGCAGTGCCTTATCTATTCCGTTCATTTATCACAGAGCGTCGAAGTGTGAATTTAGAGAATATTTATCTTTTTAAAATTTATTTGGAATTACAAAAAAGGAGGTTTTTGTATGAATAAAAAACAATTTGTAAAACTGTTATGTGCTCTTATGGTGACCGTCTTTGTTCTGTTTTCACTTACCGCTTGTGGTGCGTCAAATGGTGCCGATAAAGGTGAAGCTATGTATGATGAGTATGTCGATAACGGCTTTACTTCTGAAGATTTTCAGACAACTGACGACGCAGACGGCACAGGAAACTCTTCGAGCACTTCTTCAGTGAGAGAATCCCGTAAGATTATTGAAACAATCAATTATTCTGTACAGACAAAGACCTTTGACGAGCTTGTTTCTACGCTCGAGAGCAAAGCGTTAGCTTGTGGCGGTTATGTTGAGAGTTCTGATGTTTCGGGTAATTCTTATGAAGACTTTGATTCACGCTACGCAACCTATGTTTTCCGTATTCCGTCAGATAAAGTTCCTGATTTCACTACATATCTGAGTGAAAATTCCACAGTTACAAATAAGTCGGTGAACACCGAAGATGTAACACTCGAATATGTTGACATTGAAAGTAGAATTAAAGCTCTAAAAACTGAGAAAGAATCGCTCGAAGCGTTATTAAAGGAAGCTACTTCTACTTCGGAAATTATCGAAATCAGAGATATGCTTACTGAAGTTATCTACGAAATCGAGAGTTATGAATCACGTCTTCGCACTTTCGATAATCTTATCGATTTTACTACAATAACAATTCATGTAAACGAGGTTGAACACCCTGAAGTTGTGAAAGAGCAGAATTTTATTCAGCGTATCGGCTCTAATCTCGCTGAAAACTTTAGGAATGTGTGGGATTTCATCGTTGAGTTTATAGTATTTATCGTCAGCGCATTACCGTATATTCTTTTAATCGGTGTTAACGTTGTAGTGATTATCCTGATTATCAAACTCTCTGTTAAGAAGCGTCGTAAAAAGATTGCTCAAAAAGCTGAGCAAAAAACTGAAGATAACGAATAAATAAAAAAGCTCCCTGAAACTCAGGGAGCTTTTATTATGCGTTTATTAAAATCTGTTCAGCACATCTTATTCCGTCTACTGCGGCAGAGATAATACCTCCTGCGTAGCCTGCGCCTTCACCACAAGGATAAAGTCCTTTAAGTGAAACGCTCTGTAAAGAGTCGTTGCGAGTAATACGGACAGGGGAGGAGCTTCTTGTTTCTGGTGCTGTAAGAACAGCGTCAGGGTTAGCAAAGCCTTTTAACTTTCTGTCAAGCGAAACGATACCCTCGCGCATACTGTCGGTGATGAATGCAGGCAGACAGTTATCTAGTGAAGAGAGCGTAACGCCTGGTTTGTAAGACGGTATGACGCTACCAAGCGTAGTTGACTTAGTACGGTTTAAAAAGTCGCCTACACGCTGTATTGGTGCTTTGTATGAGCCTTCACCGGCTATATATGCTGCGCTCTCGATTTTTCGCTGAAACTCGACACCTGCGAGTACATCGTCACTCGAAAAATCACTCGGATATACATTTACGAGCAGGGCGGAGTTTGAGTTTTTTTCATCACGGCTGAAGTTGCTCATTCCGTTTGTGACAATAGAGTTTTCTTCACTTTGTGCTGCGACAACCAGTCCACCCGGACACATACAGAAGGTGAAAACACCTCTGCCGTTTTTAGCTTTGATATTCATTTTGTAGTCGGCTGCGCCGAGTGCTTTGTGACTAGAAAAACTGCCATACTGTGCTTTGTCGATATCTTCTCTTAAATGTTCGATTCTTGCACCAACGGCAAATGGTTTTTGTTCCATAAAGAGGTTTAGATTTTTAAGCAGCTCGAATGTGTCCCTTGCGCTGTGACCGATAGCGAGCACTACATTGTCGGTTTCGTAAACTTCCTTTTTGCCGTCTTTCTCAATGGTTATAGATTTAAGCGTAGAGTCTGTGCTGTTTATTTCAACGAGCTTTGAGTTAAAATGCACCTCACCGCCGAGTGAGATGATACTCTCGCGGATGTTTTTAACAGTTGTTCTGAGTTTGTCAGTGCCGATGTGAGGCTTTGCGTTATAGAGAATCTCTTCTGGTGCACCATGCTTTACAAATTCAATTAAAACATTACGTGAGCGTGGGTCTTTTGTTCCTGTGTTGAGCTTTCCGTCAGAAAAAGTGCCTGCACCACCCTCGCCGAACTGTACGTTGGATTCTGTATCGAGTTTAGCGCTATCCCAGAGTGTATTAATCTTTTCTGTACGCTTATCTACACAGTCGCCTCGTTCGAAAACGATAGGTCGCTGACCTGCCTGTGCTAAAATTAAAGCACAGAACATTCCCGCAGGACCGAATCCAACAACAATCGGACGCTGTTTAAGGTCATTTTTATACGGTATTTCGTATTTGTATTCGTCACAAATTGCAACGTTTTTGCTTTTGCATCTGGATACTACCTTGTTTTCATTTGTTTCGAGATTCACATCGATAGTAGCTATAAAATGAACATCGTTTTTATGTCTGGCATCGATAGAACGGCGAAAAAGCGAGATGTTTTTTATTGCTTTTTCGTCGATGTTCAGCTCTTTTTTTGCGACATTTACTATGTCTTTGTCTGTGTAGTTGAGCT
>JAZSFG010000049.1:0-9144 GCA_045532065.1 Ruminococcus sp. | reverse complement strand
AGCTTTCTGAAGCTTACAGAAAAATCAGAAATACTGCTCGTTATATCTTAGGTAACTTAAGCGACTTTAACCCGGATACTGATTGCGTTGAGCTTTCACAACTCCTCGAAATCGATAAGTGGGCATTAAACAAGCTTAACGAGCTTATGGATAAGGTTTACGCTGGTTACGATTCATTTGAATTCCACCAGGTTTACCACGCTATCCACAACTTCTGTGTTGTTGATATGTCTAACTTCTACCTTGATGTATTAAAAGACAGACTTTATACTGAAAAGGCAGATTCTAAGGAACGCAGAGCTGCACAGACAGCTATGTACATCCTTCTTGATTCACTCACAAGAATGCTCGCACCTATTCTTGCTTATACATCAGACGAAATCTGGAAGTATATGCCACACGGTGCTGATTGTGACTGTGAAAACGTGTTATTTAACTCTATGCCTGAAAAGGTTAAGGTTGATTGTGACGCTGAATTTACGGCGAAGTGGGACAGAATCCATGATTTAAGAGATACTGTAAAGAAGAGTTTAGAGACTGTTATTAAAGATAAAACAATACGTACTTCACTTGAAGCTGCTGTTACACTCAAAGCCAGTGGAGAAGAGTATGATTTCCTTAAGAGTGTTGAAGCTGAACTTGCTACTGTTTTCATCGTATCTTCGGTAGAAGTAGTTGAAGCTGAAGTTCCTGAGCTTGATGTTGTAGTATGTAAAGCAAGCGGCGAGAAATGTGAACGTTGCTGGGCTTTCTCTGAGACAGTTGGTGCTGATTCAAATCATCCGACTCTGTGCAAGCGTTGTGCTGATATTTTAAATGGTTAATGTTTATGCGGTGTATCATCTGATACGCCGCATACTTTTAGAGGCTTATTATGATTTTTGTGTATTTAGCAATAGCTGCTATTGTTGTCATTGTTGATCAGGTAATTAAATACTTTGTAGACCTTAACTTAAAGCCTATAGGATCAGTTGTAGCGATCCCACATATTCTTGACCTTGTTTATGTAGAAAACAGAGGCGTCGCCTTCGGTATGTTTAAGGATATGCGTTGGATTTTCGTTGTACTTACAGGTGTTGTGATAGTGGTGTTCACTATTATGCTTATTAAAAACGCAGGTAAGAGCAAGCTGTTTTCACTTGCATCTGCACTTATTATCGGCGGAGGTATAGGTAATCTTATCGACAGAATATTCTTAGGTTATGTTATAGATTATCTACAGCTTTCTTTCTTTTCACCTGTTTGTAACTTTGCGGATTACTGTATCACAGCAGGTACTGTTTTACTTATTGTTTATCTGCTGTTTTTCTCAGATATTAAGGACGACAAGAAGATTAAAACTGAGGCAACAAAATGATGGAACTATCTTTTGTAGTAACTGCCGATAGAGCAGGAGAGAGGATAGACGCTTTTTTATCAAATGAAATCGAAAACACTTCTCGTTCAGCTATAAGTAAAAATATTGAAAAAGGCTTAGTTTCTGTTAACGGTAAAACTGTGTCGAAAAGCTACAAAGTGTGCGTTGATGATGAAATTAGCGTAACTGTCGAAGAACCGAAAGAACTTGATGTTATTCCACAGGATATTAAGCTTGATATTGTCTACGAAGACGATGATTTACTTGTTGTTAACAAACCTAAGGGAATGGTCGTTCATCCCGCTGCAGGTAACTATTGTGATACACTTGTTAATGCACTGCTTTTTCACTGTAAAGATTCTTTATCCGGTATAAATGGGGTTTTACGACCTGGTATCATTCACCGTATTGATAAAAACACAAGTGGTTTGCTTATTGTTGCTAAAAACGATATATCTCACAGATTTTTAGCCGAACAGATAAAAGAGCACTCGTTCACGCGTGAATATCTGACTATTGTTTATGGCAACATCAAAGACGATAATGGTACTGTAGACGCACCTATCGGTAGGCATCCGATTGACAGAAAGAAGATGTGCGTTACCGATAAAAACAGTAAGCACGCAGTAACTCATTACGAAGTTCTGGAGCGTTTAAATGGCTACACAATGCTCAGATGTAAACTTGAAACAGGACGTACCCATCAGATTCGTGTTCATATGACGTATATTGGTCATCCCGTTGCTGGTGATGACGTTTACGGACCGAAAAAGGTGATAAAATCACTTGAAGGACAGTGCTTGCATGCACATAAAATCGGTTTTGTTCATCCAAAAACTAAGGAATATATGGAGTTTTCTTCCGATATTCCAGCTACGTTCTCTGATTTTCTACATAAGTTACAAAAAATGAGTTAAAAATTTGTTACATTATCAAAAAAGTTCTTGCATTTATTATTCTAATATGATACAATACTAGAGCATTTGGAAACCGTCAGTCAGTTGATGGGGTTCGAATTACGGCAAAATGCCACAATTTGAAGCGGATAGTCCTCTGCCATTGAGCATGAATATCTGAAAAAACTAGGAGGATTACAATGGACGCATTAAAAACAATCGCTCAGGGCTCAATTAAAGAGTCTGCACCTGAATTTTCAGTTGGTGATACTGTTAAAGTATCTGTAAACATCCGCGAGGGTGAGAGAGAAAGAATTCAGATGTTCGAAGGAACAGTTATCGCTAAGAAGGGTTCTGGTGTTGCTGAAACATTTACAGTAAGACGTGTATCTTACGGTGTTGGTGTTGAGAGAGTATTCCCACTTCACTCACCAAACGTTGTTGACGTAAAGGTTATCAGACACGGTAAAGTTCGCAGAAGCAAGCTCTACTATCTCCGTGATAGAGTTGGTAAGGCTGCTAAAGTTAAAGAAGAAATCCGTAAATAAAGTTTTAAAAAGGGACTTTATGTCCCTTTTTTGCTATCTAAATATTTTTAGGAAGTGTCAATATTGAAAATTGATGACGAATTATTTGATAACATTTTCAATGACGATGAAGATGTTAAAGTGAAAAAGGTTGATACTAAAACCGAAACTTCTGTAGATTCTGATGATAACCATGAAGTTGATAAGATTAAGCTTAATACTAATATAGCATCTTCTAATGTGTACGATTGGGTGAACTCTATTATCGTAGCAGTAGTAGCTGTTGTAATTTTATTAACTTTCTGTTTTAGACTAATCGATGTTGACGGTCAATCAATGGAACCGACGCTTATAAATAAGGATAAGGTTATTGTTACAGAGCTTTTCTACACACCTGAATGTGGCGATATTATTGTTATCAGCCATGGTGAAGAGTATGATAAACCTCTTGTTAAGCGTATTATAGCGACAGAAGGTCAGACACTTCGTATTGACCATGAGAAAAATCAGGTTTTTGTTGATGGACAGCTTGTTGATGAACCATATATTCAGGGCGAAACTATAAAAGGTGATATGGATATTCCTGAAGTTATTCCTAAAGGTAAGGTTTTTGTAATGGGTGATAATCGTTCGATTTCACTTGACAGCAGATATCACGGAGTAGGACTTATCGATGTTGATACTATTATTGGTAAAGCTCAGTTTGTTATTATTCCACATACATATAAGGAAGGCAGCTTAAAACCTACATTTGATATCACAAAAATCAGATATATTTATTAAATATTGTTGTATTAAACCTGCTTCTGTTTTATAATAGAAGCAGGTTTTTGTTTGAGGTGATAATATGAGCGAAATGCAGAATATTCAGTGGTTTCCTGGTCATATGACCAAAACCAAAAGACAGATTGAAAAGAACTTAAAACTCGTTGATGCTGTAGCAGAAATTATAGATGCTCGAATCCCTATCAGTAGTAGAAATCCTGATATAGCACAGCTTGTTACAAATAAACCTAGAATAATATTACTTAACAAGTGTGATATGGCTGACGAAAAAGCCACAAAGCGTTGGATTGAGTATTTTAAAAGTCAGGGCATAATTGCAATCGCGATTGATTGTAAGTCTAATAAGGGTATAAACGCTTTTATTCCTGCACTTAAAAACGCGTTACAGAAGAAGATTGATTCATATAAAGCTAAAGGTATGCTTAACCCGAGCATGAGGGTTATGATTGTCGGTATCCCTAATGTCGGTAAGTCTACTTTTATCAATAGAATTTTTAAGCAGAATAAAGCGAAAACTGCAGATAAACCGGGTGTTACAAGAGGTAATCAGTGGTTTACTATTTCTAAGGGATTTGAGATGCTTGATACTCCGGGTGTTTTGTGGCCTAAATTTGACGACCAGTTAACCGGTGAAAGACTTGCGTTCACCGGAGCAATCAAAGACCAGATTATCGACACTGAACTTTTAGCTGTACGATTACTTGATTTATTAAAAGAGCTTAAAACTCCTGATTTTATTGCAAGATTTAAGCTTGACGAAAACGAAATCGAAGACATTGACAGCTACGATTTACTTCAGATTATCGCTAAAAAACGTGGCATGGTAGTAAGAGGCGGTGAAGCCGACACTGAACGTGCTTCTATTATGCTTTTAGATGAATTCAGAGCTGCTAAACTTGGCAGAATTACTTTAGAATTCCCAGATTGAGGTTGTTATGGCTAAAGAAATTGTACAGATAGATTGGCTGAAACACGAAAACGAATTAAGAGAACAAGGATATAATTACATTTGTGGTGTTGATGAAGCAGGTAGAGGACCGCTTGCTGGACCTGTGTGCGCTGCAGCCGTTATTTTACCAGAAAACACAATTATAGATGGTGTTAACGATTCAAAAAAACTAAGCGAGAAGAAACGTGAAGAGCTTTTTGATGTTGTTATCGATACTGCTCTTGCGTATTGTATTGCATTTGGCTCAGTAGAGGAAATTGAAGAGCATAATATTCTAGCTACTACTTTGAATACGATGAAAAGAGCTGTAGAAGGATTGAGTGTTAAAGCGGATTACGCGATTATCGACGGAAATAAGCTACCAAACCTCGACATTCCTTCAAAGTATATTATCAAAGGTGACGCTAATTCGATGTCGATTGCTGCGGCTTCAATTCTTGCGAAAGTCAGCCGAGATAGGCTGATGCTTGAATACGCTAAAGAATATCCGCAGTATTGTTTTGAAAAACACAAAGGCTACGGTACTAAACTACATACTGAAATGATTTTAAAATTCGGTCCGTCAAAAATTCATAGAATGAGCTTTCTGAAAAAGCTACTCAATAAATGATATGACACTTACTAAAAAGAAAATAGTCGGTAACAGTGGTGAGAAAACTGCTACTAAATTTCTTAAAAAGAATAAATACAACGTATTGGAAACTAACTATACTTGCAGATATGGTGAAATAGACATTATCTGTATGGATAAAAACTACATCGTTTTTGTTGAGGTTAAAACAAGAAAGAAAAACTCTTTAGTCAGTGGTGTTTACGCTGTAAATAAGAAAAAGCAACATAATATATTTAAAGCGGCGCATACATATATCGGAGAGAACAACGTAGAGAAGCAACCACGTTTTGATATTATTGAAGTGGAATATGATTCTGCAAATAACTCATACAACGTTTGCGAACATTACGTTAATGCTTTTATTCAAGGTGGAGATTATGCAGTATTTTGACCTTCATTGTGATACGCTATATAAAGCTACTGTTGAACATTCTTCGCTTAATGACAGCAATAATCACGTCAGTATTGATAAAACAGAAGACTTTGTTGAGTGGCAACAGATGTTTGCAATCTGGATTCCTGATACATTAAGAAAACAGAGTGCATTAAATTTATTTCGCGACGCAGTAAAAGTGTTTGATAAGCAGAAAGTTAATGATGATAAAACAAAAATGCACCTTGCTGTTGAAAATGCATCGATGTTGTGTGGTGATATCGATAACATCAAGCTTTTAATCGATAACAATATCAGATATGTTACGCTGACTTGGAATGCTGAAAATGCACTTGGCGGTGGAGCACAAGCACAGGGGATAGGACTCAGCACTTTTGGCGAGGATGTAGTCAGAAAACTTGAAGAAAATAACATAGCAGTTGATTTATCTCACGCAAGCGATAAGTTGTTTTACGATGTTGTTAATGTAGCTACTAAACCTATTATTGCTTCACACTCAAACTCCAGAAGTGTTACAGATGTGAATCGTAATCTTACAGATGAACAGTTTAATATTATTCGAGATATGAGTGGAATTGTCGGACTCAATTTTTATAAAGGTTTTCTTAATATTGATGAAGATAAAGCGAGTATCGAAGATTTATTGCGACACGCTGACCGCTTTTTGAACTTAGGTGGAGAAAACACTCTTTGTATCGGAGCAGACTTCGACGGAGCTGATATGCCTGACACAATTAAAGGTATAGAGTCTGTTTTAAGCATTTATCAGCGTTTTTGTGACGAATTTAGCGTTAAAATAGCTAAAAAGATATTCTTTGATAACGCAAATTTCTATTTTACAAACTTTGACAATAACTGAAATACATAGTATAATAAGATGTTGAATTATAGAAAGGGTGACCTATATGCTATATAACAGCACTCAAAACAACGAAAGAGTTGTTTCTTCTGCTC
Organism: Ruminococcus sp.; assembly: GCA_045532065.1. Taxonomy (GTDB): domain Bacteria; phylum Bacillota; class Clostridia; order Oscillospirales; family Acutalibacteraceae; genus Ruminococcoides. Next base: position 2,668 of record JAZSFG010000049.1, on the reverse strand, counting down.
AGGCAATAGCTCAGGGCATTTCTGAAGAAGGCGGTTTGTTCGTACCACAGAGCTTTCCGCAGTTTTCAAAAGATGACATTAAAAATATGTTATCTATGACATATCAGGAGCGAGCAGAAGCTGTTTTTAAATGCTATCTTACTGATTTCTCAGATGAGGAAATCGCAGATTGTGTTAACAAAGCTTACACTAAAGAAAAATTCGAATCCGAGAATCCTGCTCCACTGAAAACAGTTGAGTACAAAGGTAACGAGCTTAACATCCTTGAGCTGTGGCACGGTCCTACATGTGCATTCAAGGATATGGCGCTTCAGATTTTACCACACCTTCTTACTAAGTCTCTCAAAAAGACTGCTGATGACACTAAGGCCGTTATCCTTGTTGCTACATCCGGTGACACAGGTAAAGCAGCATTAGAAGGCTTTAAGGATGTAGAAAATACCGAGATTATTGTTTTCTATCCTGAGAACGGTGTAAGTGCTATGCAGAAGCATCAGATGAACACACAGCAAGGTAAAAATGTTTTCGTGTGTGCTATCAAAGGTAACTTTGATGACGCTCAGACTGGTGTGAAAACTATTTTCACTGATCCTGCTAATTCTGAAGTCCTCAAAAGAAACGGTATGATGTTCTCTAGTGCGAACTCAATTAACTGGGGACGTCTTTTGCCACAGATCGTTTATTATGTTCACGCTTACTGTGATATGGTTAATAGTGGCAAAGTTGAGCTTGGTGAAAAAATCAACATTGTTGTTCCTACAGGTAACTTCGGTAACATCTTAGCTGCTTATTACGCTTGTGAGATGGGTATCCCTGTTAATAAGTTTATCTGCGCTTCAAACTCTAATAACGTTTTAACTGATTTTATCAACACTGGCGTTTACGATAAGAACAGAGATTTCTATACAACAATCTCTCCTTCTATGGATATCCTCGTATCGAGTAACCTCGAGCGTTTACTTTACAAGATGTCCGGTAACGATGATAAACTGGTTTCTCGTCTTATGAGCAAACTTAAGAGCGAGGGTGTTTATGAGGTTCCGGAAAGCATTAAGGCTGATATTGTTCGTAGCTTCTACGGTGGATATTGTGACGAAGAGTCTACAAAGGCAACAATTAAGAATCTTTTTGATGCTCAGAGCTACCTTTGTGATACTCACACTTCAGTTGCCGTATCAGTTTACGATAAGTATGTAGAAGAAACAGGAGATAAGACACCTTGTGTTATCGCTTCTACTGCTAGTCCATATAAATTCTCAAAGTCAGTTTTAGAAGCTATGTCTGATGAGCAATTACCTGAAACTGAGTTTGATATGGTTGATATGCTATACAAACTCTCTGATACTGTAGTACCTGCACCTATTTCTGTACTTAAAGGTCTTAAGCCTAGATTTGATAATGTTACAGAAAAAGACAATATGAAGAACACAGTATTTGAAGCACTGGGAGTAAAATAATGGCTTTGTACGCTATTGCTGATTTGCATTTGTCGCTTGGTACAGACAAGCCGATGGATGTTTTCCACGGGTGGCAGGATTATCAAAAAAGGCTCACCGATAACTGGAAAGCACTTATTACTGATAACGATACTGTTGTTATTGCCGGCGATATTTCCTGGGCAATGAAGCTTGAGGAGTGCTACGAAGACTTCAGTTTTCTTAATTCCTTACCTGGTAGAAAGATTCTACTTAAAGGAAATCACGACTACTGGTGGGCGACAAAGAAGAAAATTGATGAGTATCTGAGTGCTAACAACTTCGAAACAATCAAGGTTTTATTTAACAATTCATTTATAGTTGATGACATTACAATTTGTGGTTCTCGAGGTTGGTATTATGACGCTGACACAGAAGCTGATATTAAAGTTATCAACAGGGAAGTGGGTAGACTGAAACTATCACTCGACTCTGTAAAACAAAATGATATAAAACCTGTTGTGTTTCTACATTATCCACCTGTATACGGTGATATTGAGTGTGAGGAAATTATGAACACTCTGCTTGAGTACGGTATAAAAGAGTGCTATTATGGGCATCTTCACGGTACACATACTCACAAAAATGCAGTTGTTGGTGAATATAAAGGCATCAATATGCATCTTATTTCTTGCGACTATACCGGTTTTATGCCGATTTTAGTGCGCTGAGAGATTTAATTAACAATTTATTTATAGTATTTTATGCTATTATGTGGTATATTAATACAAGTGTAAAATTGAGGAGGAAATTAAAATGAATTTAGTATCATCTAACAAGACAGAAACAAATACATACGAGCTTAAGGTAGCTGTTGATAAGGAAACTTTTGCTGCTGCTGTATCTAAGGTTTACAAGAAGCAGGTTAAGTCAATCAACGTTCCTGGTTTCAGAAAAGGTAAAGCTCCACGTAACATCATCGAGAAGATGTATGGTACAGATGTGTTCTATGACGATGCAATGCAGGAGTGCTATCCTGAAGCTTTAGACGCTGCTGCTAAAGAAGCAGAGCTTAAAATCGTTGTTGTAACTAACGTTGAAGTAGAAGAAGTTTCTGCTGATGGTTTCACATTCAAAGCTACATGTGTTGTAGAGCCTGAAATTGAAATCAAGGACTACAAAGGCATCGAAATCGAAAAGAAATCAACAGAAGTAACTGATGAACTCGTAAATGAGGAAATCGATAAAGTTAG
>JAZSFG010000176.1:0-10035 GCA_045532065.1 Ruminococcus sp. | reverse complement strand
ATGGCTACGATCCGACTTTGTCGTGTACAAGAGCTTTGTTGTTAAGAATTTTAATGATTTCTTCGGCTTCATTGTTTGTTAATATAGCTTCAATGTCAGTATCGCCATTTTTATATACTAGTTGTACACTTGAACCGCTATTAATGTTTACAAAACCGCACGAACATAAAATAAACATTAAAGCAAATGCGATTAAAGGTATAAGTAGTTTTTTCATTTACTATCACTCCTGTTTTTCTTAAGATAAAAATACAGAAAAGCAATGGTTATAATTACGAATACAAAAATCGCAGTAATCCATACATAATTAGTCTTAATAAATACGCTTAAAATTCGCAACAAGAATGTAACAGGGAATATAGATAATATAAAAGATAGTATACAAGTTTTTCTGTATGTTTTGTTTAAGATGTCCTTGCGAGTGTATAATACACCGAGTCGAGTAACTCCAACAGCATAGATAAGTCCGCTAAGAACACACGCAAAAAGCGCAGTAGCAGCAAATATTATTTCCCAATGGGTATAGAATAAAATTTTGAATGCCCATATACAGTAAAGTTCGTTTATTGCACCGAGTAATGCTGAGAAAACAGCGATGAACAGAGCGATTATGTAGGAAATCTGGAAAAGATTATCGAGATTGTCGCGATTCTCAATTTCAGTGATTTTGACTGTTTTTTCACTTTTTTCGCATCTTTCGCCTTTGAGAAGTTCATCTACACTTACAGAAAGAATATTTGCGAGCTGTGGCAGTATTGTGATGTCAGGAAAACCATCGCCGTTTTCCCACTTTGATACAGTACGATTGCTGATGTTGAGTTCGTCTGCAAGCGCTGTTTGTGTCATGTTTTTTTCTTTTCTCAGAATACTGATGAATTGTCCTGTAGTTTTTGCGTCCATTTTACCACGCTCCTCGACAGAATATTCGCTCTAGCGCAAAAGTTAAAGCAGTTGTAATTGTGTTTGTGATAATAATAGTTAGTATCAGATTATGTTTCTTAACAACCTTATTGCGCAAAAACAGAAAAACTATCGGCATTTCAATTAGTAGCGTCAATATCAAATAAAATATTGAGATTGTAAACACCGGAGTGTGTTCTACCGATCGTTCAATTATTCCGAATAATCCCTCACCATCAGGAAACATAGCGTAAACGTTCATCGGATCTATCGTAATCCATAGATAGGGGAAGAGAAAAGAAAGAAGGTTTGCAAGTGAAACAACTGGGATAACTATTTTAAGATTCCTGATTTTTGCTATATAGTTGATTGAGAGGACTTCTATGAGCAGTGTAACTATAATAGCGATTGGTAGCAAATCGTATGGTCTTGTTTGTGATACCCAACACCATGATGAGTTAGCGTAGGCAGTTATCGGAAAGGTAATAGTTAAGATTGTTGCAGTAATGGCGGTTATTATAGTTTTGTTTCTGTTCATTGTGTTCACCTCGGGATAATCATCACATAATATTGAGTGGATAACAAGGAACAGTTACTAGAAGAATTCCACGCAACGTGGATTATATAAAATCAGTTTGAATTTTTATTCTTTTATATATTGTAACATAATAGCTTTGGCTGTGCAATTAGTAGGGAAGTGTAATAAAAGAAAAAGAATACCTTTTCGGTGTCCCTAATTTATTATATCTGAGGTCCTCGAAGTCTAAGATTTTGAGGTGAGGAGGAACTAGCAGAAGATGAAGATTTATTAAAATAATAAATCAAATACATAATGCTTTGTGCGACGAGGTCGAGGTGACAGGTGTTTAATTTTTATTTAGAGCTATCTCGTCTTACCCTCATTGTGGTACATATTGGCCCATCTTCGCTCTCGCTAAAATCGTCATACTATGACGATTTATTCACGCTCGCCTTCGAATCCTGTAACTCTTTTGCTCGTAAAAAAAGAACTCACCTAATATGGTGAGTTCTTTTATTTATGGTCGAGGTGACAGGATTCGAACCTGCGGCCCCTTCGTCCCGAACGAAGTGCGCTACCAAACTGCGCTACACCTCGAAAAAATCAAGCCCCGAACGTTAAATTCGAGGCTTAGTGGCTGCGGAACTAGGATTCGAACCCAGACATACAGAGTCAGAGTCTGCTGTGCTACCCTTACACAATTCCGCATCGCACAAAATCTATTATATCTAAAATAAGGAAAATGTCAAGAAAAATTTTTAATAATTTAAACTTTTATCAATATAGGCTGTAGTTTATTCAACAGCTAGACTATTATTTGTATGTTTTTGTGGTTTATTCTCATTAAAATACAAGGGGCTTTCGTGAAACTAAAATAAAAAAAGGCAGCCTATAAGCCGCCCAACACATAAATCATACCATTTTTAATTCTCTTTTGTCAATAGATTTTAGAGATTTCACCTAGCAAAGTATACATAATCTATGTAATGCACAAGAAGAATATGTGAACTTTATACAAAATACCATCTTGCAAAAGGGATAACCCTATGCTATATTATAGACAGAAAGGATGAGTCCAATGAAATAGATAATCCGAAGACTAAATTATATTTAAGCTTTAAGAAAAAACAAAAATTTTAGTAGGTCAAAAACCGAATACGTTTTTAAAGTATAAAATTTTTTAATATAGATTATAAACAAAGACAAGATAAATTTAAGAAATAAGCTTAAGTATAAAATAGTCGAACAGACGAAAATGTTTAAACAAATTTTTACACACTAAGTGATCTCAACTTATGAGAATGAAAAATGTAGTGCAGAGTAAATTGAAGTAAGAAACATTAGAGTCTGAAAATCTAAGAAAGAGAGGATAATATGATGTTAGATAACAAGATAGACCAGAGATAACCCTTGATTTGAGTGAGGAGCTTAAATCAAGGGTTATTTCTTTTTTTACGCTCTTTTTTGCTATATATTTCCACTGTTTAAACCGCGTTTTTATAAAATCAGATTACAATTTTTTAACGAGTATTATTTCTTTGTATTTTCACTTGATTTATGTCAAAAAAGAATATATAATATCAAATTACAAAGAATAAAGGATTGATTTTATGACTAGACGTGTTCTTAGTTTGATTATAATCGTTGTTTTAATATCAAGTTGCGCTCTTGTTTTTACCGGTTGTGGTAAAGATGATGTCCCACTTCCCGAACAGTTCTCGCTGACCACAGACGAGCTTGTTTTTACAGACCCTAGAGCGAAACAGTCTATATACGAGGGTGAAATCGATTCCTCAGAAATCACATGGGGCACTAATAACCCTAACGTTGCGACAGTCGAAAACGGTGTTGTTACCGTTAAGGGTCCCGGTACTACCGAGGTTTTTGCTGAGTATTTTGGTGTAAAGCACAGTTGCTTTGTCGATTGTTCTTCTCTCGTATATACTACCGACGTTATTCCTGAACAGGCACTTGAGGACGACATCTACACAGGCTACGCTGTTTTAGCTCCGCCTAGAAGCTTCGATGGTCCGTCTACTTTTTATAACGACGCGGCTTTCATCGGCGACTCCGTGTCTTTGAAGCTTTCTTATTACGCTGAAGATACAGGCGAGCTTGGCGACGCTGTTTTCCTTGTATCAGGTAGCTACGGCGTAGGACACGCTGTTGATGGTACAATGGAGCTTTATTTCCAGGGCAAAGATATGGCGCCACAGGACGCGCTCGCTGCTGCAGGCTGTAAAAAAGTCTTCATTATGCTTGGTATGAACGACCTCGGTAAATTCGGACTCGAAATTACAATGGATTACTGGGAAAAATTCATCACCAATATCCGCGAGGCTAACCCGGATATTGCTATCGTTATCCAGACTATGACCCCTGTTTGGTCTGGCGGACAGACTGGTGACCTTTCTAACACCGCTATCGATGAGTACAACGAGCAACTCAAAGCGTTTGCTCAGGAGAAGCATTGTGCATATATGGACATAGCTTCATTTATGAAGGATTCTGACAACGGCCTTGCTACTGACTACTGTTCCGATAGTTTCGTACATCTTACAAACGAAGGTGCTTCAGCGTGGACAAAAGTCTTAAAGGCATACGCAGGTCGATAATAGTTATACTATAAAAAAGGAGATTTAATATGAAAAGAGTTATTAGTCTTATTCTTGTTATTTTAATGGTTGCAGTTATGATGACAGCTTGCGGTTCTTCTGCGTTCACAGTTGATATGAATGCTTTATATACCAGTTACGAAGAGTACTTACCTGAGATGGTAACACTTGACGATAAAGCTATGATGAACCTCTACGGCGTTGATGCAGAAAAGTGCAATCAGGCGATAATCGCTAACTGTAACGACGGTCTTCTTTCTGACGAAGTATGGCTAATTGAAGCTGTAGACGAAGCTGCAGCGGCTGAGATTGTAGAACTTGCTCAGAATCGTGTTGAACGCGAAAAGGAAGAGACAAAGAGCTACGCACCTGACCAGTACGCTGTTGTTGAAAAAGCTAAGATTTTAAACGACGACAACTTTGTTGTGCTTATTATTTCACCTGACGTTGATGCTCTCGTTGAACTCTACGAAAACGCTAAAGTTTGATTTTTTTCAGCAGGCACTAAGTGTCTGCTGTTTTGCTATAAGGAGATATTATGAAAAAATTACTTTCTGTCTTTATATCACTTTTACTTTGTGTCTGTGTTTTAGCAGGCTGCACAGCAACGCTTTCTTCCGATTTACCGACTATTTTGTCTGATATAAACTCGACTTACGGCTTCGACAGTATGACTAGAATCGACTCTACCGGTGGGCTTAGTCAGTACTATCTGATTGAAATAAGCGACGTTAAGTCTTTTGCTGCTGAGTTTTCTACAGGCTCTACCATAACAACCGAGATTATTTTAGTTGAAGCGGTTAATGATGCATCAGCTCAGAATGTCTACTCAGCACTACAGAATTACTATGAAACACGAGTTGATATGGCTTTGAGCTACGACCCTGAGTACGCAAAACTTCTTAATATGTGTGAGGTTTCAAAAAACGGAGTCTATGTTTCGCTGATTATTTCTGACAAGGTTGCGGAAATAACAGAAACATATAATTCTTATTTCGAATAATAATATTTTTCTAAAAATTCAGGTGTCACTTATTGTGGCATCTGTTTTTTTGTGGTACAATATGTCGTACTAAGTTTTAATGAGGAGTATTATGTTTAACGATATACCAAATGTAGAAGAAATTAAAAGTCAGTTTAGTAGAATGAATGATATGCAGCAGCAGGCGGTTTTCTGTACAGAAGGTCCACTGCTTATTCTCGCAGGCGCAGGCTCGGGTAAAACTACCGTGCTTGTTAATCGAATCGCGTATATCCTGAAAATGGGTTTGTGCCAGCCGTGGCAGATTTTAGCTATTACTTTTACGAACAAAGCCGCAGGCGAGCTGAAAGACCGAATTTCTGCAGTTGTTGATTACGGTGCTGATGATATATGGGCGTCTACTTTCCACTCTACCTGTGCTAGAATTCTGCGCCGTTATGGTGACAGAATCGGATATACAAGCCACTTTACTGTGTACGATAGCGACGATTCCCGTAGGCTTATGAAAGACATTCTGAAAAAGCTCGAAATCGACGAAAAAATCTTGCCACATCGCTCTGTGCTTAACGAGATTTCAAAAGCAAAAGATAAGATGCAGACTCCTGCAGACCTTAAAAACGACCAGCAGTACAATAGCCGACTTTCTATGATTGCCGATGCTTATGAGATGTATCAGAATCGCCTTAAAACAAGCGACGCGATGGATTTTGACGACCTTTTGTGCAATACTGTAAAGCTCTTTATGGAGCATCCTGATATTCTCGAGATGTACCAGCGTCAATTTAAGTACATTATGGTTGACGAGTATCAGGATACCAACAAAGTGCAGTATCAGTTTGTAAGTTTGCTTGCTAAGAAGCACAATAACATCTGTGTAGTCGGTGACGACGACCAGAGTATCTACAAATTCCGTGGTGCGACAATCGAGAATATCCTGTCTTTCGAAAACGAATTTGCGGGCGCAAAAGTAATCCGACTCGAGCAGAATTATCGTAGTACATCGACGATTCTCGATGCTGCAAATGAGGTTATTAAGAACAACGCCGAGCGTAAAGGCAAGACGCTGTGGACTCAAAACGACAAGGGTGACAAAATTACGCTCTACACCGCCGCAAGTGAAAGGGAAGAGGCGCTTTATATTGCGAACACTATCTTAGATGGTGTTGCAAACGGCAGAAAGTACTCTGACTTTGCTGTTTTATACCGTATGAACGCTCAGTCAAACGCAATAGAGCACGCACTCGCTCGTGCGTCTGTGCCGCACCGTATTATCGGTGGCCACCGCTTCTACGACAGAGAAGAAATCAAAGATATGACAGCGTATCTGCAGGTTATCAACAACCCTCATGACGACGTCAGACTCCGCCGTATTATCAATAAGCCTAAGCGTGCTATCGGCGAAACTACTGTTTCAAAAGCGATGGATATAGCGTCTGCATTAGGCGAGAGCCTGTTTAGCGTCGCAAAACACGCAAGTGATTACCCTGATTTATCCCGTGCGGCAACAAAACTTATGGCTTTTTGTTCGCTGATTGATGGTTTTATAGAAGCGTATAATAGTGGCGATTATTCTTTAGCAGAATTATACGAGCTTGTTTTAGAGCACACAAACTACAGAGAATATCTGAAAGCTGAGAAAGAGGACCACGAATCGAGAATTGAGAATATCGAGGAATTGAAGTCCAATATCGTGAATTTTGAAAATGACTACGCTGAAGAAGCATCACTTTCGAATTTCTTAGAAGAGATCTCGCTCCAGACAGATATTGATAACTACGACCCTGATGCTGATTGTGCCGTTATGATGACTCTGCACTCTGCGAAAGGTCTCGAGTTTCCTGTTGTCTTTATTCCGGGTATGGAAGAGGGAGTTTTCCCGTCAATGGCGACTTACATAAACCCTGACGAGCTCGCCGAGGAGCGTAGACTTGCCTATGTTGGTATAACTCGTGCTAAAGAAAAACTCTACATTGTAAAAACCCGCGAGCGTATGCTTTTCGGTTCAACTTCCCACAACCGTGAGTCACGCTTTGTTACCGAAATTCCTAACAGCTTACTTGAGAAACTCGGTGCTGAACGTACAACTTCTGCTGTACTGCCTTACGCACAACAATCGTCAAAGTCAATGAACTTCGACCCGTTTGCTAAAAAAGCACCACAAAAGTCATCTACAGCTGCTGTTTCATACAGCGTCGGTGATATGGTGCTCCACAAAGTCTTCGGCAAAGGTATGGTTGTTTCCGCAGAGCCTATGGGCAAGGATACAATGCTTGAAGTAGCTTTTGATAAAGTCGGCACAAAAACTCTTATGGCTAACTTCTGTAAGATGGAAAAGCTTTGATATCACAAAATCTGAAAACCTCCATAATATGTAGTGATACGGTGCAGTGCATCGGATTTATACTACGACTATGGAGGTTTATTTTATGGCTGAAACTTTTGATGCCAGAAACACAACTTGCGACACTAGTTCTAAAACGCCTGAACCTGTTTGTATTGATGTTTCGAGAGTATACGACAGCTGTTCTGACAAAGATTGTTTAAAAGACCTGCGTGTTTATTTTACTGACTATAATCAGCAGCTGATTGACAGTGCGGTAAATGTTAGAATCAAAGATACCGACGTTATTACTACTTATGTTGACATCGAGCCTGTACCGTTTCATCGCGGATTTTACTCGATTGATATGACGTTATTCTTTAACGTCTGTCTTGATGTCTTTATGACTCCGGGTTCATCTCCTCAACAGATAAGCGGTGTCGCAGTTTTCTCGAAGAAAGCTATACTTTACGGTAGCGAGGGAAGTGTGCGCACATTCTCTAGCGAGCTTTCGTGTGATGAATTTGATACACAAAAGGCTGTTAAACGCAATCTGCCTACAGCATCTGTTCAGGTTGCTCGTCCGATAGCACTTTCTGCAAAACTAAAGCACAACTGTTCTGCGTGTCCTGTTCCGTGTAAGATTCCGTCGTGCGTGTGCGATTGTGTCGGCGGTGAGCTTACCTGTACGGGTACAAACTCTGTTTTTGTTACGATTGGCTTGTTCTCGATAGTTCAGCTAAAGCGAAACGTGCAGGTAATGGTGGAGTCTTACGACTTCTCTGTTCCTGAAAAATCCTGCGTAACCTCGAGCGATAACCCTTGCGAGATGTTCTCTCGTCTTGATTTCCCGACAAACGAGTTTTTCCCTCCTAACGTATCTGATTTAACAGGTGACGAAACCCCTGTGTGTGGTTGTTCTTCGTGTGCTGATGTAGAATAACATAAAGAAAAGCGGTGACTACGCGTCACCGCTTGTTTATATTCTAGGGCTGAATTTTTTGTTAAAATCCCAGTTGATTATTTTATCACCGTCTACAATGAAGGCTTTCTTTGAGATTTTAGCGAGTGGCAAATCCGAGTAATGGTCGGAGTAAAACTCGTCGATTTCACCGTCAGGATAAATCTCATAAAATCTTCGCACCTTTTCGTCGTAGTAACAGTTCTCACCGTTGTATTTACCGCTTTTTGGGTCTACTTTAGACGCGATAACAGTAAAAGAAAATTCGCTTTCGAGTGGTTTTAGTAAAAACTCAGGTGAAGCCGAAATGATAACATCATCCTGCTTTTTCTGCTTTATGTAAAAGTCTTTAATGTTACTTTTGTGTGTATTCCAGAAGTCTTTTACATCTTTTTCTACATCGCAGCGAGTAAGAAACCTGTACATTTTCTCTTTAAACTGCGTTTTGCTACCGCTTTTAAAGACGTAGTATTTAATAAAAGCAAATCCTAAAGAGGGGAGAAGCAACAAAATCTTCTTGTGCCTTTTCAAACAAAAAATGTAAAAATCCTTTGTCGAGTCGCCTTTATATATCGTGTTGTCAAAATCGTATACGTTCATATTTCCTCACAATTTGTCATTTTAAAATATTATACTCACAAATCCTGAAAAACTCAAGGTTTATAGCCAAAAAATTCATATTTTATTAAACTATAAGCGTGTATTTTGTGGTAAAATTTATTTAAGATTTTATAAGGAGAAGAAGGCGTGTTCGGATACATAACGATTGACAAAAGCGAAATGCTCGTAAAAGACTACGAAGCCTACAAAGCAGTATACTGCACTTTGTGTAAACAACTCGGCAAAGACTACTCTGTTTTTTCGCGTTTCATTCTGAATTATGACTGCACTTTTTACGCATTAACCGCTTTAGCTCTAAGTGAAGATTGCCCCGGATTTTGCTCTGGTCGCTGTCGCTTTAATCCGTTTAAAAAGTGTAATTACCTGAAAAATGACAGTAATGCGCTAAGCCTTGCTGCAGCACTTACAGTAATTACTTTTTACTATAAGCTCGTTGATAACATAGCAGACGGCAACTTTTTTGAGAAACTTTTGTGTTATTTAGCACTCCCTTTTGCTTCTTCGTGGCGTAAAAAGGCTAGAAAAAAGTATCCGAAAGTAGAAGAATTTGTTCACACAATGTCAGTTTCTCAGTTTGAAGTCGAAAATGACGAGCAGTGTTTAATCGATAAAGCCGCCGAACCTACTGCGCTTATGCTCGCTAAAGTTATGGAGCTTTTAGAAAAAGACGAACAAAAACGCCGAGCGCATTTTAACTTTGGTTATTTTTTAGGTAAATGGATATACCTGCTCGACGCAGCAAACGACTTTGAAGATGATAAAAAACACAAGTCTTTTAACCCTTATGTTATCAAGTACCGTGACAGTAAAAATGAGCATATTGAAGAGATAAGACAATCGCTTGATAACTGCTTGTCCGAAGCGCTCTTGTCCTACAGACTTATGGATATTAAGCGTTTTGACAGAATTATGAAAAATGTATTATACTATGGTCTGTTAAAAAGACAAAAAGAAGTTCTTCAAAATAAAGAAAAATAAAGGTAAACGGAGATTGTTATGAACCCATATCAGGTTTTAGGAGTCAGCGAAACAGCTACTGACGCCGAAATTAAAACAGCATACAGAGAGCTTGCGAAGAAGTATCATCCCGACAACTACGCACAGAGTCCGCTTGCG
>JAZSFG010000066.1:0-2916 GCA_045532065.1 Ruminococcus sp. | reverse complement strand
AAACACAGTGAGGTATACAACGCTTGTTGCGGCAGCACTTGTTTTTGCTATAATGCTTAGTATTTTGCTGATTCCGTCGGGGAGCAACACCGATAACGGCTTCGTGCTTTCTGTTTCGGCAAGCGGAGCAGAAGATAACGCAACCTACCACGCAGTAAGTGCAAATAAAGTATACGATACAATAGGCGATGAGGTGGTGTATAACGGACCGTCACTTAAAGTAAGAGGAGAGAACATCGAAAAAGTACGCGCATACAGCGAGAAAGGCTTTGTGAATCTTTCCTGTTCTGCGAGAGATTTCAACGTAACTGATAAGCGTTTCTTTGAAATGTACCCGCCTGCTGACCATGTTCCTGACCCTCTTTTCGTATCGATTTATCTTGAGAATGAACAAGGTGAGTTTGAAGAGGTTGTAATTGACCCACAGGAGTTTATCACCCCTGATTTAGAAAAGGTTATTGATTATAACTGCTTAGAAATCATTGACGAGAACAGACACCCTGAAGAAAAGTTTATTTACATCGGCTGTCGACCTCGAAACGAAAACTTAAAAGAGTTAACGCCGCAGGAGTTTTCACCTGCCTATAACGACACTATTGTAATAGAGGTTACTTACTTAAACGGAGAAGTTGAGACACAGGTTGCGACTATTTCCTACGAAAACGATGAGGTTATTTTTGAAATCACCCCATAATTTATTGGTTAGCATAATCCTAAACTAAAAGCCCTTCTAAAGCTAGAAGGGCTTTTGGTTATGCTTTTATAAAATAAAATCTTCTTCTTTGTATTTTTTCAGGTTGTTTGCTCTGAGTGGCACACGCATAATAGGGTTGTAAGAAAACTTTCTGCACTTGCCGTTTTTGAGCACTCGGTTAATAGTGCAAAACTGGCAGTCGTTCTGAATTTTTGAGTGAGCGCAATATTCACAGCTAACATCTATGTTATTGCCGAAAAACTTAACCTTTTTCATAATTCCTCCGACAGATTTAATCTGTGTTAAGTATACCACGATTATAATCCACTTGCAAGCATAAGATAAGTATAGTATACTGAATTTTATAGAAGGTGAAATTATGGATATAAACTCAAAAACAATGAAACTCAACGAAAATAACTCAGTGTATTTCTTAACATACGATAAATTAAGTGAAATCGACTTTATTAACCACGCTTTTTCAACTCGTCTGGGCGGTGTGTCAAAGGGCATTTTCGAGAGTATGAATCTCTCGTTTGAACACGATGACTTTGATACTGTAACTGAAAATTATAGGCGTTTTTGTAACGCTGCAGGATTTGATTTTGACACTCTCGTTGCGTCATCTCAGGACCACAACACCTTTGTCAGAGTGTGTACTAAGAGTGACTGCGGAACAGGCATTTATAAACCTAAGGATATAAAAAGCGTTGACGCGCTTGTTACTAACGAGCGTGGCGTAACTCTTGTTACTTACTACGCTGATTGTACACCGCTGTTTTTCGTTGATGTGAAGAATAAAGCAATAGGTCTTGCTCACGCAGGCTGGCGCGGTACAGTAGGTGGAATCGGCGCAAAAGTAGTAAAAACTATGGTTGAAAACTACGGCACTGACCCCCAAGATTTAGTCTGCGCGATAGGCCCTGCAATTTCAAAGTGCTGTTATGAAGTTGACAAAGCCTGTGCTGATAATTTCTACGCTCTTAATCTTAGCGACTCTGATTTTATCACCCCTAAAGAGGACGGAAAATTTATGATAGACCTGCTCGAATGTAACCGACAGATTTTAGTTCGTGCAGGAGTAAAAGAAGAGAATATCACCATCTCTGATTTATGCACAAAGTGTAACAGTGACCTTCTGTGGAGCCACAGAGCAACTGGTGGTAAACGCGGCACAATGTCTGCGTTTATGACCATAAAGTAAAGAAAAAAGTAAAAGCACTGCGAAAATCCGTAGTGCTTTTTTGTTTTGTTTAATTTTATTTTATCATATTTATTCCTTTATCCAGAATATCTGCAGTGAGGCTTCCGCTTGCGTATGTTACGAGTTCACCCTTAGAGTTTATAAAGAATGTTACAGGCAGGGAAGAAGCACCGTATTTATAAGCCGCTTCGCCTGTGGTATCAAAAAGCACAGGAAATGTGTAGCCCTCACTTTCGATATAATCTTTAGCGTCTTTCATAGAGTCTGACGCTGTCATATTAAGCATCAGAAATTGTACATCTTTGTGTTCTTTGTACGCACTTTCAAAATGAGGCATTTCGTTTTTACACGGCGGACACCAGCTCGCCCACATATTAAGTACAATTGGTTTTCCGAAATATTCTGACAAAGTAACTTCGTTATTATTGTAGTCAAGTGCTGTGAAATCAGGAACTGAGTAGTCATGCTCTTCGTTTTTATTGCTGTTTTCACTAGTTGGTGAAACACTCGGTAATTCGTTTGTCTTGTAATCTTCGCTTAATCCTTTGTACAGAAAGTATGCTCCGATAAATATAGCTACCGACAGGACAAAAGCGATAATAACCTTGATTTTTTTATTCATAATTCACACTCACGATAAAATAACAATCAGTTTGTTTAGTAGTCCGCTCATCATCAGCACACCGACTAAAATGAGTATAGCTCCACATACGATGTTAATGAATTTATAATGCTTTTTGATGAAGTTGAATGTGCTTTTAAGTTTGTCTATGAGCATTGCGCTGACGACAAACGGCACCCCTAAACCCAGCGAGTACAGCAAAAGCATAACAACACCTGTTATGGTATGCCCTTGTTGTGAAGCGAGCATCAGCGCTGAGCCTAAGAATGCTCCCACACACGGTGTCCAACCGATAGAGAATACAATTCCTAAAAGCAGAGATTTGAAAAAACCGAGATTACTTTTATCTATTTCGACACTGGAGCCATTAAATAATCTTAGTTTAAAAACACCTAA
>JAZSFG010000167.1:0-2903 GCA_045532065.1 Ruminococcus sp. | reverse complement strand
CCGACTTCCATCGTTGTGAGTAGTACGATAGGGGAATTCATCCTCAATCTTCTGGCTGAGTTCGTAGCCGTAAGCCTTACAAGCCTGTCGAGCCATACGGATACCACCAAAAGGATTAACACCACGCTTTAAAGGACGGTTAGTCTGCATACCTACGATAATTTCGTTTTCTTTATCAATGTAACCGGCTGAATAACTGGTAAGCGAAGATGCAGTAGCTGTATCAATATCGAGTACACCGCCGTACTGACGCTCTAAAGCAAACAAAGACTCAACTTTTTTCATCAATTCTTTTGTACGCTTTGTAGGCTGTGCTAAAAAGCTTTCATCACCTTTGTACTCGTTGTAGTTGCGCTGAATAAAATCGCGCACGTTAATCTCTTCAGTCCATACGCCCTTATTAAATCCATTCCAATTTTCGTGATTCATAATAACTCCTCCTTCTTTAGGATTGTCCAATATAACAAAAAAAGGACAATCCACTTGTAAACAAGCGAACTGCCCAGACGGTCGGCTATGTATCACCTATGCTTCCTTGCGGTTAATCCGCACAATCCGTCAGTTGCACAAGTGTGTACATATATAATACTATATTTGTTTATATTTTGTCAATCAAAAAAGCACAAAATATTGTGGCTTTATTCTCTTTTGTACAAAGATACAGTATTGTTGTCATAAATCAGCTCGACTCGGTCAAAATGCACGATATATAAAAATTCATAACTGTATTTTGTATTGTTGTCGTGTATCACGAATGAGTCGTCGTAAAGCTCGCAAAAACCGGATAAAACGAGCTTTTCATCATCAGGAAACTTAGCTTTAAAAGTCGCATTATTATCTTTAAAATCAAGTAAAACTTCCGTTTCATTTTCAAGCACTCCACTCCACGACGAGGCTTTCAATTCATCAGCAGGTGAAGTAATCGCATCCTTACACGAACAAAGCAAAAAAGCAAGCAGAAAACAGCATATAATACTAAGAGAAGTCTTTTTATAACACAAGAAAATCACCGTTATAGAATATGAAAAAGCTCTCTAAAATATGAAAGAGCACCCGTAACAGGTGCTCTTCTTTACTCTTCAGTTTTAACCGGTGTGACCTGTGACACAAGGCTTGCGGTGCTGACAAATAAAATCAGAATATAAAGCAAAAGTGCAATAAGTGCACCCATAGCAATCATACCGCCGATACCAAAGGTGATAATACACGCGCACACAATGCAACACGCAAAGCTCACAAAATTCTTCAGCGCGGATTTGTCGAGCAAACAGAAGAAAAAGCAAACAGCAGGAAATAGTACTAAAATACCGAAAATAATAGCGAGCTTGATTTCTCCCCAACCGTTATATCCGTCAGGCTGGATAGCAATCTGAAACGCTGTGAGCTGTTTCGGATTACCCGCTTCATCAGGTCCCCACATAAATGGGAACGTGGTGAGTACTACCTCAATAAAATATAAAATAGCAAGGAAAATACGCATACCCTTCGATTTCTTACTCTCAACAATATCTTTATTGCTTTTATAGCTTTTCTTAAACGTCATAACAAATCCTCTTTTCAAATGAATAACAAAAT
Organism: Ruminococcus sp.; assembly: GCA_045532065.1. Taxonomy (GTDB): domain Bacteria; phylum Bacillota; class Clostridia; order Oscillospirales; family Acutalibacteraceae; genus Ruminococcoides. The sequence goes on along the minus strand of JAZSFG010000167.1, from coordinate 1,328 downwards.
TATTTTACCACACAACACATATTATTTCAATAGGTTAATTGACCATAAAAAGTATGTGTGATATAATAAACCACAAGATATGGAAGGTGATACTATGAACTGGATAAACGACGCAGTTTTTTATAACATTTACCCTTTAGGTTTTTGTGGCGCACCAAAACAAAACGATGGTGTACTTAACTACAGACTAGATAAAATCTACGACTTTATCGACCATTTCAAGGAAATGGGCGTTAACGCTATCGTGTTCAACCCTGTTTTCGAAAGCTCAAAGCACGGCTACGACACTATAGACTACTACAAAATCGACTGTCGACTGGGCGACAACGAATCCTTTAAAAAAATCTGTGATACACTCCACAAAAACGGAATCAGAGTTCTTCTCGACGGTGTTTTCAACCACGTTGGACGCGACTTTTTCGCGTTCAAGGATATTCAGCAAAACGGAATGTCCTCGATTTACTGCAACTGGTTTCACAACATCCGTTTTGACAGACAAAGCCCTAAGGGTGATAACTTCTCGTACGAGGGTTGGGCTGGTCACTACGACCTTGTAAAGCTGAATTTACAAAACGATATCGTGTGCTCTCACCTGCTCGAAGCTGTAGAGTTCTGGATTGACGAATTCGGTATTGACGGACTGCGACTTGACGCTGCTGACTGTGTCGATTTAGAGTTTTTCAAAAAGCTTCGTAACACTTGTAAGAGCAAGAAAGAGGATTTCTGGCTTTACGGCGAAATCACTAGCGGTGACTACAATCGCTGGGCAAACGAGAACACCCTTGATTCTGTCACAAACTACGAAGTTTACAAAGCTCTTTACTCGTGCCACAACGACAGAAACTACTTTGAATTTGCTCACTCGCTCGAGCGTCAGTACGGCGATTACGGTATCTACAAAAACCTGTATATGTACAACTTTACTGACAATCACGACGTAAACCGTTTAGCTAGTATGTTAAACGATAAAGAGCTATTAAAAAACACTTACACGCTGATGTTCACGATGCCTGGTGCTCCGTCGATTTACTACGGAAGTGAGTTTGGTATACTAGGTAAAAGAACTCTCCACTGTGACTATGACTTACGACCTGAATTCAACTTAAACGACGTTAAAAACCCTGACCACGAACTGTTTAATCACATTAAAAAGCTTTCTAAAATCAAGCACTCACTCGAAGCTTTAAAGTGTGGGAATTATAAAAACGAGTACATTCAGCTTGAGAGTCTGTGCTACTCAATGAAGAGCGAAAATCAGACAGTTTTCGTGCTTTTGAATCAGAGCAACGAAGTTCGAAATATCGGTTTCGATACACGCATGAACTGTG
>JAZSFG010000146.1:0-11442 GCA_045532065.1 Ruminococcus sp. | reverse complement strand
AACAACCCATCCCGTAACATGTTACCTGTCTGTCTCGTTGATGATAACCCTCACAAACGCGATACAAAGCTCATGGGTATTGAAGTGGTCGGTACAACAAAAGACATTCCTAGAATTTGCAAAGAATATAACATAAAACTCATTCTTTTTGCTATTCCGTCGTGTACCGAAGAAGAGCGCAAGAGCATAATGGAGCTTTGTTCACAGACTGAGTGTAAAATTAAGATGGTACCTTATTTGAGTAACCTTCTGTTCGATGACGACAAACCTCAGCTTCTCAATCAGGTCAAGGATATCAAGATTGAAGATCTTCTCGGCCGTGACCCTATCACTTTTGACAGAACTGAAATCAGAAAGTTTATTGAAAATAAGGTCTGTATGGTTACAGGCGGTGGTGGTTCCATCGGTTCCGAGCTTGTAAGACAGATTGCTAAGTATTCACCGAAACAGGTTATTATTGTTGATATCTATGAGAACAACGCGTACGATATTCAGCAGGAGTTAAAACTCGAATATGACGACGCTCTTAACCTTATCACTCTTATTGCATCAGTCCGCGATTACGATAAAATGGATAGCATTTTTGAGCAGTATAAGCCACAGGTTGTATTCCACGCTGCAGCTCATAAGCATGTGCCTCTGATGGAAACATCACCTGCAGAAGCTGTTAAAAATAATATCTTCGGTACATGGAATATGGTCAACATCGCAGAAAAATACGGTGTTGAGAAGTTCGTTATGATTTCTACCGACAAGGCTGTTAACCCAACTAATGTTATGGGTGCGACTAAGCGTTGTTGTGAGATGATTGTGCAGTACATGTCACAGAAAGGCTCGAAAACCGAGTTTGTAACCACTCGTTTCGGTAACGTTTTAGGTTCGAATGGTTCTGTTATTCCGCTGTTTAGACGACAGATTGAAGCAGGTAAGCCTGTTACTGTTACTCACCCTGATATTATCCGTTACTTTATGACTATTCCGGAGGCTGTGTCTCTTGTTCTTCAGGCAGGCGCGATGGCTAACGGCGGCGAGATTTTTGTACTTGATATGGGCGACCCTGTAAAGATTACTACTCTTGCTGAAAACCTTATCCGTATGTACGGCAAGGTGCCTTATAAAGATGTCGAAATCAGATTCACAGGACTTCGTCCTGGCGAGAAACTTTTCGAAGAGCTTCTGATGGACGAAGAAGGTCTGAAGTCCACTGAAAATAAAAAGATTTTTATTGGCAATCAGATTGATATTGACCCTGACAAGCTTATAATGCAGCTCGATGTTCTGCGTGGCTTTGCTGAGAAAAACGACGCTGAACACACAGTCGAGAAACTGTGCGAAATCGTTCCGACATTTAACCATAAACTTAACTGATAATGGAGAAAATTATGAAAGTACTTCTGACTGGCGGTGCCGGATATATCGGCAGCCACACATGTGTTGAACTTCTTAACAATGGTTTTGAGGTTGCTATCGCTGATAATTTCGATAATGCAAGCGAAAAGGTTGTTGGCAGAATCGCACAGATTACCGGAAAAACTGTTGATGTGTATAAAATCGACGTTGCTGATAAAGACGCGTTGAGAACTCTTTTTTCGCAGTGTAATATCGATGCTGTTATTCATTTTGCGGGATATAAGGCAGTTGGCGAAAGCGTAGAAAAACCGCTTATGTACTATAGAAACAATCTTGACACCACTTTATCTCTTCTCGAAATTATGGCTGAGTACGGCGTTAAGAAATTTGTGTTCAGTTCTTCTGCGACTGTTTATGGTGTGCCTGAAGTTGTGCCTCTTAAGGAGGGTATGCCTACTTCTTGTACAAACCCTTATGGATGGACAAAGCTGTTTAATGAGCAGATATTAACTGATGCAACTGTTGCTGATAGCGAGCTTTCTGTTGTATTGCTCAGATATTTCAACCCTATCGGAGCTCACGAGAGCGGACTTATCGGTGAAAGCCCGAATGGTATTCCGAACAACCTTATGCCATATATCACACAGGTAGCTGTCGGCAAGCGTGAGAAACTCGGCGTTTTTGGAGATGACTACGATACTCACGATGGTACAGGTGTGCGCGACTATATCCACGTTGTTGACCTTGCAAACGGTCACCTCAAGGCGCTTGAGTTTATTAACAATGGCAACAAAGGCGTTGAGATTTTTAATCTTGGCACAGGTGTTGGGTACAGTGTTTTAGATATCGTCAACACATTCTCGAGGGTTAACGATGTTGAGATTCCATATACGATTATGCCAAGACGTGCAGGAGATGTGACAGCTATTACTGCTGACCCTACAAAAGCTAACGAAAAACTTAATTGGGTTGCAAAATTCGGCTTAGATGAAATGTGTCGTGACTCATGGAACTGGCAGAAAAACAACCCTAACGGATATGACGACTGATTTGTTTTAGTTTACAAAATCCATTAATATATTTTTTAGTAGATGAAAAGCCTTCGGAGAAAATCCGAGGGCTTTTTTGTGATTTCTGAACAAAATATAGTGGTAATATTTTTCTGCAAAATTTTTAATAATAACAGGATTTTCGTTTGACAATATTGGTGTTTTAAAGTAAAATTATATTATTAATATGGGGTTATGGGCTGTGTGCCTGAAAGTGTATTTAGGAGTAAATTTATGTACATAAATTTTTTTAAAAGATTGATTGATATTGTATTATCATTCTGGGCATTGGTGTTGCTGTGGTGGGTGTATGTTGCGCTGATTATAGCAATCAAAATTGATGACCCGGGTCCGGCTTTCTTTACTCAGAAAAGAGTCGGAATTAATAAATCTTATTTTATGATGCATAAATTCCGTTCAATGAAGATGTCTACTCCTCACGACGTTCCTACACACCTTTTAGAAAACCCTGAACAATATCTTACTAAAGTCGGCAAGTTTCTGAGAATAACCAGCCTTGATGAGCTTCCTCAGTTGTGGGATATATTTGTCGGTAAAATGAGTATTGTTGGTCCTCGACCTGCACTTTGGAATCAGTACGACTTAATTGAAGAACGAGACAAGTACGGCGCAAATGATATCAGACCGGGACTTACCGGTTGGGCTCAGATTAACGGTCGTGATGAACTCGATATTCCTATGAAAGCAAAACTCGATGGCGAGTATGCGAAAAAAATCAGTTTAGGATTGGATTTAAAGTGTTTTTTTGGCACTATTATTACTGTGTTCAGACGTGACGGTATAGTTGAGGGCGGCACAGGCGAACTCAAGAAGAAAGATGAAGCTAAAAAACTGTAACTGGGATTAATACAAAAAGAAAAAGCAGTCACTTTATGTGACTGCTTTTATTTTTAGTTAATAAACATAATAAACTTACTGTGTGTACATCTTGAAACTTTCAACGGAGAATGTTTTTGTTCGTTTATTCTGTTCGAGATCGTACTCGTCAGAACTTATCTCCGGGAATTCAAAACGCAGAGTGAGTTTGTTGTCTTTACCGACTATTGAGGACGGGACGGTGAAGTTAAGTCCTTCGTTTTTGAACGACTTGTTGATTTTCGCACCGAAAACCTGTCTGCCGTTTGCGTAGATAACGCATTTTGTCGGCTTGTGGATGTTGCTGACATCAAAGAAGACATGGATGTCTTCAGCGTCACTCGGGATACTCGAAATCGGAATTATCATCTGAGACTGAGGACCAGCTAAAGGAGTACGCCAACCTGTTGTCGCACAAAAGCCCTGTGTGCAGTACTGGTTTGCTGTAGCGTCCATCGCAAATGTCAGCGATGTACCGAGACGATACTTATTCACCTTTGTGGTTGAGTAGAAGTTGTCGAGCAGTCTCAGGTTTTCTAAGTCGTTTGCATTACTTCTGGTTGAGTACTGTGCGATTTTTGTATTAGCGTTTTCGCCGGTGTTCATATAGAAGTAACGTGTACGTGTAGCTTCGCTTGCAAAATCCGAATAAGTTTTACCTGAGCCGAAGTTTGCGTAGTTGTCTGTGTATTTCGACGCAAGAGTAGGAGCAAAGTCAAAGGCTGACAGAGGAGCGTGGTTTATTTCGTAACCATCAATACTGCCTGCTTCTTTTATAAGCAGAACCGGATTTTGTGTCATACCCTTGTTGCCTGTATTTGCGGTGATGATGATGGTCGCATTTTCGTATACGCCGTTTTCCTTTAAGTCATCTATCATCGAAAACAGGCAGTTGAAACAACCGTAAATCTGGTCGTTTAATGATGTACCATTGATACTCTTTATAGTGCTTTTTGTAAGATTGTACGGAGGCTTAGCGCCGTCAAGATTGTAGATTCTCAAAGAGTCAGAGTATGAGTCTGTGTACGTGAATCCCTGATCTCTGACGTAATCTGAATAAAACTGTGCGTCGTTTAAAGAGTACGCGTTTTTCGATTTGTATGACGAGATGGTTTTTAAGTCCATCCAGAAATATGGTTTTAAGTAGTGTGGTGCGTAGGTGTACGCCGCGTATTTGTAAATAGTGCCTGTCATCGAGGTGTAAGCACCCGCGGTGTCCATATAGTCAATAATGTTGTTGATATCGTCTTTAGCGTCGCCACTGAAGTAGTCGGTCTGCGCAAAAATTCGGGTATCAACACCGTTTTTGTTGAGAACAGAGTAGACAGTTGTGTCCTCCCATATCGAGTCGATGTACGAGGAGTAGCTCGTTTCTTTCATAAAAACTTCACCTGTGAGCAACGATGGTAAAGCTACTGAAGAGCCCGAACCTGACGCAAGAGCGTTGTCGTATTCAGTAAAACCAGAAAGTCGTTTCTCGTAGTCAGGGAAGTCTTTTTTTATTTTATCGAGATACTCGTTGTCGAACGAGTCAAGTACAAATACAATGGTGTTCTCGTCCTCACTCAGCTCATAGATACCCTCACGGGTAACCTCGTATGTGACCTTGTCAAGATGAGAGCTGTTCTGAGCGATAACAGACGAAAGGATAACTACCTGAACAAGCACAAGACCGAGGGAAGAAAACATCAGGATTCTGCGCCACTGTGCTCTGAATACCATCCAGAATGCAAACGGCATCGCAAGACACGCTGCCCACACAGCCGAGTTAATAGCACCGTAGGTGGTGTAGTCTTTCCACGCGATTTCGGAGCCGTCAAGCACACCGGAACCGTAGTCGATGTTCAAAAAGTTACCCTGTATAAAAAGTCCGAGCGCCGCGGCGAAAACAAGACAGCATATACCTGTGTGTATCATTTTCTTCGGAACGGTGGTGATAAGCAGTAAAAGTAAAAGTGCAATTACGCTCATCACAATAGACACAATCAAAGTGGATTCGAAATTAAACCACAGTACGTCTTTGTTTTCTATATACAATTTCAGCGGAGCATACAGCACAAATGTGAATACGAAAAATGCGCTGACAGCCGCGCCAAGCGCCAATCTGTGGCGAAATTGCTCTGTTTTTATGTCATTCATAATCAATTTCCTTGTATATATAGGTTATAAAATATACTATATAATACTAAAAAAGTACAAATAAGTCAATAACAGTAACAGAAAGTTCACAAGATGTTGTGATGTGTAGTGTATAATAGCAATATATAACGAGGGTGTAATTTGACTTTTATATATCTATGGGGTAAAATTAAAATGTATATCTATGTAATAAACTTTATTTTTGGAGGTGACGTTTTTGGGTTTTCAGGCTTTTCTTGATATAGCGGTAGTAGCACTCAGATTTTTGCTACCCGTTTATGCTGTAGTAATTATCTACCAGTGTTTTGCGTCTATGCGAAGACACAGAAGACCGGAGAAACCACTTGTCACTTTAGAGATTAAGGGCACATCACAGCTCATTCCTGTCCTTTTCTGGGAGAATTCCATCGGCAGAAGCAAGGGTAGTGATATCTGTGTTGAAGACCCGACAGTGTCGCGTGATCACTGTGTGCTTTTAAGAAGACAGGAAGGCTGGCTTGTGTCTGATATCGGCTCAAAAAGCGGCACTTTTGTCAACGGTAAGAAGACAAAAGATAGAACACAGGTGCTAATTGATGACGAAATCACAGTCGGTTCGACTACATTTGTGTTAAAACGCGGTGACGAGTTTCAGGACAAAATCAGACCATCGTGGTTTTTCTCGAAAGCGTCTAATAAAGGTAGTTTACAGCAGTATAAGCTTATGTTGCTTATTACATTTTTCCATCTTTTTATGACGGTTGAAGCGTGCTTTACAAACGAGGTGCAGGACTTCACTCCGTTTATCGTGTTCGTAGGCTTAGAGGCACTTTTGTGGATGTTCTTCTTTGTGTCTACAGTAGTGCTCAGGAGAATCAACTTCGAGCTTGAAGCGCTTGCGTCGTTTCTGACGGGTATAGGTATAATACTGCTTGTGCGACAGGAAATGCGTTCTGCTTTTGTGCAGATGATTTCTGCTGCAGTTGGTATGATTCTTTTCTGTATTATCGTTAAGTTTATTGAAAATCCTGACAGAGTGAATAGCTGGCGAATGGCGATTATGATTGGTGCTGTGGGACTTTTAGTTATAAACCTTGTTTTTGGTTCGGTACAGCACGGTGCACAGAACTGGATTCAGATTGGACCTATATCGGTCCAGCCGTCCGAATTTGTAAAAATCGCGTATATCTTCGTCGGTGCGGCTGCTCTCGATAAATTACAGACGAAACGAAATTTCTTAGAGTTCATTGTCTTTTCCGCTATTTGTGTCGGAGCACTTGCTATCATGGGCGACTTCGGTACAGCGCTGATTTTCTTTACAACATTCTTGCTTATAGCGTTTATGCGTTCGGGCGATTTCAAAACAGTATTACTCGCACTCGTTTCTGTTGCTTTTGCGGGCTTTATGATACTCAATATCAAGCCGTATATCGCACAGCGATTTGCGTCGTGGGGTCACGTGTGGGAGTATGCACAGGATGCGACATACCAGCAGGCACGAACACTTACATACATCGCGTCAGGCGGTCTGTGTGGTGTGGGTGTTGGTAACGGTTACTTAAAATACATCTTCGCTTCGGAAAGCGACCTTGTGTTCGGTATCCTTTCTGAAGAAATGGGCGTTATCGTATCATTTGCTGTAGCAATTTCTTTAGTTGCACTCGCGTTTTATGCTCGTGCGATTACAACAAGAAGCAGAAGCACATTCTACTCGATTTCCGCGTGTTGTGCGGCAGGCCTTATGATTATCCAGTCATCACTCAACATTTTTGGCGCGACAGATTTATTACCGCTTACAGGTGTAACGTTGCCGTTTATTTCAGCGGGTGGCTCTTCGATGATTTCGTGTTGGGGCTTGCTGGCGTTTATCAAAGCGGCTGACGAGCGTACTTACGCTGCAAAACGACTTAAACCACACAGAGAAAAATGATTATTTAGACAGCAGTAGAGAGGAGGAAACGTATGAAGAGAATTATGACGAGAAGCATTTTCGTTTTAGTTGTCACACTTGCATTTTTTGCGGGTGTGTGTCTGCTTGCGTTTCGACTACTGACCCAGAATGAAATGTGGGTACAACAACCGTATAATGGTCACGTTGCGTCGAGCAGCGGACTTGCACAGGCGGGTGACATCGTTGACAGAAATGGTGAGATACTCGCTCATACAGATGCAAATGAAGATAGAATTTACCACAACGACGAAGCTGTGCGAAAAGCTCTTCTGCACGTTGTCGGCGACAATTCGCTGAATATTTCGACGGCGGTGCAGAGCACGTACAGAGGCGACCTCACGGGATATTCTTTCATATTCGGACTTGGTATGCCGAAGTCGCTACGCACGAATAGTTCGCTTGAACTTACAGTTGATGCACAGGCGTGCAAAGCTGCGTATGAAGCACTCGGTAACAAAAAAGGTGCTTGTGTTGTGTATAACTACAAGACAGGTGAGGTGCTTGTTGATGTCAGCACACCGACTTACGACCCGCAGAATCCGCCTGAAATTACTGAAGAAAATGAAGACAAATACGACGGTGTTTATCTTGATAACGTAGTTTCATCGACCTATACACCCGGTTCGATATTCAAGATTATCACAGCAACTGCGGCTATTGACAATGTCCCTGATATTTACGAACAGACTTTCACTTGTACAGGTGCTTATGATATCGACGGACAGAAAATCACTTGTGAAAGTGCACATGGCACGATAGATTTAGAAACTGCTTTTTCACACTCATGTAACGTAGCTTTTGCGCAGATGGCGGTGCAGGTAGGCGAAGAGAAAATGACCGAAACTGCTACTAAAATGGGCTTTAATAAGACTTTCGAAGTGAGTGGTATCACTTTAGCCAAAAGTGTGTACAGCTTAGAAAACGCGCTGGGAGATAATCAACTCGGATGGTCGGGTATCGGTCAGTTCGAGGACTTAGCTAACCCGATGCACATGGCGATTATGTGTGGTGCTATCGCTAAGGGTGGTACTCCTGTAACTCCATATCTTTTAGATTCTGACTCATCGCTTTTCAGTAAAGCTAAAGAAAGCGAACAGATGTTATCTGCTGATACTGCGAAGAAGCTTCAGGACCTTATGCGTTCTACCGCGGATTATTACTATAACGCTCGAGGACTCACTATGGGCGGACTCAATTTCTGTGCTAAAACGGGTACTGCAGAGGTAGGCAAGGATAAAGAGCCTACCGGATGGATTGTCGGTTATACTGAGGACGAAAATCATCCGTATGCTTTTGCTGTTGCTGTTGAAGAAGGCGGTTACGGTATTTCAGCCGCCGGTCCTGTAGCACAAGCCGCAATCTCCGCACTCGTCAATAATCCTTAATAAAAAATTAAGCGAGGCCTATAAAAGCCTCGCTTTTTTGTTTGTGATTTAGTTTTTCTTCCATGCAGGAGGGATGAAAATGAGTAGTAGTGGATAAAGTTCCAATCGTCCTGCAAACATATTGAAACAGAAAACCATTTTAGAAAAAGCTGAGAATTCTGAATAGTTTCCGGCACTGCCTACCATCGAGAAACCCGGTCCCGTATTGTTTATAGTCGCAAGAACACTTGTGAAGTTTGTCGTGAAATCAAAACCGTTAAACGAAATCAGTATTGTTGTTATAACGATGAGAAAAACATAGATGGTGAGATATACACTGACAGAACGTGCAACTTCGTGTGAAACCTTTTTACCGTCAGCTTTTACGGTGTAAACATTTCTTGGATGAACAATAAGCATAAACTCTTTTTTTATCTCTTTAAAAAGGATTATGATACGTGAGACCTTGAAACCACCGCCTGTAGAGCCTGCACAAGCACCGATGCATGTCAGCACTAGGATAAGTACAATAGAGAAAGCAGGCCACGGATTGGTATCCGTAATGGCAAAACCGGTACTAGAAAGAATAGATGTGACATAGAAGAAACTCTGATGTAGAGCTTCTTTGAAAGTGTCGTAGTAGCTTAAAAGATTAACTGCAATAGCGAGTGTAGCGCCCGCTACAATACCGAGATAAATGAAGAGTTCCTCGCTTTTGAAAATATGCTTAATCTTTTTAGTTAAAATAAGAATGTAAATGTAGAAATTCACACCAAACAGCATCATAAATACTGCGACTACAGTCTGAAGGTAGTTGCTTTCAAAATATCCTATCGAAGCGTTATAGGTAGAAAATCCGCCTGTACCTGCAGTGGCAAAGGCTGTAGTAAGTGCGTCGAATACGTTCATACCACCGAGCAGTAAAAGCAAAAATTCGATAGCCGTCAATCCGATATATATTGCGTATAAAAGTGCTGCGTAGGTTCGAAGCTTCGGCATACTCTTGCCAACTGCAGGGCCTGTAGACTCAGCTTTCATTAAGTTGATAGAGTTGTTACCGCCAAGCTTCGGGATAATCGCCAGCAGGAACACGACAACTCCCATACCGCCTAAGAAGTGGCTGAAACTACGCCAGAAGAGCATACATTTATCGAGTGATTCAATATCAGTGAGAATCGTAGAGCCTGTTGTAGTGAAACCCGATACAGTCTCGAAAAATGCATCTATGAAACTCGGTATAGCTTTTGAGAAGTAAAACGGTAGCGAGCCTGCAAGTGAAAGAACAATCCAGCTCAAAGTTGTAGATGTGAAACCGTCTTTTAACTGCATAGTCGGGTTTTTCGGTCTTTTTATGACTATGAGAGTGCCTAGTAGTATCAAAGCAAGTCCGATGAAAAGAAAGTATTTATAGCTACTTTCTTTGTAGATAAGTCCTACTATGGTGCTCAGCTGCATACAAAAGCCTTCGATAACTAAAACCCAACCTAAGATATATAGAATAAGTCGTTTGTTCATAGCGTTACCTTAGAATATCCTCAAGATCGCGAAGACCCTTTCGTTTAGTTACGACGATTACCGTATCTCCGATTTCGATAGTGTCAGAGCCTTTAGGAATAATCATCTTACCCTGACGGGTGATACAAGCAATCTGTAAATCATCTTTTAAATCAAGACCTGAAAGAGCAATACCTGTTGCAAGGTTATCTTTTATAACTCTGAATTCCAACGCCTCTGCCTTACCTTCAGCGATAGGATGAAGAGTTTCGAATTCGCTGTCTCGGGAATTGTGCATAGCTTTAACATAGCGCATGATGTTTTCGCCAGTTATTTTTTTAGGATTTATCATAGTTTCAAGAGGAAGATTTTCGAACACGTTGCTGATTTTGAGGTTGCCGATTTCTGTTATTACCTTAGCTTTCGGATTAACCTGTTTTGCGTAAAGTGAAGAAACGAGGTTTTCTTCGTCGGTATTCATGAGAGAGACAACGGCGCTGCAATGTTCGATACCCTCGGATAAGAGAAGATCCTGATCCATAGCGTCTCCGTAGATGATAAGCGCGTTATCAAGTGTTTCGCTTAATTCTACGCAACGTTCTTTATCGTTATCGATAATTTTAACTGAAATTCCGGCTTCAAGCAGGTCAGTTGCGAGATAGTATGCAATACGTGAACCGCCGAGAAGCATAACGGTACGGCCTTTGTTTGTGACAATACCGAGAGATTTTAAAAGCTTAGCGGCTGCTTTGGACGGAGCGATAAAGGAGATGAAGTCTCCCTCCTCAATAACAAAGTCACCATTAGGAATAAAACATTCGCCCTGTCTTTCTACAACACAGATACGGATACCGTCTTTTAATAAATTCGAGCTTTGTACTACCTTTTTATTAGCGAGTACACAGCCTTTTTCAACCTTGATTTTAATAAGGTCAATGTGACCTCTGGCGAATGTAGTCATACCCTCGACACCCGGGAATTTAAGCATACGGGTGAGTTCTTTTGCGCAGATAAGCTCAGGATTTATAGCAAGCGAGAGCTTTAAGTCGTCTTTTACAAAAGGCAGGTCTTTTGTGTACTGAGGGTTACGAACTCTAGCGATAGTACGCTTAACACCTGCGTTTTTAGCGATAAGACAGGTGTAGAGGTTGAGTTCATCAGTTGCTGTAACAGCTATAAGCAGGTCACAACCTGAAACGTTAGCTTCTTTTAGGACATTTAAAGTAGCTCCGTTGCCCTC
>JAZSFG010000005.1:0-4860 GCA_045532065.1 Ruminococcus sp. | reverse complement strand
TTCGAAGAAAATACATTGTCCCTCTCAGCGCGCCATAGAAATTAAGTCTTACACCGTTGGGTGTAAGGCTTTTTCTATTTATTGCGCGCTGAGAGAGGACTCGAAGGCGACCGTGCCGAGAAAAATTGGAACGAATTTTACGAAGGCAAAAAGGCTCCGGTGGAGCGTTTTTAGGGAGAGCGTATAAGAAGCGTGTATGATGATACAACGGAAATAAACGAGGTAGTTTTATATGATATATGATATGAAATCCAAACTCGCGCCATAGAAATTAAGCCTTACACCGTTGGGTGTAAGGCTTTTTCTTATTTAAACACGTTAATAATTTCCTTATCTCCTGTTTTATAATCACAGATAACGATTTGCAGACTTTTCATACTCCAGTCTAAATCTCCTTGAAGAAAGACGAAGTAGTCCCCTTTATCTATATAACTAGAGCCTGTAATCTTGCTTCTATCTTTATATTTTTCCATATCTTTACGATCAAATTTTTTACATTTAAAAAATCTTTCAATATTTGCATCTGAGAATTTTTGTTTGATAAGTGATCGTGTTCTTACATTGTATATGAAAAAACAATCTCGTTCTTCTCGCGGAACTCCGTTAAAATCATCAGCCGCATCAAAGATATATACTTTGTTTCCTTTTGGAGTAGCTCCACCGTGCGGATATTCAATTCCATAAGATTTCAAAAATTCATTTGATAATCTGTGTGTTATTTCTCTTTCGTTAAGGTCATAAACAACGATACCACAAGTGCCTAAAATTATCACTTTGCTATCGTCAAAATATAAAAGGTCAGGTACTTCAATACCCATATTAAGTATGTCTATATCTGATAAATTTATATCAATTGGTGGATATATTTCATCCTGTTCTGTTGGTATATACTCGCCTTTGTTTTCTATAGGAAATGTTACTTTCCAATCGCCTTTGATATATTCACCTGTAGTAAAAAACTCACAGAACAACCGATATTTTTCAAGGTCTTTCGGGGATATATCAAACACACTTTCGCAATAACTGATATCGTTTTCACTATCTATAAAATAGAAACCATATTCTGGATTTATAGCATCAAATGTATTTTTATCAATAAGGTAAAATTTTCCGTGATTATCTTTTTCTAAGAAATTCTTCACGCCGTATTGGATATGAAGTTTACCATCAACGTAACCTATTCCTGTTAAGTCTACTCCGTGTACTTCAAACTCTTCGTACGGTACTGATGGTACAAGTGCAGTAGTATAGTCACGGTCTTTTGCTAGACTTCCTCCATTGATATACACTTCCTGAGATTCTTTATCTGTTGCTACCTTACTAAGCTCAATAGGTACATAAAAGTTATAATATCTATCGTCTGTGAGTATCTCTTTAACAGTAAAAGTTAATTTATCGCCCATTATGTCCTTGTCATTCCATTGAGAAAGTGTAATTAGAAAACCTGCGGTTTTTGTTTCATCGTCATAACTTATCTGCCTGCAGTTAGCTGAACTATCGTATGGAGTATTTATAGAATAACTGTCATTTAGGTCAACTCCACCACTGAAACGTTCTCCTGTTAAGTCCTGCACTGTTAAGTGTATTTCGATTGTGTCTTCGTGAACATAACAAGCTAGCACTTCCATTTTAATATCATTACTTGTTGATGACTCGTTAACAGGAGTATAAAACTGAGCAAATCTAGGCGAGATGTGATACATAATGTTATATAAAGGGTCAATCTGTGCTGCAACAACAGGTAAAGAAAAAATAACAATTACAAGTGCCATTATTACAGCGGCAATAGCGAATGGCTTTTTAAAACTAATAACTTTTTTTGTGCCTAATTTATCTATAGTATCTGCTATAAGTTTATCACTCGGAGAAATACTTTCGTTGTAGCTTTTATATGTATCTCTAAACATAATCTTCCTCCTTCATATATTTTTTAAGCATTGCTCTGGCACGGGTCAGTTGAGTTCTGACAGTTGAAGTCTTACGATTAAGCAGTTTTGCTATATCCTCAGTGCTCATATCTTCATAGTAAAACAAATGTATAACTTCTCTGTAAGAAGAAGGCAGTAATGAGAGTTCATAGTGCAAATCACTATGTTCTTCTACTACAAAATCATCCATTTTTTCGAGTGGAACAATTTTTGTTTTCCACGAAGACTTAAGCAATTTTTTAGAGCAATTAACAGTTACCTTCAATAGCCAAGCTTTCTGGTGTTCTTTGTCATTGAACATTGGTTTCTTCTTTACATATCTATAGAACACCTCTTGAAAAACTTCGTCGGCGTCAAACTTATTTCCTGTTTTAGCAAAAGCAAGGCGGTACACCATAGTGGAATACTCTTTGATTACATCTTCAATTTTCATATTAGTGCATTCCATAATATTCCTCCCTTCTGCATATAACACCTTGCACATATACAAAAAGCTACAATCATTTTTGTTTTTATTATAGAACACAATAACTCTTATTGCAAAAAATGACGACAAAAAAGTCCTACACAACGGTGTAGGACTTTTTTATCTATTTAACACTGTTTAATAAGTCTGATATAAAACTCGACAGCTTTGTTAGCGCACTCTACGCGGATGCGTTCGTTGTTGCCGTGGATTGTGGCACGTTCTTCAGAGGTTAAATCCATTGCTGAGAAACGATATACTTTGTCGGAAATTCTGCCGTAGTGGCGCGAGTCAGAGCACTGCACCATAAGGTACGGAGAAACTAAACATCCTTTCCATGTGGATGCTACCGCTTTAGCGACTTTATCGTATGCTTCGCAGTCAGTCTCAGAGATACGCGACGGATTCATTCCGCTTATTACTGAAAGCTCGATAGAGTCATCCTTGATTGTTTTCTTTAAATAAGCGAGTGCCGAGTCGATTGTATCATCAGGGTTTAAACGGATGTTTGAAACCATAAACGCATCAGGCGGAATAACGTTAGCTGCATCGCTGCCTTTCATTTGTGTGAATGCAACGGTTGTTCTCAGTAACGCGTTCATCTCACCACCTTGAATTTTCCCGAGTAACGCAAGCACAGGGGAGAACACCCACAGGTTTGCGAAAATCATTCTGTACAGGAAGGTTGAGTGTCTGCCTAAGGTGTCAAACATCTCTTTAACAGGTTTTGTGATGTGGCATTTAAACGGGTTGTTTTCGATTTTTGTACACGCTTTTGACAGCACACCAACTGGTGTGTGAGGCTTTGGAGCTGATGCGTGACCGCCTGCTGATTTTGTTTCGTATTTAACATCGACCATACCTTTTTCTGCGATGCCGATGAGTCCGCACGGAGCTTTAACACCTGGGAAAACATTCTCGACAACTGCACCGCCTTCGTCTACTACGAGTGCGAGTTCGATGTTGTTTTCTTCGAAAAAGTCGACGATGTTCGAAGCACCTTTTCCGTTGATTTCTTCTCCACCCGAAAAGGCAAAATAGATGTCGTTTTTTGGAGTGAAACCTTTGTTTATAAGGTGCTCTGCGGCAGAGAGTACACCATTTAAAGTAACCTTTGTGTCGAGTGTACCGCGACCCCAGATAACACCATCTTCGAGTATAGCCTCAAACGGAGGTTTGTCCCACATTTCTTCGTTAACAGGAACAACGTCGTAGTGAGCCATTAAAACGGTCGGCTTACCTTCTTCTTTACCACTCCATCTAAACAGCAAAGCTCTGTCAGCGAGTTTATGAAACTCACATTTTTCAAAAACATTAGGGTAAAGTGTCGGCAAAGCGTTTATGAGTCCTTCGAATTCCTCGTTTTTTTCTTTTTCGCTGTCTCTGTAAGAAACTGTCTTGAATCTCACTAAAGTACGTAGATTCTCGATACTTTTGTCAGTATCGAAAGTTTCTTCGTTTTCGAAGACTTCAACCTCAGCTTTTGGTTTGAACATAGCTGTTCTGATGAGAACAACAGCAAGAAAAACAACGAGTAAAGATAAAATAATATATAAAGCAATCATAGTTTACAGCATTCCTTTTTTATACATAATTCGTGCTACAATTACTGTGAACACAACGCCTACAGGTACCATAATACCTACTGTACTTGCGTTTAATGCAGGTACGAAAATGAAGAGTGTGAGCATTAAGAGTACAGGGAGTATTGAGAGTTTTACATTTTTTGAAATGAACACTACAGCAAGACCGCCGAAAAGTGCAGGAAGAATCATCGCAAACGCAGGGTCGAGTACAGGAGACTCTAAAATAGGTGTGAGTGGGATGATGAGGATAACGCCGAGAATAATGATAATAGTAGTTACGATTGAAGAAACCGCGATAGCGATAGTCGAGATAACCTCGCCTTCTT
Organism: Ruminococcus sp.; assembly: GCA_045532065.1. Classification (GTDB taxonomy): domain Bacteria; phylum Bacillota; class Clostridia; order Oscillospirales; family Acutalibacteraceae; genus Ruminococcoides. Next base: position 554 of record JAZSFG010000005.1, on the reverse strand, counting down.
CGGAGTTTGCTTTGACGTTTGCGCGTTCCATCGCATCTACTGCACACGGAAGTTTTAAGTTAGAGATATTACCTGTTACAAACGAGAGGTAAGTACCGCCTGCGCCGAGCATAGGAACGTATGTGAGAACTTCGATGATACCGACTGCCCAGTACATCGGAAGTGTAGCGAAAAGTCCCTTTGCGAGTGCTGACCATTCTGGTTTCGCTGAGAAGATAAGGGATACAACAATCGGGAACATAATCAGCAAGATTGCAATACCGATACCCCATGTTTTACCGTATCGGTGCACTGAGTCCATATATGTCATATTCTTTTTCATTATGCACTCACCTCCGAAAGCATAGCTGCGGTGATTTCATAACCACCGAAAATATGTGTGAAAAGTATAGCCGAAGCCATACCGCAAATTAGTGAAATAGGTAAAGCGTAGTCTGTGAGCCAGCGGATTTTTAACTTTGTGGCAATCAGACCGATAATAGCCATAACAACAGCAGACACAAGCATTACGCATACAGGAGTGAGACCCTGAATAAAACCGTCTGCGATGTATG
>JAZSFG010000151.1:0-18431 GCA_045532065.1 Ruminococcus sp. | reverse complement strand
AAAAAGCGAGTGAAAGTTTATTGACACTAGCTCTCACTGGTGATAAAATCAAAGTATAAAATTTATATATTAAGGAGAATTTTTATGCCAAAATGGTTGGAAAACGCAGTATTCTATGAAATATACCCGCAGAGCTTTTGTGACTCAAACGGCGACGGTATCGGCGATATTCAGGGTATTATTTCTAAGCTTTCATATATAAAAGAGCTCGGATGCAATGCTTTGTGGATTAACCCACTTTACGATTCACCGTTTATGGATGCCGGCTATGACGTCAGAGACCACAAAAAGGTTGCTGCTAGATACGGAACTTTAGATGATGTTAAAGAGCTTTTAAAAACTGCCCACGAAATGGGTATAAAGGTGCTTTTTGACTTAGTACCAGGTCACACAAGCGACACTAACGAGTGGTTTTTACAGGCTAAAAAAGCCGAGAAAAACGAGTACACCGACAACTATATTTTCACAAAATCTGTATGGGACGCACCACCACAGTACAGACTTATGTGCGGCATCTGCGAGCGTGACGGAAACTATTTAGTAAACTATTTTTCTTCTCAGCCAGCTTTAAACTACGGCTTCTACGAGATAACTCACCCACAGTGGCAGATGCCTGCAGGTTGTGACGCTGCTAAGAAAACAGTTGAGCTAATTAAAGACATTATGCGTTACTGGATGGATTTAGGCGTTGACGGCTTCAGAGTTGATATGGCGGATTCATTAGTTAAAAACGATGACGATAAAATTGCTACATCAAAAATATGGGCTGATATAAGAAAGATGATGGACAAGGACTACCCAGAGTGTGCGCTTGTATCCGAGTGGTGTAATCCACAGCGTTCGATTAACGATGGCGGATTCCATATGGACTTTTATCTTGACCACTATGGCAATGGCTATTCTACCCTTTTCCGTTATCTCGTTGACGGCGAAAACAAGAGCTTTTTCTCAGATAGCGCACAGGGTGAGCTTACAACTTTCCTTTCTGAATATATGGAGAATTATCCTAAGACAAAGGATAACGGCTACATCTGTTTCATGACTAATAACCACGATATGCCACGTGCGACTTTCTACATGAGTGAAGAGATGATTAAGCTCACACACGCGTTTATGATGACTATGCCGGGTGTACCTTTTGTTTATTACGGCGATGAAATCGGTATGCGTTACCAGACCGATTTGGTGTCTAAAGAGGGTGGCTTCTCACGTACAGGCTCACGTACTCCGATGCAGTGGAATAGCAGCAAAAACCTTGGCTTCTCTACGGCTGATGCGGATAAACTCTACCTGCCTGTAGATAAGAGCGCAGATGCTCCTACTGTCGAAAACAACGTCGGCAGAAAGGGCAGTATCTACGAGAACTTAAAGACCTTAATCGCTCTGCGCCACGAGCACGAGTCACTGCGAAACGGCTCTGATTTTGAACTGGTAAGTGCAGAAAAAGGCGATAACCTCTTTGTTTACAAGCGTGGTGAATTCACTGTTTACTTTAATGTGTCAAGCGACAAAAAGGTAGTTGAGCTCGAAAATGTCGGCGAGATTGTCTTTATGCTTGGTGAATACGATATCGACGGCGAAAAGCTTATCTTAAAAGGCAGGAATGCTGTAATAATTAAAAACTAACACAAAACCGCAGGGAAAGAAAATCCCCTGCGGTTTTCTTATGTATTATTTTATCGGCTATATACCTTGTGTATATAATATGCGTTGAATATCTGTGGTTTTGATAAAAATATGTATAATAGATTTATAAAAATAGAGTTTTTGGTCGTCTAATATAGTGAAAGGGGGATTAGTATGAGCAAAGACTTATCACTTGATTTTGACTCAATATACATTGAGTATAAAGATTATATTTTTCGCACCTGCTTGCTATATTTGAAGGATTATCATTTAGCAGAAGATTGTGCACAGAATGTACTTATCAAAATATACAGAAAGTTACATACATTCAAGGGGAAATCTTCACTCAAAACATGGATAACAGGGATATGCATAAACACCTGTAAAGATATGCTCAAAAAGAAAAAGTATAACGACAGTATCGACGAAGCATTGACCGATACAACTACTGATTATGTATCACAGATTAGCGTGTCAGATGCTGTAATGTCGCTTCCGATACAACTTAGAGAAGTAGTAATTCTTTATTATTACAGAGAGTTCACTATGAAAGAAGTTGCAAAAATTACCCATACAAAAATTTCTAATGTTGAATACAGGATACGCAGAGCAAAAACATTATTAAAAGAAAAGTTAGGAGATGATTTTTGTGAGTGAAATAAAAGATAAACTTGAGCTTGAATTAAATGAGTATGAGTTTCAGACCGACATCGAAAACATCAAAAAAATCGAAAGTCATCGTAAGAAAAAGCGCAGAAATATGACTATAATTCTTTCTTCTTTAGGCTTAGTTTTTGCGGTAGTTTTATCCGTGGTGTTTGCAAAAAGTTTATCATTGAATGTTACAAAAAAGGACTCTTTAATCACTAATAATACTACAAATAGCCATTCGTTCTTTATTGTTGCATCTGCTTTGGATAGCGAAACGGGAAACCCTATTGGGACAACTGATGATGTTCAAGTGCTTGATAAAGATATGATTATGATGCAATCATGTTTGTCATATACATATCATGTTCATGGTGATGAAAAATATACTGGAGTATATGAACCTGACGATGAAAGACTTGAAGAGATTTTTGCTCAAGAAGGGCTAACTGTTAATAAGTGTTTCGCTGTTATGGGTGACGAGTCAATGTGGGTCGAGGGCGAAGATATCATTAAGGTTGAATATAAAGTTCAAAATGGCAGCTTATTTAAATGGACAGACTCTATTGAAAGTAAATGTATCATCTTAAAGAACGATGAAGTATATAGTCCGGAAAGAGTAGTGTTGTGGAGACCATCAAAAGAACTTCTAACATGGATAGAGGAGCAAAACTCTCATAATGGACCAGTAGATTTTTCTATCGCACCAAAAGATGAGATTTCTATAACCGTTACATTTTCTGATATGAGTGTTGTAACGCGCAAACTGAAATTATATTACAACGATTATGGTTATTTGGTGGTCGAAACTGAAGACGGAACAAAATACAATGATGGTAAGCTTAACGATTATGAAAACTGGTATAAAAAAGTTTACGAATACGACGAATGTGGAAATCCAATAATCTGGGATTATTCTGGGCGAAATAGTGAATAATTAAAAACTGATAAAAACAAAAGGCGAAGCAGTGAAAACTGTTTCGCCTTTACTTGTGTGTAATTATTTAATGAAGCCGATTTTTTTCATGCACTTATCAAGAGTGCGCTGTGCGAGTCTGTTTGCAAACTCGTCGGATTTTGAGTAGCATTCCTGCAGGTATGCTTTGTCTTTGACGTACTCTTCGTAACGCTTACGGATAGGAGAAAGCTCAGCAATAACAGCCTCGCCGACAGCTACCTTGAAGTCGCCGTAGCCCTTGCCTGAGAAGTCGTGCTCAATCTGCTCGAAAGTAAGACCTGTAACAGCAGAGTAGATAGACATAAGGTTGTTGATGCCGTGTTTACCTTCACCGTAGAATACCTTAGCGTCGTTGTCAGTAACCGCACGCTTGAATTTCTTCATAATAACATCGTCAGTATCTGTTAAGAGTACACAGCCGTTTACGTTTGTATCACTCTTACTCATTTTAGCGGTAGGGTTCTGTAAACTCATTACACGAGCACCGTTTTTCGGGATGAATCCGTCAGGAGTTTTGAATGTGTTGCCGTAGATACCGTTAAAACGTGTTGCAATGTCACGAGCAAGCTCCAAGTGCTGTTTCTGGTCAGCACCGATTGGAACTAAATCAGCCTGATAAAGCAGAATATCGCCTGCCATAAGTACAGGGTAGGTGAAAAGACCTGCGTTGATATTGTCAGCGTGCTTAATGCTCTTATCCTTGAATTGTGTCATACGGGAAAGTTCGCCGAACTGTGTGTAGCAGTTTAAAATCCAAGCAAGCTGTGAGTGAGCCGGAACGTGGCTCTGGATAAAGAACGGAGATTTCTCTGTGTCGATACCGCAAGCAAGAATTGAAGCGTACGCATCGTAGAGATTTTTTCTGAAGTTCGCTGTTTCCTGTCTTACTGTGATAGTGTGAAGGTCAGCAAGTGCGTAAAGACAGTTGTACTCCTCGTTTTCCTGCATTTTAACCCAGTTTCTGACAGCTCCTAAGTAGTTGCCTAAAGTGATTGTGCCGCTAGGCTGGATAGCAGAAAGTACAACCTTCTTTTTGTTTTGTATCTGTGTTGTTTCGCTCATATATATCACCTGTTAATAGATTATTTGATAAATTCTTTTGCTACTTCACCGATGATTTTGATACCCTTGGTGAGTTCTTCGTCAGTAGGAGTAGAGAAGTTGATTCTGAATGAATCGCAAGGAATAGCGCTGTCTGTAAGGAATGCGTTACCTGGAACGACGCATACTTTTTTCTCTGTAAGCGCCTTGCAGAAAGCGAGCATATCGACATTTTCAGGTAAAGTACACCAGATAAACAGTCCACCCTCGATTTTGTTGTATGTAATGCCTGTGTTTACTACATACTCGTCGAGTAAGTCCATACAAAGCTGTGCTTTCTTTGTGTACAATTCTCTTAACATCTGAAGATGTGCTTTGAAATCGTATTTAGTCATAAACTCGTTGCACACCATCTGTGACCACATCGCTGTGTGTACGTCCTGACCCTGTTTGCACACGATCATTTTTGCCATAGCGGCTTTGTCGGCTACCATATATCCTACGCGGATACCAGGAGCCACAACTTTAGAAAATGAACCTGAGTAGATAACTAAACCTTCAGTGTCGAAGCTCTTGATACAAGCAACGTCTTCGCCAAAGTATCGAAGGTCGCCGTATGGGTTATCTTCTATGATGAGTACATTGTACTTTTTAGCGAGTTCGTAGAGTTTCTTACGCTTTTCTAAGCTCATAGTAACACCCGACGGGTTCTGGAAATTCGGGATAGTGTAGATGAGCTTTGTATTAGGATTAGCTATAAGTTTTTCTTCGAGCTCTTCCATATTCATACCGTCTTTCTCGACAGTAACACCGACGAGGTTGACGTTGTAGCTTCTGAATGTATTGAGTGCGCCAACGAACGACGGAGCCTCACAAATAAGTGTGTCGTGCTCGTTTAAGAATGTCTTTGCGACAATATCCATAACCTGCTGTGCACCGGAAACAATGATGAGCTCGTCATTTTCTTTTATTACATCGAGTTCTGATTTTAGGTAGGATTTAAGGGTTTCTCGAAGCGGTGTGTATCCGTCGGAAATGCCGTACTGAAGTACACCTATCGGATTTTCCTCTAAAAGTTTTGATGAAATCTCTTTAATAGCGTCTACAGGGAAAGCATCAGGGGCAGGGTTGCCTGCTGACAGAGATATTACGCCCGGATCAGACGCGCTTTTTAAAATTTCTCTGATTGCGTTTGGTTTTAGTGCAAGAACCTTGTCTGAGAAATTATAATTCATATTATCACCTTCAAAAAACTAATTAATTTATACTAACATATTCAGAGTAATTTTGCAACAAAATTGCTTATTAGCTTAAAACTCAGACGCAATATTCCAAAAAAAATGGCATAATCGCGGATTTACGCAAAATTTTTGTTGTATAAAAGGCGAATTTGTAGTATAATGCTATGTGTATATTTGCATTTTTACGTAATAGAAAGGAGGAGCGACGATGGATTTCGATTTTAACGAAGATTTCAGCACTGATTTTGACAGCGAATTAAACTCTGATTTCAACGACGGATTTGACGATATTTTCGGCGATGGATTAACCGAGTCTTACGATGATGGTTTTGATTTCGACGACGAAAATCGTGAAAAAAAGAGACGTGAAGCAAATCGTGTAAACCGCGCTAAACGTGACGAACAGCGTGCAAAAGCCAGACGTAAAAAGCTCATCGCACGCCGTGCGACTATCGTAGGTTTTGCGGTTTTATTACTCATACTCGTTATTGCGTCTTTAGTAGCAGGCACAAAATGGCTTGTTAAGTCCATCGGTGGTAATACACAGGAAACTGTGGCAGAAACTGTTGCTCCTACTGAAGCAAAGAGAACATATACATTCAAAAAGCCTGACATTGCTGATGATAAAAAGAGCGAGGGTTATTACTCAAGTGCTAACGGCAACGTTTATATTTACAACAAAGCGGCTCTCGAGACATTTATGGGTGATGAAGAAGCTGCTAAAAGCTACGCCGAGTGCATTTCTGAGTTCAAAGCTTTAGTCGGCGACAAGGTCACTGTTTACAATATGGTTGTACCGACTCACATCGAGTTTGCTGTTCCACAGCGCTTAATCGACAACAAATCTGTCGAAACTTCTTCACAGGCAGACAACCTCAAAGTGCTTTTTGACAGCTACACAGAAGATGTAATCGGCATCAACTGTTACAATAAACTCAGCGAACACTGTAAAGAATATCTGTATTTCAACACCGATTACTACTGGACAGGACTCGGTGCTTACTACGGATATCAGGCGTTTTGTGAACAGAGCGACAACAAGGTGTTAAACCTCTCAGTTTGTACTGATAACTCGGTCGAGGGCTTTGAAGGTCAGCTCCTTTATTGTGATATGAGTTTGTACGAAAACTTAGACACAGTACACTACTGGACATTTCCGTACAGCACATACGCGATGCGCACTGATTCTAATGGCGCTATGCCGTATGAAACATCTATCTACTACCCTGCGTCTACAGCAGGTCCGTACGCATACGGAACTTTCCTGTGGGGTGACTGCCCGCTGTTTGTGGAGTATAACTCTGATTTAACAAACGGCAAGAAAATCGCAGTTGTAAAGGACTCTTTCGGTAACCCGTTTGCGCCGTATCTCACAGCAAACTACGAACAGGTACACGTAATCGATTACAGATACTACGACGGCAATCTTCAGCAGTACTGTACTGATAATGGTATTGATGAGGTGCTGTTTGTCAATAATATTGAAAACGCAAACAGCAGCGGTTGTCTCGATTCTTTAAGAACTATTTTCTAAACGAAAAGGAGGTGTAACGGTATGATTGCAAAGAAAGTAAGAGTTAATGTTTACGGAGAAATCAGTTCCGGACTTTTTTCCGGCTATGCGAGTGGTGATGGGATAAATAACCTGAGCTCGTATATTATCAGTAGGAAAAACGTATATGAATTTTTGCGCGGTGTAGTTATTGCCGTTGCAACTCTTAAAAATGGCGAACAGAGATGCGTAGTTGCTCCTGAGGGCGAGATTTTCTATGAGCCTGAAATCAGAGAGCGTCTGAGCGCACTCAAAAATGTCGAGATACAATCGCTTAATTGCCTGTACGAAAAGAGCTGTGGCGCGATTATTATTCACAAAGCAGCCGAAAATAACTATAAAGTTTTACTCGTTAAAAATCACAATGGCAGATACTGGAGCTTCCCGAAAGGTCACGTTGAGAAAGGCGAGACCGAGGAAGAAACAGCGATAAGAGAAATCAAAGAGGAAACAGGCTTAGATGTTGAAATCGTCGACAGCTTCAGAGAAGTTTCTGACTACTGCCCGTTTGGTAAAATCAAAAAACGCGTTGTGTTCTTTATGGCACAAACTTTTTCCACTAATGTCACAGTACAGAAAGAGGAAATCGACTCGTTTATCTGGGTTGACCTCTTCGATGTCCATAACAAGTGCACATACGATAACGACCTTCGAGTTATCAAGAAAGCTCGCGCTAACATCGATAAACTTAAATAAAACAAAGCCCCGAGAGAAAATTCTCGGGGCTTTTTTGTGTCATTTATCTTACTGAAATCTGTGCGAGGTCTGTGTCTGTAGAGAGGTTGTCGATGCTGTATAAGAACAGCATGTGGTCAAAGTCACCTTCGTTTAAAAGTTCTTTTATACTCTGTCTGTAGTATCTCATATCGACCATAACGATTTCATGGTAGTGGTCAGCAAGGAAAGGAGTGAGCGAGTGTGCGAAGCTGTCTTTTATGATGAGTAGCTTGCCGTTGTCGCTCTCTTTGTCTATACTGTTGTTTTTGATAACCGTGTACGGATGATTGCCGTCTAAGAAAATAGGATACTTGTCGTCTTTGTCTATGTGCGAAAGGAAGAACATAGAATCTGATTCTATCACGTCCTTGCCCTCTGCTATAGAAACAGTAATATCTGTGATGTTTTTGCTTTTGTACACCTGTACTGTGTCAGGTTTTGTCAGCCAGTAGCCACTTGACGAGTAGGTTGTGCCGTAAAATCCCTCGAAATTTTCGATATTGTAGCTGTCCTTTGAGTTTGCTTCAAAGCCTAAGCTCTTTGCAAGCTCACAATACGAGAGATACGCACCCTCGGTTGTCCAGTGGTGGTCGGTTTTATAAAAAACCTGTGTGCCGTCTGCGTACGCACTTTTGAGCGTTTCTCTTACGTCTACGAAGTTAACATTACCTTCTTTTAATGTGGCTTTCGCTTCGTTGAAGCTCTCGTCGTCGTTGTACTTAATGTGTTTGTTCGGAAGAATATCAGAGCAGATATATCCCGTAGAAGGAGCTAAAAGCATAGTGGTGTCAACGTCTGACTCTTTAGCAAAGTCAGAGATAATTTGAAAATTGATACTAAGTCTGTCAGCTTTAGCCGGGTCGTTTAAAAGATAACCGTCCTTACAGTGGTAAATGCCGTTTGATAATGGGTTGCCTAGTGCCAAATTATAGTACGAGTTAAGTCCGACAAAGACGTTACGAAACGGAGTGTGGTCGCACAACGCTGTTTCGAAATCCCTGCCGAAGTCACCGCTGAAAAAGCTCTCCATGCTGAATTTCGGAAATTCAGCTAGATAGCGTTTTTCGGATGCACTATAATCACTTTTTGGCAACGCGATGAACAGTATTGATATAGTGTAAATGAACAGCAAAAACACAATTGTTGGAAGGTGTTTAAATGCTTTTTTCATATTGTGCTCCTTAAAAATTTAGAATCTGAAATAGAGGAACGGGTTGTAGCTCTGGTTTACGAGTGATGCTGTGCACAGCACTACGATGAATAAACAGAAGAGGGTGTCAATCACGATTTTAAGCGGTTTTGAGTTAATCTTTCTGTAGAGACTTACCGCAAGTGGTGTGGATGCAACAGTACAAATCACAATGAGCGGTAAGAACGAAAGCGTTGTTGTGAGCGCAGTCTGACCAATAACAGGACCTGCGAAGCTGAACATCGAAAGGACAAAACTCCACATCTGTGACAAATCAACAAAGTAGAACAGTACCCAACCGAGCACAACAAACAGTAAAGCGTAGAGGTGCTGGAAAACTGCAGGGAGCTTTTTGAGCACTCTTCCGAACACGAGCTTTTCAAAGATTAGAAGCACGCCGTAGAACAGTCCCCATAAAATGAAGTTGTACGAAGCACCGTGCCAGAAACCTGTTAAAAACCATACGATAAGAAGGTTTAAAATCTGTCGTGTAGGACCCATTCGGTTACCGCCGAGCGGGATGTACACATATTCTCGAAACCAAGTTCCCAGCGAGATGTGCCATCTTCTCCAGAACTCGGTGATAGATTTTGAAACGTAAGGGTAGTCGAAGTTTTTTAAGAACTCGAAGCCGAACATATTGCCAAGACCGCACGCCATATCGGAGTATCCCGAGAAGTCAAAGTAAATCTGGAACGTGTAGCCGATAATACCAATCCAGCTACCGAGCCAACCGTTGATTTCACCCGACTGACGGATAGTGTCCCACATAAGACCCATCTGGTTTGCAAGCAGAACTTTCTTTCCTAAGCCGATACAGAAAAGCCTAACTCCTCTTGTGAACTGATTTAAAGTTTCTCTTCTGTGGTCGAGCTGGTACGCAATGTCTTTATATCGTACGATAGGACCTGCGATAAGCTGTGGAAAGAGTGCGACGTAAGTACCGAATGTGATGATGTTCTTCTGTATAGGAGCGTCGTTTCGGTAAACATCGATGGAGTACGACATTGTCTGGAATGTGTAGAAGCTGATACCGATAGGAAGCGGAACTTCAATCGGTTTTAGAGAGAAGAACGGAATAGCGTTTAATGTGTTTGTGATGAATCCTGCATATTTGAAGAAGCCTAAAAGCGAGAGATTGATACAAACTGATAAAATGAGAAAGGTTTTAGCTATTTTTTTGTTTTCTGTTCTGTACTTATCGATGAAGTAACCGCAGGTGTAGTCGACTACTGTCGAGAACAGCATCAGTAATACAAATACAGGTTCACCCCATCCATAGAACACGAGGTTCGCAAAGAACAGGAAGAGGTTTCGTAGTTTACGTGGTACGGCATAGTACAGCGCGAGTACTACCGCATAGTATACGAACAAAAAAAGTAAACTCGAAAATACCACAATCAAAGCTCCTTTCAAAGGCACAAACTTACCTATTATAATCTGTATATAATTTTAGTATATCTTGTACACAAAAGTCAATGTGAAATAGCACGATAAAAGGGGAGAAAAAGCAGACTTTTTTGGATGTTAGATAAATAGCGTCATAAAAATTAGTTGTTGTGAAAAAAGTTTATATGATATATAATTTGCTTGTGGGGTGAGGGTATGAAATTTAAAATGACATCAACTAAATTTGTGATTATACTTTCTGTTATTTTCGCTCTGGTTTTAGTGCTTTTTAATGTCTATAGTATTTCATACGATAAAACAGAAAAAAGAGAATACACACCCGAGAAAATCGAAAGTATGGATATAGAAAAAGTTAACATAAATACAGCAGACGCTGAAATTTTAACAGGGCTTAAAGGGATTTCCGATACGGTTGCACAGAACGTAGTTGATTACAGAGAAGAACACGGCGACTTTAAAGATATTGAAGAGATAAAAAACGTAAAAGGTATCGGTGACAAGATTTTTGACTCGATTAAAATAATGATAACTGTAGAATAAAAAGAGCACCCGAATGAATTTCGGGTGCTTTTCTTTAAAACAGGATATTTTTCTTAAAGTCTTCGTTACAGCGCGGACAGTGGATTTTCTGTGTGCCTGTGCGTTTTTTGAGTCGAAGCTGTGATTTACAGTACGGACATTTAACGTAACGATGGGTTTTGAAGTCGCGGATTTTATAGTACTGACGCTTGAAGAAATTAGCTACTACTGTGTAAATTTTAACGTAGCGGTTGTTTTCATACACACGCTTGTTGATGTTTTTGCTCAAAGCTCTGAAAATATAGAGGCCGAATGGTACCATAGATACAACGAAAATCCACGGTGAACGGACAAAAATATAAACCACATATATAATAGCGGTGATGATAAGCAACAGATAGTTCAGTTTATCGTTGCCGTATCGCCCCTGCATAAACGACGCGATTTTGCGCATAAAGTTTCTCATCAATAATCTTCCTTAAAAAGTTGTTGAGATTATCTTATCACAGAGAACCTGCCTTTTCAAGAATAAAGTGTAAATTATTGTAAGTTAAGACTGTTATAGCTGTCGTTTAAGATGTTAGCGCTTTCTCTAAGACTCTTTGCTTCGCTTTTTTCGAGAGAGAGGTCAAGCACACAGCGTACACCCTCTCGGTTTATGATACACGGTGTACCGATGTAAACATCTTTTATTCCGTACTCGCCGTTAAGTCTAGACGATACTGTGAGTACGGAGTTTTCGTTCTGAAAAATCGCTTTTACAATTCGCACAATCGCCATACCGATACCATAGTAAGTGGCATTTTTAGCTTTAATAATCTGCTGTGCGGAGGTGCGAACTAAAGTGCTTATCTTGTTCAGTTCATCGAAACTGAATTTGTCTTTGTTATGATTTATTACGTCAAAAAGCGGTTTTGTCGCAATAAGTGCTTGTGACCACGGAACAAACTCCGAGTCGCCGTGCTCTCCGATAACATACGCGTGAACATTTTTTGCGTTGATGTGGAGATAGTCGCCTAAAAGGTAACGAAGTCGTGCTGTGTCAAGAGTAGTACCTGTGCCGATAACTTTGTTTTCCTTAAATCCTGACATCTCGTATGTGATTCGGGTCATTATGTCGACAGGGTTGGTTGCGACTAAGAATATGCCTGAAAATCCGCTTTCAATAACAGGATTTACTATAGATTCGAAAACTTTTGCATTACGGGACAAAAGCTCAAGTCTCGATTCGCCCTCTTTCTGATTAACTCCGGCACAGATTACGACGATGTCTGCATCGTTACAGTCTGAGTAGTCACCTGCGTAGATTTTCATCGAGGTGCGTGAAAACGCAAGACCGTGGTTTAAGTCCATTGCTTCGCCTATAGCACGCTCGCGGTTTATATCTATGAGTACGAGTTCGTCGCACGCGTTCTGATTAAGAGCCGCATACGCAAAACTCATTCCGACCATACCTGTACCGACGAGCACAACTTTTCTGTTATCCATAAAATCACCTTTTTACATATATTTTTGCTTTAAAAATTTGTGTGCAGTATTGAACTTGGTTTTTTTGCACGCTATAATTATAATGTGTAGGAAAGGTGGGAGAATATGCAAGCGGTTAAAGAAAAAGTTAAACACAAATTACACCGAGTTTCTCAGTACTGTGTTTCGTTTTTGAAATGGGTTTTTATAGCTTTAATTACGGGCGCAATCGGTGGCGCAATCGGCGGAATTTTTCGTTTTTGTGTAGACTTTGTCACAAAGTTTCGAGAAGGTCACGAATACCTGATTTTCTTCTTACCGGTCGCAGGTATTGTTATTGTTTTTTTATATAAAATTACGAAGCTCGGAGATAAAACCGACACTAACACCATTATTAAGTCGGTGAGAAGTGATAAGAAAGTTCCGATTATGCTCGCTCCTGTGATTTTTGTGAGCACTGTGCTGACTCATCTCTTCGGCGGTTCAGCAGGTCGAGAGGGTGCAGCTATTCAGCTCGGAGGATGTATCGGCGAACAGGTCGGCGATTTGTTCAAACTCGACGAAAAAGATATGCACATCTGTGTGTTGTGCGGTATGAGTGGTTTGTTTACGGCGCTTTTCGGCACGCCTTTAGCTGCTACGATTTTTGCTATGGAGGTTATCTCTGTCGGAGTTTTCTATTACAGCGCGTTTGTTCCGTGCTTGGTTTCATCGCTTGTATCGTTTTCTATTACCCGTCTTATGGGACTCGAGCCTATCGTGTTCAAACTTCCTGCTATGACGGACTTCGATATGTGGAACGTACTGAAAGCTGCAGGTATCGGCATCGGCTGTGCAGTTATCAGTATTGTATTCTGTCTTAGCTTACGCTGGAGCGCAAAGCTTTCTAAAAAGGCATTTAAGAACGATTATCTCAGAGTTGCTGTCGGTGGTACTGTTATTATTTTACTCACATTACTGATTGGCACTCGTTACAACGGCATCGGTGAAAATGTCATTCACGACGCACTTAATTATTCAAAAGTTTACTGGTACGACCCACTGCTTAAAATCCTTTTCACTGCGATTACTATAGGATTTGGGTTCAAAGGTGGCGAGATTATCCCGACACTCTTTATCGGAGCGACTTTCGGCGCTGTGGTCGGCCCTGTTATGGGTATGGACCCGACTATTGCTGCAGCAATAGCGATGGTCGCGATGTTCTGTGCGGTTGTTAACTGTCCTATGGCGTCACTTGCGTTAAGTGTTGAGCTGTTCTCGGGTGGCTCAATTATTCTTTTTGCTACCGCGTTAGCAGTGAGCTTTATGCTTTCGGGTTATTACGGATTGTACTCAGGACAGAAGATTCTTTACTCAAAACGCAGAGCGCGTTTTGTCGACAGAAATGCGAAATAAATCAGAATAAAAAAATTAAGGCACAGAGCAGATTTAGCACTGTGCCTTTTTATTATTTACTTACTACGTTTATCGGGTTACCATTTATGAAACACTCGATGTTTTTACACACGATGTCAATTAGTCGCTCTCTTGTTTCAATCGGTGCCCATGCGATGTGTGGTGTGATGAGAAGATCCTTTGTGTTTGGAAGCTGTGAGTCTTTGCTCATCGGCTCTACTGAGAGCACATCTACGCCTGCCCCGCCTAAGTGTCCTTTTTTCAGTGCGTTTATGAGGTCTTCTTCGACCATAACGCCGCCACGAGCGGTGTTTACAAAGAATGCTCCTTTCTTCATTTTTGAAAAAGTATCTTTATTAAACAACGATTCTGATTCGCTGTTGAGCGGTGTGTGAACAGTTACGATGTCACTTCCCCTAAGCAGAGTTTCAAAGTCGACGAAAGTTACGTTTTCTGCGCTCTTTTTCGAGCGGTTGTAAGCCAGCACTTTCATATCGAAAGCGAGAGCGATTTTAGCTGTTGCCTGACCGATTGCGCCGAAGCCGACTATACCTATAGTCTTGCCTGACAATTCATTGAGAGGAAAGACAAACGGTGAAAAAGTCTCGGCTGTCTGCCATCCACCGTTGTGACAAAATTCGTTATACTTACTTGTGCTTGAGTAATGCTCTAAAATAAGAGCAAAAACGTGTTGAGCTACTGCGTTTGTGGAGTACGAGCCTGCATTGCACACAGTAATACCTGCTCTTTTGCAGTACTCAACGTCGATGTTGTTATAGCCTGTCGCAAAAAGACCGATATACTTTAAATCTTTTGCGTTTTTCATATTGCTTTCGTTAAGCACGGTTTTATTACAGATAACTGCGTTTGCGTCTTTGATACGCTCCTCGATTTCTTCCGGTTTTGTCAGATTATATGTAACCACCTCTCCGAATTTTTCGAGAGAGGCGAGAGAAATATCACCTTTTGTGATAGTCTGTGCATCTAAAATAACGATTTTCATATTTTTACCTCACAGTATTTTTTCTCATTATATTATTTTGATGCAAAAAAATCAATCACATATCTTCAATATACACTTCAAGGTAGCTCAGATACGTTTCGGCACTGTGGGTGTAGCTGATGAGCGAGTTATCAAATTGAGGGGTAGTTGTGTGAGAAAAATCATCCATACCGATGAGCAGAAAATTCTTGATGTCCTTAAACACCGTACCATCACTGCCCAAAATGATAAGCCCGTTTGAAATCATATTTTCTTCGTTTATAATCTGTGCGACCATATTCATATAGTCGTACATGCTCATTTGTATACCGAGCACATCGTATTTTGTATCGTAGTAGTCTTTTACAGTAGGAGCGATTTCGTACGCAGAGTCTAAAAACAGAGAGAGGGTTTCTTTGTCAGATGTTTTAAGCTCTCTGTTGCGATATGTCTTGTATTTTTCGTTAACTCTGCTGAGTTTGTTTTCGCGTTCTTCTTCGCTAGAGAAAAACTCGATTGTGGTGCCGTATTTAGTAAATCCCCAGTTGTTTAGTGGAACATACGAAATAAAGTCATCAGGGTTAACGAAGTTAAAAATTCCGCTGTAAAGGTCTATATCAGCGTTTAAAGCGGTCGTAGTGTTAGGAGAAGCGAAGGTGTATGCGTAGACTTTTTCCGCACCGTAGGTGTCAATAAGTGTTTTTGACATCAGGTTTGCTACCGCTCCTGCACGTGAGTGACCTGTCACGAAGAACTTGCACTCGTTTTCGCTAACCATATAATTTGACATATATTGAGAGAGTTTTTTTAGCGCAAAGTTGCTGGCGTTAAAAAAACCTTCATGCACATTAGTTTCGTTTATGTTGCGACCTATATCAAAATTCGTATGCCATTCTTTTTTGTATGTGCCACGAAGAACTATTGCGAGTATAGTAGTATCGGCTATCTCTCTTTTTGCTATTGATATGCCGACAGCCTGTGGATCGTAGGAGCTTGAGTAATTAAATTTTGCTTTGTGTGTAAAGCCGAGAGCGTCGAGATTCAGCTGTGTAAAGTCGCTGTCGTACGCTCCTGATGACAGCACCATAGCGGTTTTCGCAAGCGTAGGAGAAAACTCACTCGGAGATGATGAAAAAACAGTTTCATCGAAGGTGATATCGTACGGAATGTGTGTGATATCGTCCGAACTTTTCATCGGTGTAGTAACGAAATTCAGTGTATATGTTTGTGCAACGGTTTCACAAGAAGCGAGCATAAAAGTCCCCCAAAAAGCTAAATTTACAGAAAGTATTATTGCCGTTATTCTCTTCATAAATGCTCCGTTTCTTAATATAGGGTTACAATTTTGTTGTTGACACCCATATATTTGGTGTTATAATTTAACTTGAAGTACGATTATGTACATACGAATAAAGGAGAATTATTATGCTTAAAGCAACTTTTTTAAAAAGATTTACATCTGTATTATTAGCAGTTGTTCTTGTTTTATCCTGTGCAGTTATTTTTGCTGGCTGTGGTAATGATAAGAATAGAGATGGTATTCCTGATGACCTTGTAGCGTATAATTATGACCAATATGGTAATGCTACCGGCTACTATAAGAATGAATATGATGAAGCCGGCAACTGCACAAAAAATGAGTTGTATGATTCAAAAGGTAACCTTTTAAGTTTTACTGTTTACGAGTTCGATGAGAATGGTAACGAAACAAGAAAATCACACTATGGCAAAGATAAAAAGTTAAAGGGTGAGACTGTTGTAGAATACGATGAGTACAATCGTGTTCAGAAGTATGCAAACCTTAATGAAAAGGGTGAAGTAAACGATTACATTGTTTACGAGTACAATTCAATTGGTCTCGAGAACAGAATTTATCGTTACGATGGTGACGACACTCTTAAATCATACACAGAGTATGAGTACGGCACTCAGAAAGAGCGTACAAAGATGACTGAGTATACAGGCTCAGGTGAAGTTAAGTACTACATCGTTTACAAAACAGACGAAGAAGGCAACGAAATATCATATCGTTATGATGCAGAGGGCAACCTCATCGAGAAGAAATAATAACAAAAAGGCAGTCGCTTGACTGCCTTTCTTTTTAGGAAACATAAAAAGAGGCACCGAAAAAGGTGCCTCTATATTTTTTGCTTTTATATTCCGAGCACGAGCTGTGCAATCATAAAGTAGATGAACAGCGAAAGTGCGTCGAGGATTGTTGTGATGAACGGGCTGGCTACAACTGCAGGGTCGAAACCGATTTTCTTAATCAGCATCGGTAGCGTACAGCCGACAATTTTCGCGCACACGACGGTGAGAAGCAACGTAAGAGATACAACGACCGCAACCATAACGGTAACTTCGTCATAACCGAGCAGAAGTCTGTCGACTAAAAGCATCTTTACGAAGTTTGCAGCACCTAAAACCACACCGCAAAGGATAGAAACCCTAGATTCTTTAAAGATAACTTTAAAGGTATCTTTAAACTCGATTTCGCCCAGCGAGAGTGAACGGATGATGGTAACGGATGACTGTGAACCTGAGTTACCGCCGGTACCCATCAGCATAGGAATAAATCCGGTGAGCACGATAGAAGCCGCTAAGCTTTCCTCAAAGCCATTGATAATCATAGTAGTGAAAGTTGCAGAAACCATGAGGATTAAAAGCCATGGAATACGGCTCTTAAAAATCTCGCCTACGCTTAATTTGTCGTATGGCTTATCAGTTGTCGGAGTAATAGCCGCAACCTTCTGGATATCCTCTGTAGCCTCTTCTTCCATGACGTCGATAGCGTCGTCGACGGTAACAATACCGACTAAGCGGTTTTCCTTATCGACAACAGGAACGGCTAAGAAGTTGTATTTGTTGAATACCTGTACAACGTTTTCCTGGTCATCTAAAGTGTTAACTGAAATAACGTTTGTTTCCATAATGTCTTCGATGATGTCTTCATCTTCGGCTAAAAGTAAGCTTTTGATTGTGACGATACCGATGAGCTTAGATGATTCATCGGAGACATAACAGGTGTAGATTGTTTCTTTATCGATACCCGTACGACGGATTCGCTTGATAGCTTCTTCTGCGGTCATCTTAGGTCTGAGCTTTACAAACTCAGTAGTCATAATTGAACCGGCAGAGTCCTCAGGGTATTTTAAGATTTCGTTGATTTGCTTTCTGACATCAGGGTCAGCCTGACGCAGAATACGTTTTACGACATTAGCAGGCATTTCTTCGATGATGTCAACCGCGTCGTCGACATACAGTTCGTCGATGACTTCTTTAAGCTCGGTGTCGGAGAAGCCGTGAATGAGAAGCTCCTGAGTGTCTTCGTCCATCTCGACGAAAGCTTCGGCCGCAAGCTCTTTAGGCAGAAGTCTGAAGAGTACCGCAGTTTTTTCGTCCTGAATATCTTCGAATACACCGGCTATATCAACAGGGTTCATCGTAGAGAGAATGTCCCTTAAAGTCGCATATCTTTTGTTTTCGAGCAGTGTTACAATTGTCTCGAATAAAGTGACTGTGTTCCTTTCCATAAAATAATCCTCCTAATTTGATTTAGGCGGAAGTAGAAGACAGCCCATAAGAACTCAGAGAAGAAAACAGACGCATTCATTACACCATGTGCTGTTTTCACGTGTACTTCGCCCCAACGGGTTGCCGGTGGTACTTCCAGCGTCCATTTAAAT
>JAZSFG010000073.1:0-3044 GCA_045532065.1 Ruminococcus sp. | reverse complement strand
CGTACTCTCAGACAGAAGCTCGGTGACGCAGGCGCGATTATCGAAACAGTACGCGGTATAGGCTACAAGATAGGTGATGTATAATGAAAAAGCGAATTCTGCTTAACATTTTCTTAGCAACTTTCTTTGTTTCTCTTATATGCGTAAGCACAATTGCCGTCGCTGAATATCTCACCACAGCGGACATAACTCATATGTGGCTTTACTTTTCTGTTGTTTTTATTATCCCTGTTGCGGTCACCTTGTGTGTACAGCACATAGTCAGCAAAAAAGTGATAAAACCGATTAACGACATCGACATCGAAAATCCCGGCCACTCAGATGTATATCACGAGTTTTCTCCACTTATCCGCAAAATCCGCTCACAGAATACCCGTATCACCCACCAGATGGAGGAAATGCAGTACGAGCATCAGGGCAGAGATAAACTAAGACGCGAATTCACAGCTAATGTTTCGCACGAGTTGAAAACTCCGCTAACTTCAATTTCGGGCTACGCGGAAATTATCCGCGACGGTATCGCTAAGCCTGAAGATACCGTGCGTTTTGCAGGTAAAATCTACGACGAATCACAGCGACTAATCACTTTAGTTCAGGATATCATAAAACTCAGCAACCTTGAGGAAAAAGATATCGAACGAAACTTTGAAAACATCGAGCTATACCCTCTGTGCGAAGGTGTCATAACAAGGCTCGACTCGATTGCGAAGAAAAAAAGCGTTATTTTCACCCTTTCGGGCGATAACTGTACCATATCGGGTGTGCGAAAAATTATCGAAGAGATGGTCTATAACCTGTGTGACAACGCGGTTAAGTACAACAATGAAAACGGCACGGTAAATGTCGTTATCAAGCAGTGTGTCGATGGTGTCGAGCTGTCAGTAAGCGATACGGGTATAGGTATCCCGAAAGACGAAATAAGCCGAATTTTCGAACGTTTTTATCGTGTTGATAAAAGTCACTCGAAGGAAATCGGCGGTACGGGTTTAGGACTTTCAATCGTAAAGCACGGCGCACTATACCACAACGCGTCCATCAGCGTCGACTCCACATTGAACAAAGGCACAACCATCAAAATATTATTTTAAACTTTGCGGGCAGAAACTTTTTCTGCTCGCTTTTTTACGACTGATTTTAAGTGTTTTTAACATATTTAACATAGATTTAACATTCACCACTCTTTTATTTAACACGCTCTTGGCATAATCAAAAGTAGGTTACAAACTTTTAACCAAGGCTTTCTACAGAAAGTAGGCGAATTTATGACAATAATCAACTTTATCATGCTGTTCGGAGGTCTCGCGTTCTTCCTTTACGGTATGAACGTTATGAGCTCAGGACTGGAGAAAATGGCAGGCGGTAAGCTCGAGTCCGCTCTCTCGAAGATGACGCATAACCTCATTCTGAGTATGCTCCTCGGCGCAGGCATCACCGTCGCTATTCAGTCTTCCTCAGCGCTCACTGTTATGCTCGTCGGACTTGTTAACTCCGGTATCATGCACTTTGGCAAAACCATCGGCGTTATTATGGGTTCTAATATCGGTACGACCTTAACCACATGGATTACAGCCCTTACCGGTATTGAAGGCGACAGCGTATGGATGAGTCTTTTAAAACCTGCGAACTTCTCGCTTGTTTTTGCTTTTGTCGGCATCGTTATGATTATGCTTTCTAAAAAGCAGAAACGCAAAGATACAGGTGCTATATTAGTCGGATTTGCCGTACTTATGGCTGGTATGGGACTTATGGGCGACGCTATGGAGCCACTGTCCGAGATGCCTGAATTCCAGCAGATGTTAGTTGCTTTCAATAACCCTATCTTAGGCGTAATTGTCGGTGCAGTGTTCACCGGTGTAATCCAGAGCTCAGCCGCTTCAGTTGCTATTTTACAGACATTCGCTATGGCTGGTGGTCTTACCTATGGTATGGCTATCCCTATTATCATGGGTCAGAACATCGGAACCTGTGTTACAGCGCTCATCTCTTCTATCGGCGTTTCTAAAAACGCGAAGAAGGTTGCTGTTGTACATATTTCCTTTAACATTATCGGCACGGTAATTTGTTTAGGTCTGTTCTACGGAGCAAACGCTATATTTAACTTTGCATTTGTTGATAATAATATTAATACATGGGGCATTGCGGGTGTACACACCATCTTCAATATTGTCACAACTGTTATGCTGTGTCCGTTCTGCAAGCTTCTCGAAAGGCTCGCGAATTCCATTATCAGAGATGATACAAAGTCAAGAGAAGAAGACCCGCTCGGCGTACTCGACGACAGACTTCTCGCTATGCCTGCTTTCGCTATTTCAAAGTGTACAGCTATCACAATCGAAATGGCACAGCTCGCTAACGACAACATCAACCGCGCAATCTCCTTAATGAAGCATTACGACAAAAAGGTTGTCGACAAAATAAATGAGACCGAAGAGCTTATCGACAGCTACGAGGACAAGCTCGGAAACTACCTCATCAAGCTCTCTAACGTCAATCTCACCGAAGATGAAAACTGGCAGGTAACAAAGCTTTTACATACCATCGGTGATTTCGAGCGTATCGGTGACCATGCGATAAATCTTTTAGACACAGCACAGGAGCTTCACGATAAAAACATCTCCTTCTCAGCAGAAACATCACGCGAAATCGAAGTTATCACAGAAGCTCTTACAGAAATCCTCTACTTAACCACAGAGGCGTTCTCCGAGGGTGACATCGAGCGTGCAAAGCTCGTCGAGCCACTCGAGGAGGTTATCGACGAACTCGTACTTCAGGCTCGTGCTAAGCACACAAAACGTATCCAGCAGGGCAACTCTCCGATGGTACTCGGTTTCATCTTAACCGACTTACTCACAAACTACGAGAGAGTTTCCGACCACTGCTCGAATGTTGCAGTTGTATTAATCGAAATAGACTCAAAACAGCTCGGTACTCACCAGTACTTAGACCGACTCAAGAGTGCTGACAACGTAGCATTCGCTGATACATACAACGAATATTTAAGCCGTTACAAAATCCACTCGGAAGTTTAATGTAAATAAAAAGGA
>JAZSFG010000169.1:0-6179 GCA_045532065.1 Ruminococcus sp. | reverse complement strand
CTCTGCCTGATACCTTGAATGTATCGGAAGAATCAGTTTCTGCAACGCGAAGTGCAACGTTGGTTTCAATCTCTTTAAAAAGTCTGTCACGCAGATTACGGGAAGTAACAAACTTACCCTCTCTTCCTGCAAACGGGCTGTTATTAACGATAAAGTTCATCGAAACTGTCGGCTCGTCAATCTTAACAAACGGAAGCGGATCAACCTCGTCAACACTACAGATAGTTTCTCCGATGTTAAGGTCAGCGATACCGCTTACGCACACTAAGTCACCCATTTTCGCAGTTTCTGTTTCAACACGTCTTAAACCCTCAAACTGATATAGCTTAGAGATTTTTACCTTAACATTTTCTCCGTCACGCTTACACAGTACTGCCTGCTGGTTAACCTTAACCTGTCCACGCTCAACTCGACCGACACCGATTCTACCAACATAGTCGTCATAGTCGATGTTAGAAATAAGAATCTGTAAATCGCCGTCTATTTCTCCCTGTGGAGCAGGAATCTCAGTAACGATTTTTTCAAAAAGCGGCTTCATATCAGTGCCCATCTCGTATGGATCAAGGGAAGCAACACCGTCTCTGCCTGACGCATATACTACAGAGAACTCGAGCTGGTCGTCGTCAGCACCAAGCTCGATAAAAAGGTCGAGCACTTCGTCAACAACTTCTTCAGGACGTGCACCCGGACGGTCGATTTTATTAACAACCACAAGTGGTTTCTTATGCAAACCGAGGGCTTTTTTCAGTACAAAACGAGTCTGTGGCATACAGCCCTCAAACGCGTCAACAAGGAGAATAACACCGTCTACCATAGTGAGTATACGCTCTACCTCACCGCCGAAATCAGCATGTCCCGGTGTGTCAACGATATTGATTTTGATATCGCCGTACATAACGGCTGTGTTCTTCGACAAAATCGTAATTCCGCGTTCACGCTCGAGGTCGTTAGAGTCCATAACTCGTTCAGCGACAGCTTCGTTAGCTCTGAAAATTCCGCTCTGTTTAAGAAGCTGGTCAACTAAAGTAGTTTTTCCGTGGTCAACGTGTGCGATAATAGCTATATTTCTGATATCTTCTCTGTTACCCATAATATCTCCCTAGTTTCTATTTTTACAACTTAGAAATTATATCACTTTTTGTGCACAATTACTATGTAAAATATTACCGAAAAAGTGTAAGTCTTGACAAGTAATATTTGCTTTACTTTATAAATGATTTTTGATATAATGTAATATATGTTTTTCAAAATCTATATCACGTAAATGGAGGTTTAAAATATGGGATATTCGATTGCTGAAAAAATCATTAAAGAACATATTGTCAGTGGTGAAATGGTAAAAGGTACTGACATCGGTCTTAGAATCGACCAGACACTCACACAGGACGCTACAGGTACTATGGCATACCTCGAATTCGAGGCTATGGGCGTGCCTAGAGTTAAGACTGAAAAGAGCGTTGCATATATCGACCACAACACATTACAGACAGGTTTCGAGAATGCTGACGACCACAGATTCATTCAGACTGTTTGTAAGAAGCACGGTATCTACTTCTCTCGTCCTGGTAACGGTATTTGTCATCAGGTACATCTCGAGAGATTCTCACGTCCTGGTAAAACTTTAATCGGTTCTGACAGCCACACACCTACGGGCGGCGGTATCGGTATGCTTTCTATCGGTGCAGGTGGTTTAGACGTTGCTGTTGCTATGGGCGGTGGCGCATACTACATCACAATGCCGAACATCGTTAAAGTTGAACTCACAGGCGAATTAAAGCCTTGGGTTTCTGCTAAAGACATCATCCTTAAGGTGCTCGAGATTATGAGCGTTAAGGGCGGTGTAGGTAAAATTATCGAGTACGCAGGCGAAGGCGTCAAAACTCTTTCTGTTCCACAGCGTGCTACTATCACAAATATGGGTGCTGAGCTCGGCGCTACTACTTCTATCTTCCCTAGTGATGAAACTACAAGAGAATTCTTAAAAGCTCAGGGTCGTGAAGAAGATTACGTTGAACTCAAGGCTGATGAGGACGCAGTTTACGACGAGCACATCGTTATCAATCTCTCAGAACTCGAGCCACTCGCAGCTTGCCCTCACTCCCCTGATAACATCAAGCCTATCGCAGAACTTCAGGGTCAGAAAATCGATCAGGTTTGTATCGGTTCATGTACAAACTCAAGCTACGCTGACTTAATGACAGTTGCTCACATTTTAAAAGGCAAGACTGTACACCCTGACGTTTCACTTTCTATCGCTCCGGGTTCAAAGCAGGTACTCACAATGCTCTCTGAAAACGGTGCGTTAGCTGATATGATTGCTGCAGGTGCAAGAATCTTAGAATCTGCTTGTGGTCCATGTATCGGTATGGGTCAGTCACCAAACAGCGCAGGTATTTCTTTACGTACTTTCAACCGTAACTTCTTAGGACGCTCAGGCACTAAAGACGGTCAGATTTTCCTTGTATCTCCTGAAACTGCTGCGGCATCAGCTTTAACAGGTGTGTTCACAGACCCGACAACTTTGGGCGAAGGCTATAAGGTAGAAATGCCAGAAAAGTTCTTAATCAACGATAATATGATTATCGCTCCAGCGCCTGTTGAAGAAATGGACAACATCAAAGTTCTTCGTGGTCCTAACATCAAGGAGTTCCCTGCATCATCCCCTATGGAGGATTCTATCAGCGCTTCTTGTTCACTCAAGGTTGAGGATAACATCACAACCGACCACATTATGCCTGCAGGTGCGAAGATTTTACCACTGCGTTCTAATATCCCAGCTATTTCACAGCACTGCTTCACAGTTTGCGATACTGAGTTCCCGAATCGTGCAAAAACTTTAGGAAGCTCTGTTATCGTTGGTGGTGCTAACTACGGTCAGGGTAGTTCCCGTGAGCACGCAGCTCTTGCTCCGCTTTATTTAGGTGTTAAGGCTGTACTTGTTAAGAGCTTTGCTCGTATTCACAGAGCTAACCTCATCAACGCAGGTATCTTACCGCTCGAATTTATCAACGAGAGCGACTACGACAAGATTAACCTCTTTGACGAGCTCGAGTTAAGCGATGTTAAGAATGAAATCTTAAACGGTGACACAGTTACTATCACAAATAAAACAACAGGCGAAACAATCAAAGCAAAGTGCGAACTTTCCAAGCGTCAGAAAGACATCGCTGTTTGTGGCGGTTTACTTAACTACACAAAGATGAATGGTTAACACTTGGTGTAAACGTGTGGGACGTCGAAGACGCCGTCCCCTACATCGGCTAACAGCCATCCGAAAAAATCTGAAAGGATGATAACAATGGATAAGATCATTATGAAAACTCCGCTTGTCGAAATGGACGGCGACGAAATGACCAGAATTATATGGAAGATGATTAAGGATATACTCCTTCTCCCATATATCGATTTAAAAACAGAGTACTACGACCTCGGACTCGAGTACAGAAACGAAACTAACGATCAGGTTACGATCGACTCTGCTATTGCTACTAAAAAATACGGCGTTGCTGTTAAGTGTGCTACAATCACACCTAACGCTGCTCGTATGACTGAGTACAACTTAAAGGAAATGTGGAAATCACCTAACGGCACAATCCGTGCACTTTTAGATGGTACAGTATTCCGCTCACCTATCCTCGTTAAAGGTATCACACCTTACATTCCAACATGGACAAAGCCTATCTGTATCGCAAGACACGCTTACGGCGACGTTTACAAAAACTCTGAAATGGTAGTCAGCAAGGGCAGCAAAGCTGAGCTTTTAGTTACTGATGAAAACGGTAACGAATCAAAGGAACTTATCTTTGATTTTACAAACAGCGACGGTATCATTCAGGGTATGCACAACCTCGACAGCTCTATCTCTTCTTTTGCAAGAGCTTGTTTTAACTACGCTCTCGACCAGAAGTTAGACCTGTGGTTCGCTACAAAGGATACTATCTCTAAAAAATACGACCACACTTTTAAGGACATTTTCGCTGAAATCTACGAAAACGAGTACAAAGAAAAGTTTGAAGCAGCAGGTATCGAGTACTTCTACACACTCATCGACGATGCTGTAGCTCGTGTTATCCGTTCAAATGGTGGTTACATCTGGGCATGTAAAAACTACGACGGTGACGTTATGAGTGATATGATTGCTACAGCTTTCGGTTCACTTGCTATGATGACAAGCGTGCTTGTATCTCCTGAAGGAATCTACGAGTACGAGGCTGCTCACGGCACAGTACAGCGTCACTACTACAAACACTTAAAGGGCGAAGAAACATCCACAAACTCTGTTGCTACACTCTTTGCTTGGACAGGCGCTTTAAGAAAACGTGGCGAATTAGACGAAACTCCTGCTCTTTGCGATTTCGCAGACAAGCTCGAGAAAGCTACTATCGACACAATCGAGAGCGGTATTATGACAGGTGACCTTTACCTCCTCTCTACTCTCGAAAACAAAAAGAAAGTCAACACAGAAGACTTCCTCAAAGCAGTTAACGAAAGATTACAGGAATTACTTTAATCTATACATAAAGAGGTTATTATGGCTAAACAAATTTCTATGCCGGTTATCCGCAGATTGCCAAGATATCACAGATTCTTAAACGAACTCGAAAGTCAGGGTGTCGAGAGAATCTCATCCAACCAACTCGCAAAAATTATGCGCTCTACAGCGTCACAAATCAGACAGGACTTAAACTGCTTTGGCGGTTTCGGTCAGCAGGGTTACGGTTACCCTGTGTCCCAGCTCAAAGACGAAATCGGCAAAATTCTCGGTTTAGACAAAGGTTTTAACGCGATTTTACTTGGTGCGGGTAATTTGGGTCGTGCTATCGCAACACATATGAACTTTTCAAGACAGGGTTTTGAATTAAGCGCTGTTTTCGATAAGAACGAAGAAGTCGTAGGTACTATGCTTCGTGGCATTACTATTATGTCTGACGACGAGATTGAAAACTACTGCAGAAACAATCGAGTTGACGCAGCGTTTCTGTGTTTACCGAGAAATTCAGTAAAGCCATTAATCGACAAACTCTACTCACTCGGAATCAAGAATTTCTGGAACTTCAGCCACTATGACGTGAAGAATGACTATCCTGATGTTATCATCGAGAACGTCCATTTAAGCGACAGTCTGATGACGCTGTGTTACAGAATAAACGAACAGCTTGGCGACGAATAAGTTAATAAAAATTAAAGCCGACAGATTAATTCTGTCGGCTTTTTTATTTTATTCAGTTACCTTATCGAGGATAAAATCGACGTCTTTTAAGTCCCCTACACCGTAGATATCAACAACCTTCATCAGCTTTTCGAGCATATATAAAGTGTGCTTGGTGCGTTCACTTCGGATGCTGAGCATAACCGCACGAATAAACATAGAAACCATATCTTTTGTGTCAAGTTTCTTAAGAGAATCGAAGCGCGTGCTATCTACGAAAACGATGCTTTTTACAGGTACTTTGATATCCTTTGACTTATCGCCATCAAGTCCAAACGGAGTACCGTAAGCGTAGAAAACCTGACTTATAAGTCGCACACCAGGGACATCAACAGCGAACACTTTATCTTGTGGGAGCTCGTCATAAACACGCTTTTCTTCGAAAGGAGAAGCAAACAGCACAGCTTGTCCTTCGTGTTCAACAGCGGTTGCGCGGATAGGAAAACCGTTGAAGTCAAACATTGAACGAGCGTACTCAGTAGACAGATACTCGCACTCAATAATATCACGAGAATAGCCCTCGTACTCTTCCATAAGCTGAAGCAGAATGTCGTCGGTTATAGACATAGTGAGGTTAGGTTTATAGTCAAACGAAACTTCATATCGAGCAAGATTTTTAAGTAGCGTTGATGAATTTGTTTCAATTTCAAAATTAAGTTCGGAAATTCTGTACTGTCCCATAGTGCACCTCGAGGGTTATTTGAAAATTTTATGATAAATTCTTGAGAAAAACAAGCGAATATATTTCTTAATAAGAATAAAACGAGCCTGCGACTTAAACTTAAACGATGTAACGCTATATGTCACACCGTTTTTGGTGTACGACTTCATCACAGCGTAAACATCTTTGTACTCGACATAATCAAAAAAGTACTGATTATCGCCGCTGACAAGGTAGCTCTTCTCCCCTTTTTCCTTCACGATTCTGTGGAGCACGAGAGCGTTGTCACTACTACGACGAAAGAGTACT
>JAZSFG010000149.1:0-7711 GCA_045532065.1 Ruminococcus sp. | reverse complement strand
CACATAATCTTCGCGGTCAATATCTGTAAAAGAGCCATCGGTAGTCACAACAAGTCCTATCGTGCTGTGCTCTTCAATAACCTTTTTCGTTCCGATTTCTGCCGCCATATCAAAAGGAATCTCGTTTTCATCCCACGGAGTTTTTACCATGCGCGGTAAATCTTCTTCCATATACCCCTTTGCAGAGTCAACAACATAGCCGACGCAATCTATCATACGGACTTTCAAAGAGGCGGTATTATCGACATTTATTTTAACCGCTTCCTGCGGGATGAATTTCGGCTCAGTTGTCATTATTGTTCTACCGCCTGCAGACTGCGGAAGCTCATCGCGTGAACGCTGTCGCACGTTTTCGTCTTTGATGTTCGGCAGTACTATTGTGTCCATAAAACGTTTTATAAAAGTCGATTTACCCGTTCGAACAGGTCCGACAACTCCTATGTAAATATCACCTGATGTTCTGCACGATATATCCTTGTATATGCTTCTCTCTTCCATAATAACCTCTCTTACACTTTGATACTATAATGTATGAGAAAAGCACGAGCTTTATGACACAAAAAAGCCACCTCGAAAAACGAGATGGCTATGTTTATTTCTATTATAGAATTATAAATCTAACATTCTTATAAGTGATGGCAAAGCTGTCTCGAATTTTGTACCATACCAATGAGAGTCATCATCAGCTGTGTTTTCGATACACTTTACTGTGTAATCAGAAGCGATAGAAACAGCGTCGAAAATCGATTTTCCTTGCATAAATGCACCGACAAAAGCGGAAGAGAAGATATCACCTGTGCCGTGGAAACTTCTAGCAATTCTCTTATGCACATATTCACGCTGTTCACCGTTTTCAGAAACGACAACGTGCACTTTATCGTCACCGTAAGTAGCACCGGTGATAATAATAGTACCGCTACAAATCTCAGAAAGCTTCTCAATAAGCTCATCGATGTACGCTTTTTCGTAACTCTCTTTATACTCAGTACCAGTAAGGAAGCACGCTTCTGTTATATTAGGTAAAATAATATCAGCTTTGCCACATAAATAGCGCATACCTTTTACATATTCTTCGTCAAATCCCCAGTAGAGCTTTCCGTTATCAGCCATAGCAGGGTCGACGATGATTTTCGCATTCTCACGCTTTACACTATCGAAAATATCGCTAACATATTCAATCTGCTTTGTAGAGCCTAAGTAACCTGTGTAGATAGAATCAAAAGAAATACCTTCTTTTAACCAGTGATTCTTTATAGCAGGGAAATCCTCAGATAAATCATTTACTGTGTAGCCAGAAAAACCGCCTGTGTGTGTAGATAAAACGGCTGATGGTAAAATACAAGTTTCATGGCCACATGCTGAAATAATCGGCAGAGCTACTGTCAGCGAGCACTGACCAAGACACGAAATATCCTGTATTGTTAAAATTCTTTTATATGGCATAAAATCCAACTCCTAAACGAGATTTAAACTATTCCTTTATTACCGAATGATAACACCGCACAGATAATTCGTCAATATTTACAAAATAATTTTGTAAAAAGAAACAGCGAGTGTTTTTTTACCCGCTGTTTTTTTATCTATTCAGTCGGAATGAGGAGCATCAACGGTGCCGACAAAAACTCGTCGCTAAGGGAGTTTTCGCTGATAAGGGAAGTTTCACTTGTGAGATATTTTTTTGATATATTCCACACGCTCTCCCCTTTTTCTGCGAAGTAAAGCACAAGAGCACAGTCGTCTTTCTCAATCATATCGTCAGAAAGAACTTTAATATTTGTCACTGTATTCTCGACCATCATATCGCACAAAACAACATCGGCTTTTACCTGAGCTTTAATCTCAATGTTATAGTCATCAATCAAACGATATGACAGCGAATTTACACAGCACATTATGAGCTCTGCTTTATCAAAACTCCTGCTTATATCCGGTTTGATATCAAGCTCCAAAGTTCGTTCCAAATACACAGGAGTGTTATCTTCGTCAAAAAACAGAATACAAACACTCGCTTTACCCGACAGACTAAGCGCGCCGTCGCTCATAACCGGAGTCAGGAAAATATTTTCGCAGTAAATATTCAAAACTTTCGAGATTTTTAGGCTATCTGTTGAAACTGACTCTTTGACGATATGTGTAAAACCCGAAACTTCAAGATTCTTTTCAAGGCGTAACATCTCTTTTTCGGGAGCCACACTATAACAAGTTGAATACGCATCCTCGATAACTTTCATACTTCTTTGCAAATAGCCTTGTTGAGCAAAACTAAGCTTAACATCCAGAACAAGAGTCGACGTATCACTTAAACTATCATTTTTTAAATGTAAGTCGTGAGCCAGAACATCTAAAGTACCAAAGCAGTTAGAGTCATCCCCCACCCCCTCCCAATCAAATATTCTGTTAAATGGGGACACGTAAGACACATGCTCTACTGTGCATTTTTCTAAATCAGAAATATACATAACATTGAGTTTTAGCTCAGCATTAAGCATAATTTTATTTTCTATACTTTTCACTTCTACAATATTAGAATCAACAGAGTAGTCAAGCATCGCTTCCACATGCGGTTTTGAACCTAAAGTAATATCCTCGGTGATTGAGAAATGTTCATCACATAAAGCGCATAAATCCGACACTTCAATCTCCCTGTGTTTTACCTGCAAATCGCACTCATCGTCAAAGCTGTACACATCGTTTGACGATTTACACAGCACTTTCGCGTACAGTGAAAACGCTCCGTGTACTACTAACTTCCTATTACTAAGCGCTCTGCAGTTTACATACTCGCACTTCGTATGTGCCAAAGTGATGTAATGTTCAGGAGTGGACTTCAGGCTGAATGTCGCAGTAAACGGCACACTCTGCTCAAAAGCCCGAAGCGAGTGTTTTATACCATCACAGTAAAGGATATGCACACAAGATACACCATCAATAGTCAGCTGACCTGAAGAAATTTTCTTCGTATAAATCTTAGGTTTTAAAGTGCATTTTAGAATCTTCTCGACATCTGGACAGTAGTCAGGCAGATTAATATCAACGTCGACAATCTGCTCGTTGACTGTATCGAGAAAGCTGTTCAGATATGATACAGAGTGTTTGCTAAGGCTATATTCCATACTTTTTCTCCTTTTAATGTTCTATGAAATTCTATTAAAAGAAGTATGATTTTATGCATAAAAAAGCTCCATCAAAAAGATGGAGCTTCTCTTTACTTAACCTTTACCGCGTGAACGCAGGTATTCTTCTATTCTCTTGTCGTCGTAAAACACAAGGTCTTTGCATCCAGCTAAAAACTCGTTATGATGTAAGACTTCGTGTCTGAGCGTTTTCTCGAGATGGTAGTATAGTTCTTCTTTACTTTTATCTTTAAAAACGCGTACAAAACTTCCGTAATACAGAATAATACGTTTACCAAGGTTATCACGCACATATACACCTAATATGTACAAGTCGTTATTAAGTGCACACGGATGGTAGCGAAAACCTCTGTCCAGAAGTATTCCGCCGTTTAATTTGCGATAAAGCTCTACGGGTAGCTTGTCAGCAATTTCGTCGAGCATCTCGCCACATTCTTCGTATGAAATCATTAAGCTATTCCTTTAATTAAAGCGAATTATCCATACAGGACTTCGCTTTCGAAAAATCCATTTTGCTTGGTTACGTTATAAATACCATAAACACCGAGCTTCTGGTCACTCGGAGCATCATACAAACCAATCTTCCAGCTCTTGAACTCATATGGCAAATCCTCCATAGTAGCTTCAGGAGTGTAGATGAAGAAAATATCTCCGCCGTAAATACCATAGGCATCAGAGTAGATGTATTTACAGTCATCTATGATTTCTTCAGTACCCGCAGGATTTTTATACTCAAGATTCTCAATCTTAGCCGAATATGTATAATCGTTAATCTTTTCTACATCAGTGAAAGCACCGGTAAAATCACAACTACGTACAGTATAGTTATAGTTTTCTCCACGAGAGCCCATATCTGTGTCGTGGAAACTACCGCTGAAAGTACCATCTTCACTTAAATCAAGTGATGTACCCCACGCACCTGCGCCACTCGAAAAGATATACACACCGCTCATCGCTTGAAACAAAATCTCAGCTTCACTCTGAGTCGGCGGTTCAGTAGGCGGCTGTGTTTGTGGTTCTGTAGCCACTGTTTCAGCAACAGGCTGTGTAGGTATAAACTTATCTAAATCAAACGAACAGCCGACAAGTGCGAACACTATAACAATTAACAGTATAAAAGAAACTACTTTTTTCATTACAAGCCTCTTTATTAGTCTAAGAAATCCTTTAACTTCTTACTTCTTGACGGGTGGCGAAGCTTTCTTAACGCTTTAGCTTCAATCTGACGGATACGCTCACGAGTTACATTAAATTCCTTACCAACCTCTTCGAGAGTACGGCTTCTGCCGTCTTCTAAACCAAAACGAAGTCTAAGAACCTTTTCTTCACGTGGTGTGAGAGTGTCGAGTACTTCCATAAGCTGTTCTCTGAGCATTGTGTGTGATGCAGCGTCAGCAGGAGCTGGAGCGTCATCATCAGGAATGAAGTCACCTAAGTGGCTGTCTTCCTCTTCACCAATAGGAGTCTCAAGAGATACAGGCTCCTGTGCGACTCTCATAATCTCTCTTACCTTATCAACAGACATATCGAGCTCTTCAGCGATTTCTTCGGCAGATGGCTCGTGACCGTTCTGGTGTAAAAGCTGTGAGGAAACTTTCTTAACTTTGTTGATTGTTTCAACCATATGAACAGGGATACGGATAGTACGAGCCTGGTCAGCGATAGCATGAGTGATAGCCTGACGAATCCACCATGTAGCATATGTTGAGAACTTGAAGCCCTTTGTGTAATCGAACTTTTCAACCGCCTTAATAAGACCTAAGTTACCTTCCTGAATAAGGTCAAGGAAGTGCATACCACGACCGAGGTAACGCTTAGCGATACTTACAACAAGTCGTAAGTTAGCTTCTGACAGACGCTTCTTCGCACTAGCATCGCCCTCAGAAATGCGAATAGCAAGCTCAATTTCTTCTTCCGATGTGAGAAGTGGAACTCGACCGATTTCCTTAAGATAAACTTTTACAGGGTCGTCGATAGAGATGTTGTCAACACCGTCAGCGTCGATAGTGACCTGTGCTACACCTTCGCCATCTACTCCTTCAAGTTCGAGTACATCAAGAGAAATATCGTCGATGATGTCTTCTTCAACGATTTCAATACCTGCTGCTTCGAGAGAATCGTAGAGTTTTTCGAGCTGTTCAGGTTCGAAGTCAATCTCGCCGATAGCGTCTAAGATATCTTTGTTAGTTAATGAACCTTTAGCTTTACCGAGTTCGGTAAGTTCTTTTACAATTGTTTTCTTGTCTGTAACCTGTGCCATAATAAGTTTCCTTTCATGTGCATGTATTTTAAGGTGATTTTAAACTATTTTCGCTTTTCTTTCAGCTTTTTTAAATAAGATTCGAGCTCTGAATCAGACGCCTGAGCGATATCAAAATCCGTAGGCTTTATGCTTTCTTCTTTAATAATGTTGATATATTCAAGCACCGCGTCACGAGTTGACGCAAGCTGTGAATACTTACTTATAATGCGGACAATCGATGAAACCTCGTCAGGAGTGAAATCCGCAGATAAGGTCGTAAGCGGGTCTTTTTTATCTTTAATTCTTTCACAGAAATAAAGATAAAGTTTTCTATTAAAATCCGTAACAAAATCAGTAGCTTTAATATGGTTTTCGATAAAGCAAAGTTTATCAGGATTGTTCACTAAAAATGCGATAAGATTCTGCTCCGCAACTGTTGCTCGCGGTTTTTTAGAGTGTTCGGGATTCATCTTATCGTCCCTACCCGAAACCTCTCTCTGAAGTTTCGTAAATTCAGTCTTTTTGTCATTCTTGTACTTAGCTTTACTGATTTTAGAAATCTGCTCCATAATGGAGTTTTTCTCGACAGAAGCTTCTTGTGCAAGTTTTGACGCATATATATCCTGCTCCATCGCGTTATCAAGTGTTGCGAGAACCTTGACCGCCTGAGACAGATAAGCAAAACGGCCTTGTGGGGATGTCAGGTCATATTGTTTTTTCAGCTTAAAGAGTCGGTACTCAACATCGTTTCCGCTGTTATCAAGTAAAACTTTAAATGCAGCAGGGCCTTTTTCTCCGTTTTTGCGGATAAACTCGTCGGGGTCTTTTCCATCAGGGATAGCGAGCACCCGAACGTTAAGTCCTGTATTTCGTAAAATCCCTATTGCACGTTGAGTCGCTTTTTGTCCTGCTTCATCAGCATCGTAACAAATTACAACCTCGTCACAGTAGCGTTTCATAAGCATAGCTTGTTCACTCGTAAGTGAAGTACCTAAAGTCGCTACAGCGTCGGTAAATCCAGCCTGATTCACAGCAATAACATCCATATAGCCCTCACACAGGATAAGCCTACGTGTGCCGCTGTTTTTCGCGTTGTTAAGCGAGAACAGATTTTGACTTTTATTAAACACGATAGTGTCAGAAGTGTTTAAGTACTTTGGTTTCTGGTCGCTCATAATACGACCGCCAAAAGCAATTACGTTTCCTCGAAGGTCGATAATCGGGAACATAACTCTGTCGACAAAGCGGTCGATAACGGAGTTGCCCGAACGCGACTTAAACACAAGGTTTGCAGCTATAAGTTCGGAATCGGTAAAGCCTTTAGCTTTCAAGTGATTCGTTAGTGCGAAGCGGTTATTCGGTGCGTAACCAAGACCAAAACGAGTTATAGTCTTATCGCTTAAAGCTCGTCCGCGCAGATAATCAAGCGCGTGTTTTCCTTCAGGAGTAAAGAGCTTAGAGTAGAAAAAACGAGCAGCTTCACGGTTTGCTTCGTAAACACGAGTGCGCAGTTTACTCATAGAGTCGTCGACTGCGTCTTCAGGTACAGTCATACCGGCACGCTGTGCCAAAAACTTTATTGCTTCCATATAATCGAGGTTCTCGATTTTCATAACAAAGGTGATGACGTCACCGCCTACACCGCAACCGAAGCAATAAAAAGAGCCATTTTCGGCGTAAATATTAAAGGAAGGAGTTTTTTCTCCGTGAAACGGACACAAGCCGACCAAGTTGCGTCCACGACGTTTAAGTTGCATATACGACGATGCAATTTCAGAAATGTCAGAACGATACTTCAGCTCAGCGATAAAATCTTCAGAAAGTCTCACGTTCTCTCCTCCTTTTTTAAAATTTACGACCAAAAGTGGCGTGACTACATATTAATTACGCAGGTGTGCGTATTTTCCCTTTTATTTTTTGCAAAAAATTAAAAACTGCATAAATAATTGTCGAGTGACATCTATATTTACGCAGTTTTTGTGTTTTACCCTTTTTTTCAGTTATCTTTTCTCAAAATAAGCTTTTGATTTTTCTGTTGCACAGACAGCACCGCAAGTAAGCTCAGACAAAGCGACATTCAGTTTATCAAGCTCACCACAAGGGAGATGGAACTTAACGGTAACAAAATCCGTAAACTCGCTATCGTCAACAACACCGTCAAAAGACGCAATAGAAGCAGGAATTTTTCCGTACTGTGTGTATGTGCAGGTAAGCTCACACAGACTGCACATCTGCATTGTGGTCATACCGATTTTTTTAAGCGCTATAGACGCACCGTGCGAATAAGCACGTACAAGTCCACCAGCACCGAGTAACACTCCGCCGAAATAACGGG
>JAZSFG010000182.1:0-12790 GCA_045532065.1 Ruminococcus sp. | reverse complement strand
CTCAAGAGTGCTGACAACGTAGCATTCGCTGATACATACAACGAATATTTAAGCCGTTACAAAATCCACTCGGAAGTTTAATGTAAATAAAAAGGACTATGGCAAACGCCATAGTCCTTAATTTTTTATGAAGTTTTGTCTTATGTAAGCTCAAACGCGAATTACTCAGCGTCGCCTGTTTCTACTGTAGCTTTCTTTATCAAAAGCTCTTCAGCAGGCTTAGCTTCACTTTCGAGTGGCTGTTCAAAAGCTACTTTTTCTTCGCTTAACATCTCGTTTACAGCAGGAGCGTCATCCTCTGTTTTCTCTTCACCCTCGTGTGTTAAAACAACTTCGTGTTCATCTTTGCACTCAACATTTTCTACGATGCATGAAGGTGTATTGTCCTTGCAGTAAAGCCAGAAACCTACACCGAGTACACAAAGTAAAGTAAGTGCACTTACAAAAAATCCGCTGAAAAGGAAACTCAGGAAACGACCGAAAGATAAACCGTAGTCGAAAGTTAAAATGATTATGTAGATAAAGTTAAAGAAAGGCTTGATAACAAGTAAAGCAGCAGGAACGAACCACAGCTTCTTTACGATATCTTTAATCTTACCATTAAACTTGTCAAAGCACATTACTACAGCGTAAGCGAGTAATAAAATCCACGCTAATAATACGATAACCTGTTCTAATGCGTTGAAATGAACCTGATAGTCAAACCAGTACTCAAAGCGGATATATGAAAACAATCTGACAAGATAGTAAAGACCCTGAGCAAGCACAGTAACTGCTAAACCAGCGAGTAAAACAATATTAGCAATGTTCTTAGGAATAGCACCGCTTATTTTCTCAGGTAAGCAGCCGTCGCACTTAAGTAAAACACCTGCGAAAACTGCGAGCACACCGATAAACATCATAAGTGCAGCGAAATACCAGAACAGGTAAGCAACGTAACCACCGCCAGGAATGCCGATGCTGTTAGCCCATCTGCCAAAAATGCCGTTGAGATAAACGAAATAGCCGATGTTAGCAAACAGCACCTTAACACTGTGGCAGAATGTCTGGATAGTCAGAAACAAAAACAAACTTGCTGTTACTACCCACGGAATAAAAACCTTTTTATTCATCTTGTACCTCCAAAAAATCAAAGTAGCTCTATTATACTCTTACCGTGTCGAATTTGCAAGAAAAATATCGGCGTCCCCCTTCCCTCACCTGCCTTGGTGTAACCTAAAATCAAAAAGGCTGTATCCTAAAAGGGTACAGCCTTTTATTATATGCTATTTAAAACTTAGTAATGATTTTCGCGACAAAACGCTGGATAATAGTCGCATCAAATACGGTGACCTCACCATCACCTGACACGTCTGCGTTTATCATTCTGTTTTCGTCAATAAGAGAAAGTTGTGCTACGTGTCTTTGTATCAAGGTTGCATCAGCGATTGTTATTACGCTATCTCCCGACACATCGCCGTGCAGATTGTCGCTTAAGCTCTCGAGCGGCACAAACCAATTGCCCCATTGCTGTGCATATCTTTCTGCAGTTGACCCTTCATATCCGTATACTGCAGTCTCAGGCAGAATGATATTGCTGCCGAGTCTGCACTCAGAGTTGTAGATATAAAGTTCTGCGAGCTTCGGGCAGTAGTAAAATGCAACATCACTAATATATTCAACGCTTTTCGGTACTACAAATTCCGTAAGGCTTTCGCACTGATAAAATGCACCCTCGCCGATGTGCTCTACTGTATCTGACAGTGCTACTGATTTAAGTCCTGTGCATTTGTAAAATGCGCCATTGCTTAAAGTCTTTACACCCTGAGAAATTTCTACATAAGTGAGTCCCGTGCAGTTGGCAAACGCATATTCTCCGATTGATTCTACGCTTTTCGGAATAGTGACAGAAATCAGGTTTTTGCACTCAAAAAACGCTCTGCCACAAACCTCGGTCGTGCCGTTTCTTATCTCAATCTCTGTGTTTTTCGGCATTTCACCGTTATAACAATAAAGCGAATTGTTTATGTAAAGAAGTCCATAAGGCTGAGAGCTAAGCCACGGTGTCTGAGAAAAAGCACACTCGCCTACGTTTTCTACACTTTGTGGGATTGTGATTTCTTCAAGGCGTATACAACCTTCAAACGCTCGCTCACCTATGCTTTTCACTGTGTCAGGTATATTCACCGCTTCAAGCTTAACACAATCCGAAAACGCAAAACTGGATATAGTTTCAAGCCCTTTGTTCAGCGTAAGCGTTGACAGGTTATCGCAACCGTAAAACGCTTCATATCCGATGATTTCTACGCTACTCGGGATATTGATTTGAGTCAGATTTTTACAGCCCTGAAAAGCCCACGAGTCAATAGTTTTCACCCCCTGAGGAATGCTAATCTCCTCAAGACTAAAACAACGATAAAACATATACATATCAATATGTGTAAGCTCGCTTGGCAGTTTTACTGACTTAAGCTTCCCACACTCGTAAAAAGCTTCACACCCGATGCTCTCAACACTGTCGGCGATTTCAACCGACACGAGGTTTTTGCATTTATGAAATACCCATCTGTCTATGCTTTTCACTGTGTCAGGAATCAAAACCTCTGTGATATTCTCGTTTTCATAAAACACCATATTACCTAAAGCTGTGACAGTATGGCCGTCAATAGTGTTTGGCACCTCAACCTTAGTTTTTGTGCCGATATAGCTCTCAATCTGAGCTGTGCCATCTTTTAAAACAATGTACTCGTAATCACCGCTAATAACAGGTGTAGCTTCTTGTGCACCTATGCTGAAAGCAGAAAATGTCAAAACGCTTACAACACTGAAAACCGCGAGTAAAACAGAAATAACCCTCTTCAAAAAATCTCCTCCATATCAAATTCACTTAATTATACCATTTAATACATCTTTAAACCACTAGCATTATGTATATATTGCGACCCGAACTTTTGGCGGTTTTAACTAATGATATATACACCGAAATCAATTGAAAAGCCTTAATAGGTATAGTATAATAATTTCATTAAACACTCGGGGGTTAATATATGAAACAAATCGTATGTGAAGTGTGTGGAGCAACAAGCTTTCTGAAGAAAGACGACAAGTATATCTGTCAGGAATGCTCAATGGAATACGATCTCAGCTCCATCAAAGGTATGATGAAGGAAACAGGAGATTCACCTGAAAACGGCTCAAGCAAAACCGCTACAAACACCGACTCAAGGGAAGAAAATCTTTATACTCTTGCTTTGAATTCATACAACTCAGGAAATTATCAGGCTGCTGAGAATTTCTGTAATGAGATTCTAACTATAAACACTAAGAATGCAGCTGTCTGGGAGCTTAAGGCGGGTGCTGTTTTTTATCAGATTACCGCCGCAAATCCGCGTTTTGATGAAGTAGAGAACTGCTACACTAATATGTTCTCACTACTTTCCGAAGAGGACAGACAGAAAAACAGAGACAAATATATAGACAAACTCGTATCAACCTGTAAAGAATATACAACATTCTGGGCTAATTATTTTGCAAACCTCACTCCTAGTCAGGATACGTTTAACAGCGTCAAACTCATCGGCAATCGCTGTGTTTTGTTTTTGAATCACACTCTGTTCTTTTTCAATGTGAAAGATATTGTCGACGGTGGCAATAAGAATGTTATTGACAGTGATTTCATTAAGAATCTTGCTAATGAGGTTCGTAACTACTTTATAGAAGAGATGTGCGCTGCGTGTGAGTTAACGTGGAAGAACAATGTAGCTTCAAATTACTACCAGGATGCTCAGTACGATTACGGTCTTCACTGGAGAACAGAAACATATTGCTACAATACCGATGCGTACCGTCCTATGGAAGCTCAATTTAAACAATTTTTGATAGAATCAGAGGTTATCATCACGTTTCTTGACTCGATGAAATTTTACTACAATGAGCACACAGCGACAGAAACTATGGATAATGTTGTCAAAATTGCAAAACAAATCATAGAGTGCATGGCAACAGCTCACTCATATAAAATCTCATCTCACCAGGGCTTATTCGACGAGTTTTCACGAATCTGCTGGGTAGAGGAATATTCTTACACAGATGAAGGTGTAAATGGACTTTATAAGATTCTGGACGGCATCAAAAAAGGCGTCTCTGACGAGAAGAAAAAACGCAAAGAAAAAATTAAAGCCGAAAAGAAACAGAAAGAAAAAGAAGAAAAAGAAAGACAAAACTCTGAGATTGATGCTTTCTGGAGCTGTGACACAGCTAAAAGGGATGAACTCAAAAAACGCGAAAAAGCACTTAAAAAAGAAGAAAAAGAGCTTAAGTCCCTTATTAAAGCAAAAATCGACGAAACAGAGGCATTTATCAACCAGTACAACCAGCCGATGAATTCAGAAAGCAGGTACTCCGCTTTGTGTGATGAGTGCACAAAGATTCACCGCGATATTCACCTGAAAAATCTGTTCGGCGGCAAGAAAAAGAAGGCTCTTGGAGACGAATTGTCGCAAAAACAGCAACAGCTCGAACTAATCGAAGCTGACCTGCAGAAAGAGAGCGACGCATATAACAGCAAATTTAAACAAAAAGTCAGCGATTTGTGTTCAGAAATCAAAGGCTACGAAAAGAAGCTGTACGATACCACTTCCTCTCTTAAAGATGTCAGCGATACTCTGCGTTGCGTCGGCAAAATCGAAGGCGTTGTTTCTCTATATAACACCCCTGAAATAAAAAAAGAGTCTCTCAGAATGCAGAATTTTGCTGATGAAAAACTCTCTGATAATAACGTAAGTAAAAACACACAACAAAAGCAGAATTCGTACAAGGATAGCTTAGATCGCAACCTGACTTTTGAAAAGATCATCAAAGTCGGTATATGCGTTTCAGTCGCTGCCATACTGCTTATAGTTCTTGCTATTCTTAACGCAAGTTTATTCAAACCATTAGGCGCCTACAATAAAGCGGTCGACCAGATGAATGAAGAAAACTACGTTGAAGCAATTGTTATTTTTACTGAGCTTGACGGCTTCAAAGACAGCGAAGAACAAATCATCAACTGTAAAGACGCTTTGTTCAACAAAGCACAAGCTTATGTGAAAGAGAAAAAACACTCACAGGCTTTTGAAATTTTCGAGTATCTCGGCGAATACAAAGACAGTGACGATTGTATCACACAGATAAAAGAAGACATAAAAGAAGAGCGCTACAACACCGCATTACAGTTACTAAACGATGGCGAATACTACAACGCTGCACTCAGCTTCAAAAAACTCGAAGATTATTCTGACTCTCAGGTTCAGCATCGTTTAGCTATGACCGCTCTGTCTAATCAGGGTTACATCGACGCGGGTGTATATTTTA
The DNA here is from genome assembly GCA_045532065.1 of Ruminococcus sp. Classification (GTDB taxonomy): domain Bacteria; phylum Bacillota; class Clostridia; order Oscillospirales; family Acutalibacteraceae; genus Ruminococcoides. Next base: position 7,459 of record JAZSFG010000182.1, on the reverse strand, counting down.
CTTTAGGTCTGAACAATGATGGTACAGTAAATGCCGTAGGTATGAATAACGACAAGCAGTGCAACGTAAACGACTTTGAAGATGTAGCTGCTGTTTCTGGGGCTTACGCTCACTCTGCTGTATTAACCGAAGATGGAAAAGTAAAGGCTGTCGGCGACAAATCATACGGTCAGACTAAAGTTTCCGACTGGAAAGATATCGTACAAATCAGCACAGGAAACTTCCACACAGTGGGGCTGAAATCCGACGGCACGGTTGTCGCTACAAAAATCACAAAAAAATCAGGCAACAGCAAGCAAAGCGACGTAAAATCCTGGAGCGATATTACTGCAATCAGCTGTGGCGCATTCCACACTCTCGGACTCAAGTCTGACGGCACGGTTGTTGCTACCGGCAACGAAGAACAAGGCAGATGTGATGTCGAAACGTGGAAGAATGTCATAGCTGTTCGTGGCGGTGGATTCCACTCAGTTGCTCTGACAGAATCAGGTACAGTACTAGCAACCGGTTACAACGACTACGGTCAGTGTGATGTCTCAGACTGGGAAAATATCGTTGCTATTGACGCAGGATACAACTTTACCGCAGGCTTAACAGCAGACGGTAAGGTACTCATAGCAGGTCAGAGCATCGCTTCGTATTCTGACATTCAGGATTTGACTGACATTATAGCGATCTACTGTGGCGGTGTGCACCTTATAGCTGTGGATTCAAAGGGAAAATTACACACGTTGGGTGACAACTCTTTATCTCAGTGTGACCTCGATAGTTTCGATAATATCAGATTTTATTCCGAGCTTGAATAAGTGTTTTCAAAATAAAGGGCTGTACTCTTGAGTACGGCCTTTTTTACTACCCAAACACTATGAAGTTTTTACCCAAATAAACATCAATAAACATCAAATCGGGGATAAATAAAAAAAGACCGCCTGGGCAACCGTGTAAAACGGCTTAACCAAGCGGTTTTATTTGTCATCCTACCTCGTCGTCGCAAACGACACTTGCTTGTAGTGGTTTTGATGTATCAACACACAAATTTGCTCTGTTTGCCAAATTTTAATATCCTGCATATTCACCGTGATAAATCTCCCCTGTTTTTGCGCATATATGTCTTGTAAATCTTCTATATTATATTGACAAAAAAGAATGATATTGGTAAAATTTGATATATATCACCTATATAAAGTGATATATATTGTCACTCTTAGACAAGGAGAACGAACATATGACTGCAAAAGAACTTAAATCTCTGCGACGCAGTGATCTTTTGGAAATATTGCTGGAATTGAGTAAAGAAAATCTTGAGTTGCGAGAGCAACTGCAAGATGCTCAGAAAAAGCTTCAGGACCGTCAAATCCTGATTGAAGAGTCCGGGTCTTTAGCAGAGGCGGCACTAAAACTTAACCGAATTTTCGAGGACGCTCAGGCAGCATGTGAACAGTATGAGCAAAATATCCGTTTGCGCTGTGAGCAACTCGAGAACGAAACAAAACGCAAATGCGAAGAGATGATGCATCAAACTAAAGAAAAGAGCCTCGAATAAAAAACACAAAAAACAAGATCAAAACGGAAGGGATATTTTTTGAAGGAACAAAAGAAAACGCTTGAACGTCCCTCTATTGAGCTTCTAAAAGCGGAAATTCAAAGAACCAATTATAAGCAACGTTTCAAAACGGTACTAAAGAGTACCATATATGCACTTATTACTGTTGCGGCGGTGGCTGTTCTGGTGGCAACTTTGTGGTTACCTGTTATGCAAACCTACGGAAGTTCCATGACACCGACGCTTAGTGACGGGGAAATCATTTTCTCCGTAAAAACAAAGAAACTCGAACAGGGTGACATTGTTGCATTTTACTATAATAATAAGGTGTTAGTCAAAAGGGTAATTGCCGGTCCCTCGGACTTTGTAGATATTGACAAAGATGGAAATGTCTATGTAAATGAGCAAATGCTACAAGAGCCTTATCTGTCAGAAAAAGCTATGGGAGAAGTTGACATCGAACTACCATTTCAGGTACCTGACGGCAGGTACTTCGTTATGGGTGACAACCGAGCAACTTCTGCTGATTCAAGACACACGTCGGTTGGCTGTGTGTCAGACGAGCAGGTTATCGGAAAGATTATATTCCGTGTCTGGCCTTTGAAACAGTTTGGTACTGTCGACTAACCTTATCTTTTTATAAAACATTTTTGCAGGAAGGAGGTTACTCGGATGCGGATCAAAGACACAAGTATGATCCGAAAATATCAAAAAGCAAATAAAAATCGAAGCATCTTAAATATGTTCGTCCGAGTTATGGCGTGCTTGGTTGTATTTTGTACAACCTACGCTCTTATCCTCCCTGTTATTACGCTGGAACAGAAATACATCTGTGGACTGGAAGAACATATCCATACCGACTGTTGCTATGCAGAAGACGGTATGCTACAAGAAAATTCCACAAAGCTTATCTGCTCACAGACAGAACATTTTCACAGCGAGGGCTGTTATCCGAAAAGGAGAAATCTGAACAAGGGCTCTCCGGCGTCGTTAGGAGCAGGAGAAGCAGCAACGCTAACTCTTAATTTTACCAGCTGGGGTCCTTGGAACCCGATTGAGTTTCCGCAGGGCAACACTTATACCTGTGAGGTTGGTTCAGTGGTAACAATCACTCTGGACGACTACCAAAACCGTGGTGTTACCTACAACAAGCCCGATATTTCTGTGTCAGGATGTACGGTAGTTTCTGTCAGCTGTACCTGTGACCAAGGACACACCTCTCACAACGGTTGGGGTAATTGCGGTATGCGACATAAAATTGTAGTGCGTGTCACGGGTGCTACCGCTAATATCAATTGTGCCATCAGCGGTTACGACTGGCCTAAGGACGGAAACAGCGTAGTTATCTCAGGTTCCAATGTCGAACAACCTACTACACCTTCGGAAACCGTCCCACCAACCAAACCTCCTGAAACCGAACCTCCTACAGAAGCACCGGTGGTTCGACCGGGTTATCCAACCGCTGTCAAGACAGGCAAGTCTTCAGTTGATACCCTGTACTTCTACAATTTCGCTGCCACCGACAACAACATTATGCCTCTGCCAGGTTGCGAATTTCTAATAACAGGTACTACGGACGATAACAAACCGTATTCGGCTACAATCTACAGTGATGATACTCTGGAGATTCAGTTACCTCACGACATTCCTACAGGAAACTATACCATCACAGAAGTATCTACCCCTAACGGCTATATGCGTGACAGTAATCACACAAGAAGCTTCGGTGTCACCTACAACCATACAGTAGGTGAGAAAACATTTACCGATAATAGGACTATCGGTAGTTTCCTGAACCATACGCTGGAAGATCTGGACGCTGGCAAATATGCCGAGGTTGAAGATTACAACAATCGTACATATGAAATAGTGCTTAATGCCGAATCAAGTATTCGTCTATACCAAATGAACCCTATTGATGTGTTGTTCGTCGTAGACCAATCAAACTCTATGTTGTTCCCTTCGGGACTGAGAGAAACGGGAACATCCATAACTCTCTATCAAGACCCAACAGAGAGCTGGTGGTCGGGAAATCAGAATCTCAACCAAATGGACAGGCTGGATAAAAGCAAGCTTTACTATATTATCGCTGACCCAAGCGGTACGTCCACAGTCTTTGCCGTATGGCATAACGGAGAACGTTGGATGTATCAGGATGCTTCCTACTACGCAAAAGCTTGGCACGACAATGCTGATGGTTATCGTCAGGAAGGCGAGATTGCGATTTTCCCTCAGTCAAATGTCAGCTTCAGCGACCAGCCTACTACAAATAATCAGGGACAGACAGTTCGTGCCAACGGTGGTGACCTTGGAATGACTATCGCAGGTACCCTTGGAAACGATATTGGCTCAGGTGGTAACAAAACCTATCAGGTATACACCGCTGTTGACCAGTACAATCGTCTGCATTATCTTGAGGAATCTATTTCAAGAGCTGTCTATCAGCTATCTGATGCAAACGTAGAAAACACAGCAACTCTGATTCGATTTACCAAGACTGTAGATGAGACCCACTGTATGGGTCCTATGGAGCTTACACCTGAGAATGCTGACACTCTGGTGGACGCAGTAAACTCCATTAACACAAGTGGTGGTACTCGTCAGGATCTCGCTTTAGAGCACGCTTATAATCATCTGACGGGTAACATAACCTACAAAGATGGCTCATCAAACGATAAATTTACAAAAGATCCAAAATACACCTTTACTATTCTCATCACCGACGGTGCACCGGTACGAAGTGACAACAGTGCACCACCACTTGATACTATCTACTCACAGATACGAAGCTTTGGTGCTCAGGTTAGAAGAGAATCAACTCTTGTTACCATCGGACTGGGCATGAATAACGTTGAGGGTGGTAAACAGGTACTGCAGGATATAGCATCTCTTCCTCAGTACGCTAATATGCTTGAAGACGCATCAGATTTGACCGAGGTTCTTCATGATTTGCTGTTCTCTAGTCTGACGCCAAAAGAGACTCAGGAAATCAGTGGTGATATAGAAGACGTGATAAGCGATTCTTTCTATCCTATCGCCTGGGTTAATAAAGGAAGCTACACAGGGCGTAGCGTTTTATATTCCGACGGTGCTCGTGACTGGATTATCTTAGAACCTAATGACTGGATCACCTTGGATGGTGAGTTTATCGGCACACGACAAGGAACTCGAGGTCACGGTCAACTGACGCAGGACGCAAACGGCGATATGCGTATCAGCTGGAGTAACCGAACGCTTTCGGGCAACGTTGCTTGGACGGGACGCTTCTACGTAAAGGCTAAGGAAGATTTCGTTGGTGGCAACGCTATTGATACCAATAAGTACGCCTCTATTGATGTGGGTGGTACAGCTCTTGAATTGCCTGTGCCTACCGTTAACGTCCGATTGCTCAACCTTAATCAAGGCAACAGCGAGGTAACTGTTTATCTGGGTGACACCATAAACGGACGTGACGATAGTCCGATTGACAGCCTTAAATATTTCTACAATCATACAAGATTCACTAAAGTACATTCAGATATCCCTGACCGTTCAGGTTTGGACTTTGGTCCTATCCAGAACGCTCTGGACCCTGACGCACATGCTGATGACGGTCTTCAAAATGATACCTTCCTGCTGAAATACGCAATGGGAAAAGACCTGACTGACGAACAGTGGAAACATCTGATGGAGTCAGAAGATAATACCGTTGTCATCGATTACACATACGATGATGATAGTAGCCACGGACCTGTCGGATATTTCACCTTCCGACTGACGAAAAACGGCGAAACCGCTGACTTTGATTCTCACAAGGCTACCATAGCGGGTCAGCACGTGGAGGACTACACCCTTCACATAACCTACACGGCTTATGAACTTTCTGAAGCTTCTGTGCTTGAAAGCAATACGAGAAGACCTGATGTCAACGTTCATAACGGCAGGGGTGGTCCGGGTACCGAGGTCAGCGACGAAGTAGTGAGCAAACGTCTGGAAGACGGTTACGGAATTGTTGACAAGGACAATGTCCACATCGTCAATGTTATAAGCGGCAGCATCCGTATCACTAAGGAAATCACTAAGGAACTGATTTCAAACACTGATCAGGTTTTCCAATTTATCCTCCACCGCAGCGAGGATGGAAATGAACATTCCGCCGATATCTCCTTAGAAGTTACGGTTAAAGCCAATAAGACCACAGGCACAGCACAGGTAGACAACCTCAAACGTGGCACTTATACGCTAACGGAACAACCAAGCGATATATACTCCGTTCGTGATATCACCATTGAAAGTGATACCAACTGTTACGCAGTAAAACAGGTTCCTACCGCTACATTCCATATGGGCTACGATCCTTTAAACCTTAATGTTATAGGAAAAACGGGGTCTAATCGCTACACTGATTACATCGGTGCTCCGAACGGCGTGTTTGGTGCCGCCAAGGTTACAAACGAAAAGCTCGTGTACTACGGTGAAATCCCTGTGACTAAGCTGTGGAGCGGTGCTGATGCCGAAGGTGATGATAAAACAGTATTCGTTGTTCTTTACCAAAACACCGAAGCAGGTGAACAGTTGGTACTTGATGCTTTGGGAAACGCACGACTGCTGAGGCTTGATACCCAAAACGGCTTTAAGGGTGCTTTCAGAGTGCCACTACCTGAAAAAGATGCAAAGGTAGAGCAACAAGGATACTTTGTCAGAGAGGTCAGCGGAATCGGTTCTACCTCAGATGACAGAAAAACTGCTGTCCTTGAAAACGACGGCACAACAATACTTTACTACCAGTCGGTTGTTGGTGAAGGAGAACTGATTACTCTTTCTAACAGACAATATCTCGTCACCTACGAAATCGACGAAAATACGGGTGCGAACACGATAACAAACCACGCAGCCGTCAGCCTGCCTTCAACCGGTGGAGCAGGCACTAATATGTACACATTCAGCGGCCTAGGCATTATCGCCGTAGTTACGCTGATTTACGGATACATCCATTTTTACAGACGAAAAAAGGAGGGCAGGTCATAAACGTCACCTGCCTCGGCAAATATCCTCTTACGTCGAGGTTGTATCTACGCTATATATTTAAAAATGAAAGGAAGAAAAAACTATGAAAAAAGCGATTGCTGTCATTTTATGTCTTGTTATGATTATGAGCATAAGCATTACTGCTTTTGCTGCTGACACACATACTCTGACTATCAACAATCCAACTAAAGGACACACCTATGAGGCTTACCAGATTTTCTCAGGTACACTTGAGAATGTCAGCGGCACTGACACTCAGGTTCTGACTAATATCGTATGGGGTTCTGCTATTGTCGGCGATGGCTATGACAATTCAGCTGCTCTGCTTAAGGAAATTCATGACGCTGCTACTGCTGCTGCTGACGATTCACCTATGAAGAAACTTCTCGGTGTTAAAGACGCAGCTACTCTTGCAGAAGCTATGGCTGATAACATCACAACAGACTCCGAAACTCTTGATGCTCTTGCTGCTATTTTTGCTAAGCATATCGTAGCAGGTAAAAACACAGGTACTCAGGCTTATACAGAGAACGTTGTTACTGATGCTGACGGCAAAACTACTGACAAGAGCTACTATACAATTTCAGGTTTGACACCTGGTTATTATTTAGTGAAAGATCAGGACAACTCACTCGCAGGCGAGTACGATTCTTACACAAAGTTTATCCTCCGTGTTATCAAGGACGAGACTGTTTCTCCTAAGAGCAGTATCCCATCAGTTGACAAAACTATCAACGATACAATCGACGGTACTTTCGGCGAGCACGAAGACTTTGATATCAACGACACAGCTTACTACAAGTGGACAGGTAAGCTCCCATCTAACCTGAAGGATTATGAAACATATTACTACAAGTTCTATGATACTCTTCCAACAGGTATTGTGTTCGAACAATTTGAGCAGATCTA
>JAZSFG010000088.1:0-3173 GCA_045532065.1 Ruminococcus sp. | reverse complement strand
CATCGTCGCTTAGTTTACATTCGAACGGTACGACAATGTCGAAAATCAGATTAGTGTGTGTGGTGCCCGGAACTCGTCTGAAATCGTGGATATTAGCATTTTCATGTATCGCTGTCACGAGCTGTGCGACCTTTTGTTTTGTTTCTTTAGTTTCTTCGTTGTGAATGTCAATAGGGTCCATGTGTATAGTTGTTTCTACCGAAAGCTGTTCGAATAACTCTCTCTCGATAGTATCGATAACATCGTGGATTTCGTAGATGTCTTCACTTCCGTCAACCTCTGCGTGTAGAGAAATCAGCTGTCTACCCGGACCGTAATCGTGGACTACCATATCGTGAATACCATACACCTTGTCATATGATAAAACGATAGAGTGAACCTTTTCGACAAGCTCTTCGTCTGGCTTTGTGCCGAGCAGTGGCGCTAAAGTCTCTTTTGCACTTGTGATACCTGCGTAGAGGATGAAAATAGAAACTAAAATACCGCAGTAGCCATCGATGTAAAGTCCTGTGAATCTGGAAATTATCATAGAAATCAGAACAACTACAGTAGCTACAGAGTCGGTGAGTGAATCCATAGCAGTTGCTTTCATACCTGCGGAGTTGATTTTCTTGCCGATTGAGCGGTTGTAGCAGAACATATAAACCTTCACAGCGATAGAGATTCCGAGAATAATCATCGCGAGTGTGCTTGATTCAACGTCCTCAGGATTTATGATTTTTTCGACAGATGTGGTGAACAGCTCAACCGCAACGACGATAATTGCGATAGAAATTCCGAGTCCTGAGAGGTACTCGATTCTACCGTGCCCGAACGGGTGCTTTGTGTTCGGTTTCATGCCCGCGAATTTGAATCCGATGAGTGAAATGAGAGATGAACCCGCATCAGAGAGGTTGTTGAACGCATCGGCTGTAATCGCTATGGAGTTGCTGATTAGTCCAGCGAAGTATTTGATTGCGAACAAAAGGATGTTTAAGAAGATTCCGACTGCGCTACACAGCACGCCTGTCTTTCGACGCACCTGAGCTTCGTCATCACCTTTAATAAAAAGTTTTCTTAATATAGTGATCATAATAAACCCTGCCAAAATATAGAAATCTCAGTGATTATAACACAAAAGCCTCCATAATGTAAAGGAGGCTTTTATATGTTTATTTTTTGTACGGTGTATTATGAATAGGTAGTTTTGTACGAAGAATCTTATCGCGATTATAGTACGCGAGTGCAACCGCAGGAGGGGTAGGGATAGAGCATATTTCGCCAATACCCTTTGCACCACAAGCTAAAGTTTTGTCAGGCTTTTCGATGATAATCGCCTTAACATCAGGGGTTTTCATCGCTCTGAAAAGTCCTAAAGTGCCTAGCTTTGCTTTAGGTTTACCGTTTTCAAGCGGGAAGTCCTCTGTTAGTGCATATCCAAGACTCATCACGACACCACCCTCGATTTGTCCTTCGACCGCTTTCGGGTTTACTGCCGTGCCAACATCGTGAGCAGCTATGACTTCCTTAACATTGTTCTGCTCATCAAGGATAACAAGATGTGTTGCGTATCCGTACGCAATATGGCTTATAGGATTTTCTTTATCTGAGCCGATTTTATCGGTGATACCCGTGTATTCTCCTAGATACTCCTTGCCCTCGAGTTTCTCAAGTGAGCCGTGCTTTTCTAAATCAGCTTTGAGCATTTTTGCGGCTCTTACCGCCGCTTCGCCCGTAAAAAGTGTCTGTCGTGAAGCAGTTGTGTTGCCTGCGTTAGGCGCGGTCTGTGTATCAGGAGTTACATACTCGATTTTTTTAATCGGCAGATAGGTTGTCTCTTTTACCATTTGCACCTGTACAGTGCCCATGCCTTGACCGATACACGCAGCACTCGAGTGGACGTAAACCTTGCCGTTTTTCACTTCTAACCTGCACCTGCCTGTGTCGGGAATTCCAACACCGAGACCGCTGTTTTTTATAGCACATGCGATACCACAATCGGGATTTTTCTCGTAAATATCACGCACCGCGTCGAGTGTCTCAATAAGCGCTGTACTTTTGTCTGCAATCTGACCGTTAGGTAAGATATCACCTGGCTTAATCGCGTTTCTGTAGCGAATTTCAAATGGCGAAATTCCTACCATTTCGGCGAGTTGATTCAAGTTTTGTTCGGTAGCAAAACAGCTCTGTGTTACACCGAATCCACGAAAAGCTCCTGCAGGAGGGTTATTGGTATAAACCGCCTGACCAAAGATATCGATAACCTGATAGTTGTATGGACCTGCCGCGTGAGTACATGCGCGCTGTAGTACAGGACCGCCTAAAGACGCATACGCGCCTGTGTCAGAAGTTATAACAGCTTTCATAGCGGTTAAGCGTCCGTTTTCGTCACACGCTGTGGTGAAATCCATCTCCATCGCGTGCCGCTTAGGGTGTACAAGCAAGCTTTCATCACGAGTGAGTTTTACTTTAACAGCACAGCCTGTTTTTAGAGCTAAAACAGCCGCGTGGTGCTGTACGCTCATATCTTCTTTACCGCCGAAACCTCCGCCGACCATCATAGCCGTTACTCTTACTTTATCTATTGGTAAGCCTGTCGCTTCGGCACATTCTTTTTGTGTCTGATAAATACCCTGGTCACCGCTGTAGATGTGTACACCACCGTCTTCAGGCACTGCAACAGCGCACTCAGGCTCCATAAATGCGTGGTCAGTAAACGGAACGCTGTAGTGAGTTGTTACCTTGTATTTGCTCTCATTTATAACCTTATCGGCATCTCCGCGAACGAGATGTTCGGTTGATAAAACATTCCCATCTTCGTGCACTAGAGGTGCGTTATCTTTTAAGGCGTCTTGCGGAGAAAAAACCGCAGGTAGTTCTTCGTATTCTACAACTATCGCGTCTTTTGCTTTTTGTAAAGCTTCCTGTGTTTTTGCGGCAACAAGCGCTATCGCATCACCTAAGTAATGCGTGATGTTGCCTTCTTTTATCAGTACATCCCAGTCCTTTTTTAAGTGACCGATTTTTTCTTTGCCGTCTAAATCTTTTGCGGTGATAATAGCTACAACACCGTCGATTTTTTTAGCTTCTTGCGTGTTTATGGAAAGCACTTTTGCACGAGGATATTTACTTCTCAGCGCTGAGCCGTACAGCATATTGTCAAAGTACAGGTCGTCAGCGTAGAGAGCCTCGCC
>JAZSFG010000021.1:0-19242 GCA_045532065.1 Ruminococcus sp. | reverse complement strand
AAGATATTGAGGTCTTCGCCTGTAAACGCTTTGTTCATAGTCTTTGTCGCCTGTTCACGGTCGAGATGTGGAAGCAGGTCTGTGATGCAGAAGCAAGGCTCGTTTTCATCATCACCTAAGCGGATGTCAACTTTAGTACCATCAAGCTTTACAACAGTGCCGTGAAGTGAGAGTGGAATAGTTGTCCACTGGTACTTTTTAATACCACCGTAGTAGTGAGTTTTGAAGAGTGCGAGGTTGCTTTCCTCGTAAAGTGGATTTGGCTTTAAGTCGATACGAGGTGAGTCAACGTGTGCAATAGCTAGCTTTACACCATTCTTTGTGCCGTTTTTACCGATAACAGCAAAACCTACTGCTTTATCGCGGTTAACGATATAGACCTTATCGCCTGCATTGTACTTTTTGCTGTTATCGTACTCTGTGAACCCATACTTCTTAGCAAGTTCAACTGAATATACAACAGCCTCACGCTCTGTGCGCGAGAAATCTAAAAACTCTTTATAGTTCACACAGAATTCGTCAGCGCTTTTAAGGTCGTCTGCTGTGTAATCAGCAGCGCCTTTTCTCTCTTTCATCATAATTTCTTCTTTTAAAAGCTGTGCTTTTGTTTTATCAGACATATATATTCCTCCTATGGTAGAGTGAGCCAAGCGAATCCAAATCAGATTTTTGATGGATTATTTTTGTCCACTCTTTGTTAAAATACTCGTGAATCCGTCAGGATTCACTGTGTTTTTGTCGCGATTGAGCCAAAAATCCTTGAATCAAAAATTCTACGACCTAAATTATAAGGGATTTCAGTCAATTTTTGGTGGCTGAGAACTCTACAAGGCTAACGCCTGTGGAGTTCGAAACGCCAAAAAGTGGCGAAAGCACTATGATTTAGGCTGATTCGGATTCGCTTGACTCACTCTAATTGTTATCATAATAAAGCGATTCATACATCTTTTTTGCACTTTCGACTCGCTCTACATATTGTGAAGTTTCGTTGTACGGAATCTCGCTTAAAGTTATTCCATCTTGTGAGTATCGTGTATCCTCAAGCCAACTATCTACATTAGCGATACCACCGTTATACGCGGCTACTGCAAGTTGCTCTTTACCATCATAGTGGTCAAGCAAAATGCTCAAGTAATACGTTCCGTACTTAATATTTACTTGTGGGTTTAAAAGTTCGTTGTCATCGTGGTCACTATTGTTACCCTCGAGCATCAGCATATAGTCGTAGGTTTCTGGCATAATCTGCATAAGCCCTAAAGCACCGACTCCCGACTGTGCATCAGCGTGAAATCCGCTTTCAGTGCGAATAACTGCGAAAATAAGGGTTTCGTCGACCGAATATTCTTCGCTGTACTGAGAAACGTATTCGCTGTAGTCGAGTGGATAAAAGCGCTGCATAACCTTGCTTTTTATACCGCTTAAAGTGTCAGTACAGAAAAAGAGAAGTAAAATCGCCACAACGCCCACTAAAATAAAGGTGAATATACCGCCACAACAACCATGACCTTTTTTCTTGGATTTTTCGTAATGCGCCATTTTTCACCTCGTAAGCTCAGTAAACACTGCCGCAACCTTCTCGGATAAATCAATAGTGTTGCCATTGTTTAAGATAACAAAATCTGCTTTTTCGGTGTAGAAAGAGTCGCTATGCTGAGCGTTTACTCTTTTTTCTACTTCAAGTTCTGAAAGGTTATCTCTGCTCATTATTCTTTTTTTACGCACATCAAGATCAGCAACAACCGCCACGACTTTATCGCACAGAGCATCAGTTCCACTCTCAAAAAGTAGAGGTGCGTCATAAACAATTCTTGAATGTCCGCTGTTTTTATAATCGCTGATACACAATTTCACACGCTCGATAATAAACGGATGTGTAATTTCGTTTAGTGCTTTTGTGTTCTCACTCGACGAAAACGCTATTTGCGCGAGTTTTTTGCGGTTAAGTGTACCGTCTGTATTTAAAATCTCGTATGAAAATTTTACGACTAACTGCGAGAGTGCAGGCGAACCTTTTTCGACTACTTCTCTAGCTACCTTATCAGCGTCGATTCTCACAAATCCATTTTCGCACAGATAATCGCACACTAAGCTTTTACCGCTTCCTGTAGGGCCAGTGAGTCCTAATACTACGCCGTTACTCAACATCAATCACCTCGAATGATGCCGCACGGATAAGTCGGTTGTAAAGAGCCATTCCCACTCCTGTTTTTTGTGGGCAGTGAGCGTATACTACAGAAAAACCGCCGATCTCGTCAACCTGTCTGAGTGCAGAGAATAACATCTGTGCCTGAGCCTCTAAATCATCACTTTTACCTATTGGTATAGTTTTAGCTTTAATGTGCTTAATATCCTCATCGTAGCAAATAGCGCCAACACAATCGTCTTTTTCAAACTGAGCGTTAACGTAATCTGCGAATTTATCACCCTCGCAATTTAAAAGCACGACTTTAGATTTCGGCGCGTAGTGTTTATATTTCATACCAGGAGAAGCGGCTTTTTCGGTGTTTTCAAGTTTAAAAAGCACCGCGTTGTCGACTTCGATTTCGCCGATTACCTCTTCAATCTGCTCGACTGTCACAAGGCCCGGACGGAGAAGTCGCGGTTTATCAGTCGCAAGAGTAATAACTGTGCTTTCAACTCCGACAGCACAGGAGTCGCCGTCGATAATAGCGTCAATAAGAGAAAACAAATCGTCTTTAACGTGCTGTGCGGTTGTCGGACTCGGAGAACCCGAGCGGTTAGCAGAAGGAGCCGCTAAAACTGTACCGCTCTCTTTTATCAGCTCACGAGCTGTGTTGTGAGACGGAAGGCGTATAGCAACTGTCGAAAGTCCGGCACTAACTTCGTCAGGAATGACGTCTGATTTTTTCATAATCATAGTGAGTGGACCCGGCCAGAATTTTTCAGCCAAAGCGCGTGCTTTTTGCGGAAACTCTTCCACCAGATTAAAACGTTCTATATCGTCAATACAGGAGATATGAACGATAAGCGGATTGTCCATCGGTCTGCCTTTAGCCTTAAAAATCTTGCTTACCGCTTCGCCGTTTAACGCATCAGCAGCTAAGCCGTAGACAGTCTCTGTAGGCATAGCGACAACGCCACCGTTTTTTAGTATCTCGGCGGCTGTTTTTATGTCATTCTTTTTGTCGCTTAATAAAAGTGTATTCATAAATTAATTTTCCATGCTTTCTTTTAACTGCTGTGCTCTTTGTGCAGTAATAAGAGCTTCTACAACCTCGTCGAGATTGCCGTTTAGTATATCGTCGAGTTTATAAAGAGTAAGCCCGATTCTGTGGTCAGTTAGTCGGCTCTGAGGGAAGTTATATGTACGGATTTTTTCACTTCTGTCACCCGAACCGACTTGTGATTTTCTGTCCTGTGCAATTTCGGCATGCTGTTTATCCTGTTCAACTTTTAAAAGTCGGCTTTTAAGGACTTTCAGCGCCTTATCTTTATTCTTATACTGGCTTCGTTCATCCTGACACTCAACCACCATACCTGTCGGCAGGTGAGTCACACGGATAGCAGAAGATGTTTTGTTGATATGCTGACCGCCTGCACCCGAGCTACGGAAGGTATCAATTTGTAAATCTGCAGGATTGATGTCAACCTCGACATCGTCCGCCTCAGGAAGCACCGCAACTGTCGCCGCAGATGTGTGAATTCTACCACCGCTTTCTGTCTGTGGGACACGCTGAACTCGGTGTGTGCCTGACTCATACTTAAAGCGAGAGTACGCACCATCACCGTTGATCATAAAGGAGATTTCCTTGTATCCGCCAAGCTCGGTTTCGTTAGCGTTTAAAATCTCAACTGAAAAGCCACGTTTTTCTGCGTACATAGTGTACATTCTGAAGAGGTCAGAAGCGAAAAGTGATGACTCCTCGCCACCTGTACCACCGCGGATTTCGACGATAACATTTCGCTCATCATTAGGGTCTTTAGGTAAAAGTAAAATCTTGAGTTCTTCTTCAAATTTTACGATATTCTCTTTATTTTCAGCAAGCTCAGCCTGTGCGAGAGCCTTCATTTCGTCGTCAAGACCTGCTTCGTCTAAAAGCGATAACGCTTCTTCTATTGCGTTTTTAGCCACTTTATACTCGCGGTACTTTTCGACAATCGGAGTAATTGAAGAAAGCTCCTTGTTCACTTCTCTGAAAACTACAGGGTCAGCCGCAACGTCAGGCTCGTACATTCTCTTGCTCAGTTCTTCAAATCTTTTTTAAAAAATCTCGAGTTTATCTAAGATAGTTTTTCCTCTTATTCATTATCTTCACGAAGAATTTTTCGGATACTTTTTTCGACATTTTTTCTAGGTACCATAACCTCGTGCGAGCATTTAGTACACTTAATCTTGAAGTCCATTCCGATTCTGGTGACTAAAAACTCGTTACATCCGCACGGATGCGGTTTTTTCAGTATTATTCTGTCGTTTATGCGTACGTCCATATCAACCGCCCGATTCCATATTTATACATAATATATATTAACACAAAGCGATTAAAATAGCAAGGCGGCACACAAGAGTGTACCGCCAAAAATTATTCTACAATATATTCTCTTAATCTTCCGTAAGTCGCTTCGTCGATAATAGCTTCGACCTCTACTCCGTTTTCTGTGTATTCTTCTTGGTTTACAGTAGATGTTGTACGAAGTGAAGCTGCTAAACCCGCTTTATCAAACGGAAACAAAAGCTTCACGCATTTTACTCTGCGTGGAAGATTATCTTCGACCGCTTTTAAGAGTTCGTCAATACCTACACCGTGCTTTGCGCTGATTTTCACAGCATCAGTGATACGCATAATGTCCATCTCGTCATTTAACAAATCACACTTGTTAAGCACAGGAATAATAGGTGTATCGACACAGCCTAAGTCAACAAGCAGTTTTTGTGTTACATCAAGGTGTAAAGACGCTTCGTCTGAGCTTGCGTCGCACACGTTTAAGATAATATCAGCAAGGGCTGCTTCCTCTAAAGTCGACTTGAACGCTTCAACAAGATGATGAGGCAAACGTCTGACTAAACCAACGGTGTCAATCATCATAACAGAAACTCCGTTTGGAAGCTTTAAAGCACGCGAAGTCGGGTCAAGTGTCGCAAAAAGCTTGTCTTGAGCGAGCACTCCAGCCTGTGTCAGAAAGTTCATAAGCGTTGATTTACCTGCGTTTGTATAGCCGACTATAGCGACAGTTATTACGTTGTCTTTCTTTCGTCTACGTCTTAACTGTTCGCGGTGCTGTTCGACTTCTTTAAGCTGTGCTTTTAAAGTCTCCATTCTTCGACGAATGTGACGTTTATCTGTCTCAAGCTTTGTTTCACCAGGACCTCTGGTTCCGATACCACCGCCCAGACGGGACATCTCGATACCTTTACCGGTAAGTCGAGGAAGCATATATTTAAGCTGTGCAAGTTCTACCTGCAGTTTACCTTCTTTTGACTTAGCACGCTGTGCGAAAATATCTAAAATAAGCATAGTACGGTCGATTGTACGGGTGTCGGTCTGTGTTTCGATATTACGAATCTGTACAGGTGACAGTTCCAAATCGAAAATAAGCAAGTCGATTTCGTGTATCTCGCACGCTTCTTTTATTTCAAGTAATTTTCCGCTACCTACACATGTGCCAGGTTCTAAATGGTTTAACTTCTGCTCGATACTGAGTACAGGGTCAGCTCCCGCACTTTTCGCGAGTTCAAAAAGTTCAAGCAGTGATGACTGTGCATCAAAGTCACCCGTATCAACGCTGACAAGCAGTGCTCTGGTCGGTTTTATTTCTAAAGTGTTTTCCATAATTTTCTCCATAGAGTAAACTAAATAATCTGCCCTTAGTATAGACCAAGCAGCTCATTTTGTAAACATTTTCGCTCAATTTACTGTTTATATATTTAACATAAATTATACTTTTATTTTTGACAAATATGTAGTATAATGATATTTGGTGAATTTTAGCCGCTGTGAATGTACTAAAAATCACAGCAAAAAGAGGTTTAATATGGATAAAAAAAGAATTGTAGTAAAGGTCGGCACATCGACCCTCACATACGAAAACGGTAAAATAAATTTACGCAGAGTCGACACACTTTGTAAGGTGCTGTCAGATTTAAGAAACAGCGGTCACGACATCGTGCTCGTATCATCCGGTGCTATAGGAGTCGGAGTAGGTAAACTCGGTTTAGACGCAAGACCTAGCTCAACTCGAGAAAAACAGGCTTTAGCGGCTATAGGTCAGTGCGAACTTATGTTTATGTACGACAAATTTTTCTCGGAGTACAACAACACCGTCGCACAGGTACTGCTTACAAAATACTCTGTCGACAACGACCACAAAAAAGAAAACGTTTTGAATACATTCAACACCCTGCTTTCTATGGGAATCATCCCGATTGTCAACGAAAACGACACAGTTGCTATCGATGAGCTCGAAGGCAACAACTTCGGCGACAACGATATGCTTTCCGCTATTGTATCTACACTCATAAACGCAGATACTCTCGTTATCCTCACCGACATCGACGGTCTGTATACTGATAATCCACGTACAAACAAAGACGCTGTACATATCGACGTAGTCGAAGAAATCACAGACGAGATTATGCAAATGGCAAACGGCTCAGGCTCTAACAGAGGCACAGGCGGTATGGCCACAAAGCTCAAAGCCGCAAAGTACGTCACAGACGCTGATATCGACTGTGTTGTAGTAAACGGCGACAACCCTGAAGTTTTATACGAGATTTTTGAGGACGGCAAACAGGTCGGCACTCTCTTCAAAGGATAAGGTGATTTTATGTTAAGCGTAAAAGAATTAGGTATAAACGCAAAAAAAGCGTCGAGAGCTCTCCTTACAGCAAAAAAGGAGAAAAACGACGCATTAAAAAACATCGCTGATGCTTTAGTTTTAAACAGCGATGCTATTATCAAAACCAACGATATTGATATTAAAAACGGTAAAGAAAACGGACTTTCCGACGCTATGCTCGACAGACTAAGACTTAACAAAGAGCGAATCGAGGGTATCGCAAATGGTGTCAGAGAAATCATCGCTATGCCTGACCCTGTAGGTAAGGTGCTTTCGGGCAACACTTTGTCAAACGGTCTTGAAATCACAAAGGTTACTGTACCTTTAGGCGTTATCGGTATTATCTTCGAATCCCGTCCGAATGTAACTGCTGATGCAGCTGCGCTGTGTCTTAAAGCAGGCAACTGTGTAATTCTTCGAGGTGGCAAAGAGGCTATTAACTCCAACAAAGCTATTGTGGAGATTATGCGTGAAGCTATTTTTAAGGCAGGACTCCCTAAGGATTGTATCAATCTCGTAGAAGACACAACACGCCAGAGCTCAATCGAGCTTATGGGTCTTACCGACTACCTCGATGTACTCATTCCACGCGGTGGTGCGGGTCTTATCCGTGCTGTTGTTGAAAACGCAAAAGTTCCTGTAATCGAGACAGGTGTCGGCAACTGTCATGCTTATGTCGACGAAAGTGCCGACATTGATATGGCAAAAGAGATTATTTTCAACGCAAAAACATCACGTGTTTCTGTGTGCAACGCGTTAGAAACAATGCTTGTAAGCGAGAAAATAGCAGACAAAGCTTTACCTGAGATTTTTGACGCACTCAAAGAGAAAAACGTAGAAATCCGCGGTTGCGAGAAAACACGCGCTATTTTACCGCAGTGTACAGAAGCCGTAGATGATGACTACGCAACAGAATTTTTAGACTACATCTTAGCTGTTAAAGTTGTAAAAGACATAGACGAAGCAATAGAGCACATCGCAAAGTACTCAAGCGGTCACTCAGAAGTTATCATCACACAAAACTACCACAACGCAGAAAAATTCTTAAATGAAATTGACTCATCTGCTGTTTATGTAAATGCGTCAACTCGCTTTACTGACGGCGGTCAGTTCGGTTTAGGTGCTGAAATCGGAATTTCTACACAGAAGCTTCACGCTCGCGGTCCGATGGGACTCGAAAACCTCGTCAGCACAAAGTTCATTATCAGAGGCGACGGTCACGTCAGAGTATAATGTACAGTAAAGCGAGAATGAGCGTCGAATCCGCCTTTTCGCTTATCAGAATAATAATCAGAATAAGGATTAAACTTTTCTCTTTGTCACGCATAAGAACGTCGAGAAAAGAGTCATTCTTATTTTTCTCTTGAGAAACATTCCTTGGTTCTTCGTGCTTTTCAGGCTTTTTTTCAGGCACTACGGGAGGAGCTTTCTTAGGTTGAGCGTTTGAATACATCTGGTTAAAGCGTTTAATCGCGTCGCTTTGCATATTGTCAGCCATAGCTACCTCCTAGAATATAGAATCGAGGATTTTCATATCCTTCAAAAGCGGCAAAAGCTTCATTATTTTCAGGATTTTTTCGGCTTCTTCGAGCTTTTTTCTGCGTTCATCGGATAAAAACGGTCGCAGTGCAAAAAGCAGTCTGCTCACATCATCTTCTTTGTTAGCACTAGATAAAATTGGCATTATCTTTGACACAGCCGACATCATATCAGGCGACAAAAGCGATGTACTAAGAGCGTTTGTATCCGTCTTTTGTGGCTTTTCGGTATTATGTACGTTATTGTTAAACGCATCTGTTATTCCGAGCATTTCCCCGAGCCCTTTTATCTGCTCTAATGCTCGGGGGTCACTCATAATTTCGCTAAGTTTTGAACTTATGTCGTCCATATTATCCCATCAGCTTTTTGATAAGCGCTTGTGCATACGAAGAGTTAAGCACCTTTTTTGACTGCTCGGGGTCGTTTAAAATCTCGCTTATTTTTTGCGCTTGGTTTTCATCCATATTTTTCAGCACCTGCTGAAAATTCCCCTTTTGCAGAGCGTCTTTTAGCTGCTGTGAATCTGTATTGAGTTTTTCTGACAGCTGGTTTATCATCGCGTTTATTTGCTCATTGTTAGCCATACATAACACCTCAATAATATACTATGCGGTATATGACTTTTTATGACAGGAGTTTTTATGAGAATACTTGTTGTTTCCGATACACACGGAGATTTTTATTCATTTAAAAAAGCTCTGCAGGAGCAAAGAAATGCCGATGTTGTTATCCATTGTGGCGACAACACAGGCGAACTTGAAGAAATTAAAATGTACCACAGCGACAAGGCTTTCTTTGCGGTTAAGGGTAACTGCGATTTAGGCTCTACCCTACCGCTTACTGAAACTGTAGTTTTAGAAGGCAAAAAGATTTTCATCACCCACGGACACGTGTACAACGCTAAAATGACGCTGTACAACCTGTGCTGTGCGGCGCGTGAAGAAAAAGCCGACATTGTTGTTTTCGGTCACACTCACAACGCACTATACGAGTACGACGATGGTCTGCATATTTTAAACCCCGGTTCACTTCACGGATACGGCGCATCGTACGCTTACATTGACATCACAGACAAGGGCATTGTCACAAATATTGTTAAATTAAAATAAACATAGATTTTTATTATCATCTATGATATAATCGAAGAAATGGAGGTGCTACGGTGGATATCAACAAAACGCAAATCGAAGCTGTTTTTTCTAAATACACTGAGTCTGACCGTATGCCTCACGCTGTACTTATAGAGGGCGGTACTCACGATGCACGCAAATACGCAACGCAGTACTTGTCGCGTCTTGCTGTGTGTAGCTGTAGTAATCGTCCGTGCGACACATGCTCTAACTGCATAAAGGCACTTTCGGGCGGTCACTCGGATATATACACCGCAAAAACTGCGGGTAAAACCAACTCAATTAACATCGATTCAATCCGCGACCTCATAAGGGACGCGAGCATTAAACCTAATGAAGCTGACACGAAAGTTTTCATTCTGCACGATGTAGACACGAGTATGTCTGAAATTGTACAGAACGCGTTTTTAAAGATTTTGGAAGAACCGCCACAGCGCACACTTTTTATTCTCACAGCAAAAAGTAGCAGTAGAATGCTGTCAACTATATTATCACGAGTTCAGGTTGTTACGCTTAAAAATGATGACACAGTAAGCGAAGAAACCGACTTGCTTGCAAAAAACATCGTAGAGGGCATACTCAGTTTATCTGAAGTAAAGCTTCTTTACGCTACCAACAAACTCAGCACAAGACCACTATTCAAAGAGGTTTTAAGCGCTGTGTCCGAGTATTTACGACTCGCTCTTAACATTTCTGTCGGCGCAAAAAGTGACAACGAATACGCTGTCGCTATCGCCAAAAAACTTACTAAATCAAAAATCATCGGCTTGATAGAAATCACATCGAAAGCTATCATAAGAGCCGACCGCAACGTCAATATGAATTTACTTTGTACGTGGCTTTGCGGAGAATACAGGAGGATTTCATGGCTCAGGTAATTGGAGTAAGATTCAAACAGGTCGGCAAAATTTACTATTTTGACCCTGTTGACATACAGTTCACAAGTGGAGAATATGTTATCGTAGAGACTGCCCGCGGTGTTGAATGTGGCGAGGTTGCTACAGCTAACCGCGAAGAAAGCGACGAAAACATCGTATTCCCACTCAAAAAAGTCATCAGAAAAGCAACTGAAGAAGACTTAAAGCACTTAAACGAGAATAAGCAGAAAGAAAAAGATGCTCTCAAAACCTGTGAAAAGCTCGTAGCTCAGCACGATCTTGAGATGAAGCTCGTTGATGTTGAGTACACTTTCGATAACTCGAAGATTATGTTCTACTTCACAGCTGACGGCAGAGTTGACTTTAGAGCACTCGTTAAAGACCTCGCGTCAGTTTTCAGAACACGTATCGAGCTTAGACAAATCGGCGTAAGAGACGAAGCGAAAATGCTCGGTGGTTTAGGCGTATGCGGTAAACCTTTCTGCTGTTCAAGCTTCTTAGGCGAATTTCAGCCTGTATCCATCAAAATGGCAAAAGAGCAGGGCCTTTCCCTCTCTCCTGTCAAAATTTCGGGTACTTGCGGTCGTCTTATGTGCTGTTTAAAATACGAGCAGGAAGCGTACACAGATTTACTCAAACGCACTCCGAAAGTCGGCGCTATCGTTAAAACTCCACTCGGCAAGGGTGTTGTAGTCGAGAGCAATCTCCTCTCACAGACACTCAAGGTCAAGATGGATAACACTCCTGACGAAGCCGCTCCGCAGTCATTCAGAGTACGCGAAGTTAAACTCTTAAAGGACGGTTTTATCAAAGTCAACAAACAGGAACTCGACGAGCTCAAAAATTTGGAATAAAAATATTTTGACAAAATAATTGCAATTTTTATAAAGTATGTTACAATATACTTGTATCATTTAATAAGGAGGTTTATTTAAATGGCTTATGTAATTGATAAGGATACATGCATCGCTTGTGGTGCTTGTGCAGATCAGTGCCCTTGCGAGGCTATCGCTGAGTGTGATGGTGCTTTCGCTATCGACGCTGACACATGTGTTGACTGCGGTGCTTGCGCAGGTCAGTGCCCTGTAGAAGCTATTGCTGAGGGCTAATCTTACTTAATAAAAGAGCTCGTGATTTTTGTCACGAGCTTTTTTGTTTATTAGAAGCGTCGAGCACCGTAGCCCTTAAAAATCAAGTGCGAGATGGGACTGCCCGAAGGACACGAAGTGTCATAAGGGTGGTTAATCGAGTACGTGGACTTTTAAGGACAAGCGGAGGTGAACGAGACGTGACATAGAAGCGTCGATCACCGTAGCTATAGGTTAATAACGCACAATATTTATGTGTTTGCATAAATTTGCTAATATGCTATAATAACTTTGTGAGGTGAGAGAATGCTTAAAGAGTTTGAAAAACTTGAACCACTCGGAAATGGTGTTTCTATTATCGTGTCAGACAGCTACCATTTTTCGACAGACACTATTTTGCTTGCGAATTTTGCCACCGTAAAAGAGAGCGACAAAATCGTCGAGCTCGGTACGGGCTGCGGTACTATGCCACTTTTGTGGACAAGAACGAAAAAATACAGCGAACTCGTCGCTTTGGATATTCAAGAAGATGCTATTACTATGCTCAAGCGCTCTATCGCCTATAATATAGAAAACGGATGCCTAAACTGTGCGTGCATTACGCCGTTGTGTGCTGATTTAAAAGAACTTAAGGGTGTACTACCGTTTGGATATTACAACATAGTTGTGTGTAACCCTCCGTATAAACTCAGCGGTTCGGGCATCACAAACGAAGAAAAGGAAAAGCTTTTAGCCAGACACGAAGAAAGCTGTACTTTAGATGACATTTGTGAGGCTGCATCACATCTGCTTCAGTTTGGTGGCAGATTCTGTGTGTGCCAGCGTCCTGAACGACTCACTGACGTTATGGAAAGTATGAGAAAATTCGATATAGAGCCGAAGCGCCTGCGTCTTGTACAACAGCGTTTAAGTAAAGAACCAAAACTTTTCTTACTCGAAGGCAGAAAAAAGGGCAAGCGTGGCTTTATGCAAGTATTACCGACGCTGTTTATCGAAAACGAACACGGCGACTTCTCAGATGAAATGAAAGAAATCTACGGATTATATAAAGAGGGCAGAATATGAGTATTCTTTACGTTGTCGGCACGCCTATCGGCAATCTTGGTGATATGTCACCACGTGCAATCGAAACTCTCAACGAGGTCGATTTCATCGCGGCTGAAGACACACGAGTGACATTAAAACTTTTAAATCACTTTGGTATAAAGAAACCGATGATAAGCTATTTTGAACACAACAAAGAGTTCAAAGGAGAGGTTATCTGCGACCGCATTAAAAACGGCGAAAGCTGTGCTATTGTTACGGACGCAGGTATGCCGTGTATATCCGACCCCGGCGAAATGCTCATAAAGCAGTGTGAAGAAAAGGGAATTAAAACTGTTGTTGTACCAGGGCCTAGTGCTGTTATTTCTGCACTTTGTGTTTCAGGTCTTGCGACAGGAAGATTCTGCTTTGAGGGCTTTTTATCTGTGAACAAAAAGAGCCGTGGCGAACACCTTGAGTCACTTTTATCTGAGAACCGTACGATGATTTTTTACGAAGCTCCGCACAAACTCCCGAACACTTTAAAAGACTTTTACGACACCTTCGGCGACAGAAAACTCACTATCGCCAGAGAACTCACTAAGCTTCACGAAGAAATCATTAGAACTACCACTAAAGAAGCGTACGATAAATACTCAGATGGTTCGCTTAAAGGCGAAATCGTACTTATTTTAGAAGGCAAAACTCAAAGTAGTGAAAATGAGTACACCTTAGACGACGCTATCGCTATCTCCGAAAAACTGATAGCTAAGGGTATGAAACCTACAGACGCCGCAAAAGAAGCCGCAAAAATCACAAAAATTCGCAAAAACGATATATACAAAAATCTTCTTTAAAGGAATTATAATGACTTACGAACAAGCACTTGAAAAAATACATTCACTCGACAAATTCGGCTCCAGACCTGGTCTTGACAGAATAAGAACTCTGTTTGATGTGCTATCTCCTGACCTGCTAAAACAAAACTTTGTCCACGTCGCAGGTACAAACGGCAAAGGCTCTGTGTGCCAGATGATATCACGCGTATTAACCGAAAGCGGACTTAAAACAGGACTTTTTATCTCACCGTACATCACCGACTTTTGTGAGCGCATACAGATAAACAACGAGATGGTAAAAAGTGAAGAGCTGTGCAGTGCTGTAGAGCACCTCTTCCCTTTAGTTGAAAAATTAAACAAAAAAGGTATTATAATCACCGAGTTTGAGTTTCTCACCGCACTCGCATTTTATATATTTAAGCAGAACGACTGCGACATCATCGTGTGCGAAACAGGACTCGGCGGTCTGCTCGATTCAACTAACCTTATCGAAAAACCGCTGTGCTCAGTGCTGACTAAAATCGACCTCGACCATACCGCGATTCTAGGCGATACTGTTGAAGAAATCACTGTGCAAAAATGTGGCATTATTAAAAATGACTCGCTGACTGTTACTTCTCTTCAGAGTGACAGCGTGAGTGAGATTATCAGCAAAACAGCAAGTGATAAAAACAACAAGCTGTACAGCAGTGAAGGTGTAGAATTTGAAGATGTGGAGTTATCTCTTAACGGCACAAAATTCACCTATAATGGTACTGAAATCACTATCCCTCTTTGTGGTGAGCATCAGGTAGAAAACGCGAAGGTTGCTATCGCTACTTTAAACGCACTAAAAGAAAACGGCAATGTAAACTTTACTGACAGCGAGCTTAAAAGTGGTCTTAGCAAAGCAGTAAACCCTGCTCGCTTCGAGCTGCTGTCTGATTCGCCCGTAGTTGTACTCGACGGTGCTCACAATACAAACGGTATGACTGCGTTTAAAAACGCAACACAGCGCTTTGTAGGCGAAAAGAGAGCACTTCTTATCGGTATGCTCAAAGATAAAGATGTAAACGACGCGCTCGCACTTATTAAGGGGATATTTGACATCGTGGTCGTGACAGACGTACCAAATCCGCGTAATCTCGACTGCTACGAGCTTGCTGACATCTGTAAGCAGTATTTCGAAAAAGTTGTCGTAAGCAGCAACCCGAAAAATGCCTTTGACACGGCGTATAAAATAGCGTGCGACAACGATTGTTCGCTTCTTATTTGTGGCTCGCTGTATCTTGCGGGTGAGCTTCGACCACACATTATAAAATCGCTTAAAAAATAAGCTTTCGACAACATAATAAAACAAAAATTTCAAGCCTGTACTTATATGATATGAGTACAGGCTTATTTATTTTTAGGAAGTGAAAATATGGTAGAAACAAAGTACTCAGACGATGTTCTGACCGCGAAAATTTACGGTGAAATCGACCACCACAGAGCGCAGTCGATACGCACAAAAATCGATGCACAAACACAGATGCACAAACCAAAAGAGCTGCAGCTCGATTTTTCAAATGTGTCGTTTATGGACAGCTCTGGCATAGGACTTATTATGGGCAGATACCGACAGGTGTCGCTTTTAGGCGGAAGTTTAAAGGTAGTGAACGTCCCACAGGGACTTAAAAAAATCATAATGCTGTCGGGAATCGATAGTCTGGGGGTGTTAAAATGAACGTCTTGAATGAAGTTAATATAAATTTCCTTTCAAAAAGCACAAACGAGGGCTTTGCACGAAGTGCAGTGTCCGCTTTTGTGTTGTGTCTTGACCCGACTATCTCGGAACTTGCTGACATAAAAACCGCAGTTTCTGAAGCTGTCACTAACTGTATTGTGCACGCGTATCCTGACACACACGGCACAATTTACATAAACATAAAAATCACCGACCAAAACAAAATTATAATAAAAATCCGTGACAAGGGTGTAGGGATAGAAGATGTAAAGCAAGCGATACAACCGCTTTTTACAACCTCAAACGACGAGCGTGCAGGCCTCGGCTTTGCGGTTATGCAGAGCTTTATGGACTCGATAAAAGTGCGCTCAAAAGTCGGCGTTGGAACAACTGTCATAATGGAAAAAACAATAATCCGTACAGGCTATGACAAGAGATGAACTTATAAGCAACAATCTAGGTCTCGTGCACTCGTGCTGTAAGAAATTTAAAGGCAGAGGGATTGAGTACGATGACCTGTACTCTGCAGGCTGTGTCGGCCTTATCAAAGCTGTAGACAACTTCGATGAAACTTTAGGGTATAAGCTCTCGACCTACGCGGTACCTGTTATCTTAGGTGAAATAAAACGTCTTTTCCGCGATGGAGGTATGATAAAAGTATCAAGAAGTTTAAAAGAGCTGTCACAAAAAGCACAGAAAATCGTTGACGAGTATAAAAAAGAGCATGCAGATGATATTCCGTTATCAATCCTCGCCCAGCAGCTCGGTGTAGACATCTACAAGGCAAGTGAAGCACTTAATATCAGCTCTCCTGTTATGTCGCTTACTGCACAAAATGACAATGGCGATAACAAAGAACTCGATATCGCAAGTGTGTCTATCGAAGACAAGCTGATTGAAAAAATGACGCTTATTGATGTTTTAGACACGCTGCCTGAAGATGACAGAAAGCTGATACACCTTAGGTATTTTAGATACAAAACTCAGGTAGAAACAGCTCGGGCACTTAATATGACACAAGTTCAGGTATCACGCAAAGAAAAGAAAATACTACTGCAACTACGAGAAAAAATGGCATAAAAAAGGCGTGCTGTAAAGCACGCCTTAAGTGTTTATTCTTCAGTTTCTGCCGCTTCGTCGTAGAGCTTTTTAAGGTCCTCTAAATCGTACGGAGTCTGCTGATATAAGTAGTAGTTAAGCCAGTTGTAATAAAGCAACGCAGCACTACTACGCCATACCATAACAGGCTTTTTTGTGACATCGTTGTCAGGAAAGTAATTGCGCGGAATTTCAGGATTTAAACCTTTGTTCTTATCGCGGTAATACTCATTCGCAAGAGTATCGGCATCATACTCAAAGTGACCAAGTATGAAGAACTGTCTGCCGTTTTTGTTACTCACAATTGACACACCTGTGATATCACCCGCAGCTAAAATCTCGAGCTCATCAATATTCTCCAAATCGCTCTTATTTACACCAGTGTTGCGAGAATGCGGACAGTAAAAGACATCGTCAAAGCCTCGAAGCAACGGATGTAACGGATTTAGAGGACGGTGCCGGTACACACCGCTAAGCTTCTTATCATAAGTGATTTTCTTAACTCCGTAATGATGATAAAGACCGGCCTGAGCACCCCAACAAATGTAGAGTGTAGAATACACATTCTTCTTAGCCCAGTCAAAAATCTCTGTGAGTTCTTCCCAATAGTCGACCTCTTCGAAATCGAGAAGTTCTACAGGAGCTCCTGTAACAATCATGCCGTCAAACTTCTTGTCTTTGATTTCGTCAAAAGTTTTGTAGAAGGTGGTTAAGTGCTTTTTCGATGTATTCTTACTTTGGTGAGAAGCCATCTGTAAAAGCTCGATATCAACCTGAAGCGGAGAGTTACCGAGAAGTCTTAAAAGCTGAGTTTCAGTTACGATTTTAGTCGGCATAAGATTAACTATTATAATCTTCAATGGACGGATGTCCTGTGTCATAGCACGTTTTTCAGGCATAACAAAGATATTCTCAGATTCCAGAATCTTCGTAGCCGGCAAATCGTTCGCTACCTTAATCGGCATATTTCCGCCTCCTTTTCGTTAGAAATTATAATAACACCTTCCACTCAAATGGAAGATAATAAAGTTTTGAGCCTCGGATACTTTGGTCTGCGACAGCGATATCAAGCCTCGTTACTCTGCGCTCATCTTCAAATAACTTGCGACTCGCATTGATTTTCTGCGTTGACTACGTCAACTACGAAAATACAGACTCGCCCTGCGTTATTTGAAGGCTCCGAGCCTCGGCTCTTAATACTGCTTGCCCCAGTAAACCATGTGTTTAGCTTCTTTACCGCAACATACGCACTTATCAGACAGATGCTCTTCTTCGAATGGAATACAACGGCTCTTTACGCCACCAGTAACTTCCTTGAGCTTTTCTTCACACTCTTTGTCGCCACACCACATAGCCTTAATAAAGCCAGGTTTCTCTTCTGCGGTCTGTACAAACTCGTCGAATGTAGTAGCAACGTGTGTCTTTTCCTGCATATTCTTAAGTGCTCTTTCGTACATACCGTCGTGTACAGCCTGCAAAGCTTTCTCAACCTCAACTTCGAGGTTATCAAGAGAAACAAAAATCTTCTCTCTTGTGTCACGACGTACGATAACACACTGATTCTTCTCAATATCCTTAGGGCCGAGCTCTACTCGTACAGGAACGCCCTTCATCTCGTACTGACTGAACTTCCAGCCCGGTGACTGGTCAGAATCATCGTACTTAACTCTGAACTTAGTTTTGAGTCTGTCGTAAAGTTCCTGACCCTTTTCGAGTACGCCCTCTTTATGGGTAGCGATAGGAATAATAGCAACCTGAATTGGTGAAACCTTCGGTGGTAAAACAAGACCGTCATCATCACCGTGTACCATAATGATAGCACCAATCATACGGGTAGATACACCCCATGATGTCTGGTGTGGGTAGTGCTGCTGGTTATCCCTACCTGTATATGTAATATCAAAGCTCTTAGCAAAACCATCGCCGAAGTAGTGTGATGTACCGCCCTGAAGCGCAACACCATTGTGCATCATCGGCTCGATAGTGTATGTAGCTAAAGCGCCTGCAAATTTTTCTTTCTCTGTCTTCTTACCTACTACTGCTGGAATAGCGAGAGTCTCTCTGTAGAAATCCTCGTACACCTTGAGCATTGTGAGTGTCTCGTCCTGTGCTTCTTCAGGAGTTTCGTGCATTGTGTGGCCTTCCTGCCATAAGAACTCAGAAGTTCGAAGAAATGGACGTGTAGTCTTCTCCCATCTTACAACAGAACACCACTGGTTATACAGCTTAGGTAAATCACGGTAAGTGTTGATAACCTTAGCGTAATGCTCGCAGAAAAGAACCTCTGATGTAGGACGTACAACGAGCTTCTCGTTAAGCTTTTCTGACCCGCCGATAGTAACCCACGCACACTCAGGAGCAAAACCCTCTACGTGATCCTTTTCTTTCTGTAAAAGGCTCTCAGGGATGAACATCGGCATATACACGTTTTCGTGTCCTTTTTCTTTGAATCTTCTGTCGAGGTCAGCCTGAATATTTTCCCAGATAGCGTAGCCGTACGGACGAATAACCATACAACCCTTAACTCCTGAGTAGTCTACAAGCTCAGCCTTCTTTACGATGTCAGTATACCATTTAGCAAAATCGGTGTCGCGGCTTGTGATAGCCTCGACCATTTTCTTTTTATCAGCCATTTTTGCCCCTCCTTTGTATTAACCAATATATTATACTATTATACTAAAATATTTTCAAGTAATAAATGTAGATATTATGCCGAAAACAGCCTGTATCCATAAAAAACGCTTATAAACAAAAAGGTCGGATGAAAAACATCCGACCCGTTTTAATTAAAATTAGATGTGTGATTCGATGTATGAAACTAAAGCGCCTACTGTACGGAGGCTCTCGATATCCTCAGCAGGAACTTCAATCTCACACTCGTCTTCGATAGACATAACCATATCAACAACATCGAGTGAATCAGCGCCTAAATCGTCCTGAATGTCAGTATCAGCTGTGATTGTATCTTCTTCAACCTCGAGCTGTTCAGATAAGATAAGTTTTACTTTCTCTAATACCATAATGTTCTTCCTCCAAATATTTAAAATGCTACGACGCGGTGAGTTATGGTATACCCACGCAAAAACGTCAAGTGCGGAATTTCTAGTGTATTTCACACCACACGCACATAAACCTCACAATCATATT
>JAZSFG010000008.1:0-2968 GCA_045532065.1 Ruminococcus sp. | reverse complement strand
ACGACATGGCTACGATCCGACTTCTTTGTAGTGCTCACAATCGACAGAAGTTACGTATAAACAAAGCCTCCCGACAGGTCAACCTTGAATCGGGAGGCTTTTTGTATTGTTCTGCTGTTACCTATGTAACAAGTCCGAACGAGACTGAAATCGCATTGTTTATTTCTCTCATAGAATTATCATCCACACTGCCCATCTTCTCTTTCAGCCGTTTTTTATCGATAGTACGCACCTGTTCTAGCAACACTACGCTGTCTTTGCTCAGCCCACTTGTCTGTGCGCCGAGTTCGATGTGTGTAGGGAGTTTCGCTTTTGTCTGCTGACTTGTAATAGCTGCCGCGATGACTGTCGGCGAAAAGCGATTTCCGATGTCGTTCTGTACAATTAATACAGGTCGCACACCGCCTTGTTCTGACCCTACAACAGGGCTTAAATCTGCGTAAAATATATCTCCTCGCTTAATGTTCACGCTTTTTCACTCCGAATAAATATTGTACTAGTAGTTTTGTCCGTTTTATAATTTTTATTCCTAGTACATATTATTTCGAAATTAAATTTTGGTGAAAAAATAAAAGGGCGTCAATAAGATGCCCACAACTTTAAATCCACTTAATTCTTTTGTAGCTTTTGGTGTACCGATTTCAAAAATCTTATTCAACCGATATAACCCCTCGGAGTGTTTACAATATATATCATCTGTGCAAATGTTAATTGAATGTTAATATAGTAAAAAGTCAACCGAAACAGCTGACTTTTTACTATAAAAAAACAATATATTTTAATAAGAACAAGGAGAACCTGGCACTACTTCTTCAGGTATATAGTGCGTGTTTGCTGTAAGCTCATTACCATTAGCATCTCTTACAGTAACACAAAAAGTATAGTAATATATATCCCAGAAACTATCCAAAAAGCTATAATCGACTTCAAACTCGTTATTTTCTGAAAAATTCTGAATGAAAATAATATCATCTCCGTCTTTCAGCACAAACTCATATTCATAAGGAGCTGTACCAAGCGCAACATTCGCTTTAAATCTAGGTAATGATACAAAAGTGTAAGGTTCAAAAGACATCAAAATCGGTTGTGATTTATCTAATGGTTGATCAATTACAACATAATCGTTCATTCTTAAAATATGTTCACTCTTGCCAAACTTATCATATAAAGCAACCTTTATATCATAAGTGCCAGCTTTTTCAAATGTGTATCCGATAAGAAAATCAAATTTATCGGTTTCTGTAGCTTGAGCTACGCAAACCTCATCAACAAAAAGCATTACCTCAACAGGACCCGGCTCTATGTAACCCTCAACAAAGAAATTAACTGGTATACCAACCATCGCTTTTCCAGACTCACAATCCGCTAAAATACCATGAATATCATCATAGACTTCATAAGAATATCCAGCTGGAAACTCAGTAATTATCCCTGCAACATACCTCTGAATCATTGTTGCATCAAAAATAGTTATTTCCCCATCAGCGTCAACATCACAAGCTCCGATAGAATCATCTATCAACTCCCATGTACCTACTAAGTACTGCTGAAGGCGAGTTGCGTCAAAAACATCTACTTCAAGACTACGATCCACATCTCCGTACTCAGCGTAAATCACGTATGCGTTCACAGAAGTAGCCAAACTAAGTATGACAATAACACATGCTATTAACGAAGCTAAAATTCTCATAGTATTTTTCACCATAAAAACCTCCTTTGATAAGTGCTTTTCATACATAAATTATATCATACAAACAAACAGCTTGATAGTAGTAGATTGCATAATTCTTTTAAACAACCTTTGTGAAAAAACAACAACGTTTGATTTTGAAGTTCTTTCACTTATAAAACGCAAGAGACACCTAAAAGTGTTATTAAAATATAATAAAATTAAAACGGAGAGGATAACCTCTCCGTTTGCATTTATAAATATTTATTTTACAGCTTCTAAAAGAGCGTCTACCTTATCAGTGTCTTCCCATCTGACTTTGAGCTCTTCTCTGCCCATATGACCGTATGCTGCTAAATCGTAGTACTTAGTAGTTGTGAGCTTAAGTTCACGGATAATAGCCTTTGGGCGGCAATCGAAAACCTTCTTTACTGCATCAGCGAGAACGTCGTCGCTGTAGCTTGATGTGCCGAATGTCTCGACCATAATGGATACAGGAGCAGCCACGCCGATAGCGTAAGCGAGCTGAACTTCACACTTTTTAGCGAGCTTTGCTGCAACGATATTCTTCGCGATATAACGAGCAAAGTAAGCAGCACTTCTGTCAACCTTAGTAGGGTCTTTACCTGAGAATGCACCGCCACCGTGACGTGAATATCCGCCGTAAGTATCAACGATAATCTTTCTGCCTGTTAAACCGGAGTCACCAACAGGGCCACCAATAACGAAACGTCCTGTAGGGTTGATAAAGTACTTTGTGTTCACATCGAGAAGTGAAGCAGGCACGATAGGTTTGATAACGTGCTCTAAGATATCCTCTCGAATCTGCTCGAGAGTAACATGATCGTCGTGCTGTGTTGATACAACAACAGCATCAACTCTCTTGACTTCATCGTTTTCGTACTCAACTGTCACCTGACTCTTACCATCAGGACGAAGATATGAGAGAGTGCCGTTTTCACGTACTTCCTTTAATCTGTATGAAAGCTTGTGAGCAAGAGATACAGGAAGCGGCATAAGCTCATCTGTCTCATCACAAGCGTAACCGAACATCATACCCTGGTCGCCTGCACCAATTTCGTTGTCTAAATCTGTAGCACCGTCTTTTGCTTCATAAGAGTTATTAACACCCATAGCGATGTCAGGAGACTGTTTATCGAGAGCTACATCAACAGTAACTGTATTCCCGTTAAAACCGCAAGCATCGTTGTCGTAACCTGTGTCACAAACAACCTTACGGATGATAGCTTCAAAATCAACATCAGCAGTAGTAGTAATCTCACCCATTACGTGAACTAT
>JAZSFG010000137.1:0-14991 GCA_045532065.1 Ruminococcus sp. | reverse complement strand
GCTCACAGAACGACATGGCTACGATCCGACTTTTTCGGTCAGTAATATTAAGTTAAATTTAGCCTCTCTGTTTTGTACAGAGAGGTTTTCTTTTATGCAAAAAGAGTGCATAATAATACATAAATATGCAATATATCCTCTTTTTGTACAGCAGGGTTTTGTTGCTTTGTTTCACTTGAGATTAACTGCAATATGCATATATTCATCGCGAAATGCATAAACAGCTGTTCTTTTTGATACTCTTGCACTAAAAAGAAGTGCCTAAGTTGTAACAATCGCTAAAAATTGAATAAATATGCAAAAACCTCTTGCATAATATTCGCTTTTGGTGTATAGTGTATGCAGTTGTTAAAAACTTAAATAATTTTAAAAGAGGTAATAATTATGAAAAAGATTCTTGCACTTATCCTTGCAGTTCTTATGGTAGTATCGCTCGCTGCTTGTGGCACAACTACTACTGACACAGAAACACAGAAAACACAGCTCGTTATGGGTACAAACGCTGCGTTCCCTCCTTACGAGTACTACGACGAAGATGGTCAGACAATCATCGGTATCGACGCTGAAATCGCAAAAGCTGTTGCTGACAAGCTCGATATGGAACTCACAATCAAAGATATGGAATTCGACTCACTCTTAACAGCTGTTCAGTCTGGCGCTGTTGACATCGTTTTCGCTGGTCTTACAGTTACTGACGAGCGTAAAGAGTCTGTTGACTTCTCTATTACATACGCTACAGGTATTCAGGTTATCATCGTTAAAGACGGTTCTGCTATCGCTTCAGTTGACGATTTAGCAGGCAAGACAATCGGTGTTCAGGCTGGTACAACAGGTGACATCTACTGTACAGACGAGTTCGGTCAGGACAACGTTAAGCAGTTTAGTAACGGTGCTTTAGCTGTTGCTGCTTTACAGAACGATCAGGTTGACTGTGTAGTTATCGATAACGAGCCTGCAAAAGCATTCGTTGCTGCAAACGACGGCCTTAAGATTTTAGAGACAGAGTACGCTGTTGAAGATTACGCTGCTGCTATTTCTAAGGACAACGCTGACCTGACAGAGAAGGTTAACGCTGCTATGGAAGAATTAAAGGCTGACGGCACAATCGACGGTATTCTCGCTAAGTACATCAAGGCTGAGTAATTTTTATAAGAAACTATTTGCGATAGGGACGGTTTTTTTACCGCCCCTATCATTTGCGTTTAAAAGAGGTATTATATGACCGTTATTTCTTTTACCGGTTGGCTTGAAACCATGCCTGAATGGTTCTTAGGTCTGCCGCAGTGGATACAGAATTTTGTATTCCAGCTTTATCAGACATTTATATATCAGGACCGTTATATGTTCTTCGTAAATGGTCTGAAAATTACTTTTATCGTAACTATCGGTGCGCTTATATTAGGCATTATTATCGGCTTGTTCATTGCGATTATCCGAGTATCCCACGACTCTGTTGTGGGCAAAAAACCGAATATTATCTTAAGACTCTTAAACAGCATCTGTAAGCTTTACTTAACTGTTATCCGTGGTACTCCGATGATGGTACAGCTCCTTATTATGGGCTTCGTTATTATGGTTCCACAGACAGAGTGGCAGTGCATCGTCTGCGGTATTGTTACTTTAGGTATCAACTCGGGTGCGTACGTTGCTGAAATCGCCCGTTCGGGTATTATGTCTATTGACGCAGGTCAGATGGAAGCAGGTCGCTCGATGGGCTTTAACTACGTACAGACTATGTGGTACGTTATTATCCCACAGGCGTTTAAGAATATTTTACCAGCTTTAGGCAACGAGATGATCACCCTCTTAAAGGATACATCTCTTGTATCAGTAATCGCTTTACGAGATGTCACAAAGCAGGCACAGAACATCGTTTCTTTAACATATCAGGCGTATGTTCCGTACATCAGCCTTGCTGTTATCTACCTTGTTTTAGTAATAATTATGACACAGCTTCTCGGTGTGTTAGAGAGGAGGCTGAGAAAGAATGAGCGATAATGCACTCATTAAGGTAACAAACCTTCAAAAACACTACAACGACGGTGCGATTAAAGCGCTTGACGGCGTTTCTATCGATGTAAACAAAGGCGAAGTTATCGTTATTATCGGACCTTCGGGTTCGGGTAAAAGTACTCTCTTGCGTTCGCTCAATCTTTTAGAGTGGCCGACAGCAGGCTCTATCGTATTTGATGATGTAGAGATTACTGACCCAAAGGTTAATATTAACGTTCATCGTCAGAAGATGGGTATGGTGTTCCAGCACTTCAACCTTTTCCCACACATGACGATTATGAAGAATTTGACTATTGCTCCGATTAAGCTTTTAGGTGTCAGCAAAGAGGTAGCTGAGAAAAAAGCGCTTGAGCTTCTCGCTCGAGTGGGCTTAGAGGACAGAGCTGACGCTTATCCTGCACAGCTTAGTGGTGGTCAGAAACAGCGTATAGCTATTGTTCGTGCGCTTTGTATGAATCCTGAGGTTATGCTCTTTGACGAACCTACTTCCGCTCTTGACCCTGAGATGGTCGGCGAAGTTTTAGATGTTATGAAAGAACTCGCACATCAGGGTATGACTATGGCGGTTGTTACTCACGAGATGGGCTTCGCGAAAGAGGTAGCTACCCGCGTTGTGTTTATGGACGAGGGTAAAATTATCGAACAGGGCACACCACAGCAAATTTTTAGCTCTCCGCAGTCAGAACGACTCAAAGATTTTCTTGCGAAAGTGCTTATTTAAGAAAAAATTATATAATAAACAAAAGCGTCGATTTTTTGTCGACGCTTTTCTACTTTTTAGATGTTGAAACTACATCATGTATGTGGTATAATCTTAACTTGTAATAAAGTTATCAAGAGGTAGCATTAATGGAAAATTTCAAGAAAATTGTTGCCGAAAATATAATACGTCTGCGTACCGCTCATGAAATGACTCAAGCTCAGCTTGGCGAAAAGCTCAACTACTCCGATAAATCGATTTCGAAGTGGGAGAGAGGCGACGCTGTTCCTGACGCTTACGTGCTGAAGAAGATGGCTGAGCTGTTTAATGTAACTGTCGATTACATACTGACACAGCACAGCGAAAATGAAAAAGTAAAGGTGCACAAAGTCCGTCACTACAGTCGTTCGGTTATCTCGACTATCGCTTTTATAGGTACATGGACAGCCGCGTTGATTGCTTTTGTCGTCACGTGGTTGTACGCAAATCCTGTATGGCTGATTTTTGTCTACACAGTTCCTGTGTCACTTATCGTGCTTTTAGTCCTCAATTCTTTGTGGGGTGTGGGCAAGGTGAATATGTTCATCATCTCGGGTATTGTGTGGGGACTGATAACCTGTGTGTATCTTACGTTCTACACCGCGAACTGGTGGCAGCTTTTTATTGTCGGTGTTCCGGCACAGCTCATCATAATTTTGAGCTTTCACATTAAAAAGAATCGAAAAAAGTAAGTATTTAAGCCAACTCTACTGTTAGTGGAGTTGGCTTTTTTGTTAGTAGAGTCTGTTTTTGTCGGTTCTACTGCCTTGAAAATTTTGGTAGATTCAAAAAACTCTTGAATAGATTGCTTTATGTATATTTGCGGTGTACAATCACATCGTAAAATAAATTTCAGGAGGCTTTTATGAGCTACATTTTAAGCTGTTGTTCAACAGTAGATTTAACAAAAGAACATTTAGAAAAAATAGGCGTATCATACACTTGTTTTCACTATATCTTGGACGGTGTTGAGTATCCTGACGATTTAGGTCAGACAATTTCGTTTGCTGAGTTTTACAAAAAACTCAAAAACGGAAGTGACTCAAAAACCTCGATGATTTCCGTTGGTGAGTACGAGGATTATTTCAAGTCACTTTTAGATACAGGAAAAGACGTGCTTCACCTTTCTCTTTCTTCGGGTATTTCTGGCTCTTACCTTTCTGCTGTAACAGCAGCAGAAAACCTGAAAGAAGAGTATCCTTCGCAGAAGATTTATGTTATTGACACATTAGCCGCTTCTTCAGGCTATGGTCTTTTAGTAGACGAAGCAGCTACTCAGCGTGATAAGGGTTTAACTGTAGATGAACTGAAAGACTGGGTAGAAGATAATAAACTCAGACTTCACCACTGGTTCTTCTCGTCTGACCTGACATTCTTCGTTAAAGGCGGTCGTGTATCTAAAATCAGCGGTATGGTCGGCGGTATTTTCGAGATTTGTCCGCTGATGAATGTTTCTGTTGACGGCAAGCTCATCCCACGTGCAAAGGTTAGAACAAAGAAAAAGGTTATCGTTGAGACTGTTAAGCGCATGGAAGAGCACGCTGAAAACGGACTTGATTACTCAGGTAAGGTATATATGTGCAACTCTGATTGTATCGAAGATGCAAATGCTGTTGCTGATTTAGTTAGAGAAAAATTCAAGAAAATTGACGGTGATGTCCTCATTAACGACATCGGTACAGTAATCGGAAGCCACGCAGGTCCTGGTACTGTTGCGCTGTTTTTCTGGGGCGACAAGAGGGAGGACTAATGACACGTACTTCTTTGAAGATGAGAGTTCTTCCAAATTACACCCGCGGAGAAGAACTTTTTAATATGATAACCCATATCGCAGGTGGAGCTTTCGGTATCGTGGCACTTGTTTTTTGCGTGATTGCTTCTGCTAAAACTGGTGATGCGTGGAAAGTAGTCTCAATGTCAATTTATGGTGCTACCTTAGTCGTTATGTACACCGTGTCGAGCGTCTACCACGGACTTAAACACGATATGGCGAAAAAGGTAATGCAGGTAATCGACCACTGCGACATATACTTCCTTATTGCGGGTACGTACACTCCGATTCTTCTATGCGCAATCAGACCGAACATCCCGTCTATCGCGTGGACAATTTTCGGCGTTGAGTGGGGACTTACCGCTTTAGCCGCAACTCTTAACGCAATTGACTTAAAGAAGTTTTCAAAGCTCTCGATGACTTGTTATATTGGCATGGGCTGGTGTATTGTCGCTGTTCTTAAGCCTACTATCGAGTATCTCACTATGGAGGGCTTCTGGTGGTTGCTCGCAGGTGGCATCGCGTATACAATCGGCGCAGTACTTTACGCTGTCGGTAAAAAGGTACACTATATGCACTCGATTTTCCACATTTTCGTTGTTATCGGAAGCGTTCTGCAGTACATCGCTATTATGCAGTATATAATTTAAATTCTCTAAAAGAATATTATTTCAGATTTTTATCCCCTAACCCTAAATATAAGTAAGAAGAAACCGCTGTTAATTCTCTAAAAGAACTAACAGCGGTTTTCTTTATGGTTTTACATAGTATTAATTATTGTAATAAGTTCGTTATTTCAGGTTTTCGTGATATATTTTATTCTCTGTTATCCGCTAATTTTGCTTTAAAAGCTTTGAGTTGTTTATAAATCTCCTGTAGCTCCTTTCGGGATGATACCCCAAGCTTACTGTAGAGATTCTTGTTGTGGTATTTAAGTGTGTTTTCCTTGATGCCCAGATTCGCCATTATCTCCTTAGTAGTCAGACGTGCGATATATGAGTCATAAATCGCTTTTTCTGTTGCGGTTAGGTGGCTTAATCCGTTTATAAACATCTCCAAACGAGCTGTGTCGATTTCTTTTGTTTCTATCGGATTTTCAAGCATAGTATCCGCACTGCTTTTTTCAGTTTCGGTGTAGTTTTGTACAATTTCTACCTGTTTGACGATTTCTTTTAGTTTTTGGTTTTCGTTCATAACAAGGTGTACGCCAAGCAGGAACAATTCGCTGATTATATACGAAACCGAGAGTATCTCAAAATCGATGCTTACAAGCTGCTCAATAAACCAAACACCGATATTAACAAAAACTGCAATAGCAAGAATTACCGCATGTGCGGTAGTGTCAATAGTTTTCTTAACTGAAGCACGGATAATTACAGCTACCATAGCGGTAAAATACCCGAGCAGGTAAAAAAGATACAGAGGATGTAACGGTCCGTACACTTTAACGAGCGTAGAAACACCGTTGACTATCTCAAAGGACACTTCTTTATAATAGATATCCAGAATGCCCGGACTTGCAGCCACAAGGAAAACAAGTATAGCAAAGCAAAATAAAATAATCGGCAGTATCTTTTTATGTACCGTGTTAGTTACATTTAAAATAATCATCAGCATAGTAAACGGTAAAAACACCGAGCCCAGATAAGCGATGCGATTTGCCGCTAGTGCCATCTCAAGGTTTGATGAAACTGATAAAAAGGTGTAGCCGACATTAACCACAAGTACTGAAGAAAATAGCGAAACAAACCATATCTTCTTTTGATGTACCAAAAAGCAACAACCGATTAGTAGTAATAACGAAAGTGTGGCTGCTGCACCATAAATAACTGACAAACTCGCGTTTTTCTCGCCAATAGCACTGCATCCGGATAGACTCAATAATAAAAACAGCAAGGCCGGTATGCTTGCGTACAACTTCTTCATAATTTACTCCTTTGACTGTAATTACACAGAGCTTTACAGCCTACTCATTCTTTTCCCACACTTCTTGTTAAAAATCCTAAAACCCACACTTTTAGTGTGGGGACAATGGGTGTGGGAAAAAGTATAATTTTAGTATAATAGTATTAAGGTGGGAATATGCCTTGTAGTGTTAAAGGTGCAAGGGTACCCTGTTTGTACAAGATGTATTACATCTTGTGTGAAGTCTGTGCTTGTACTAACAATCAGCACAGACCGCCAATATTGTATTATTATAATCTATTCTGCTTTTTCAGTCAATGTTTCTATTGCTGTGAAAGGCACTTGTCTTGAATTTATAAGGAGGTTACTTTTATGAAAAAACTTCTGTCTGTGATTCTGTGTATTTTGGTTGTCGTAGGTTCATTTTCAATGTTCTCTACTTTGGTGTCAGCAAAAGAGCTTGATACGGCAAAAACAGGATACCAGATATTTGTCACAAGCTACGAGCAACTCAAAAACCTGCTTTACAATTCACCGAATGGTGAAACTTACGTTTTACAAAACGATATTATTATTGAAGACAATACAAATGATAAAACACTTATAGTCGGCTCGTTTTCTGATTGTACAATCGATTTGAACGGCTATACACTTGGTCGTACAACAAGAGGTATCGACAACTGCCTTATCAGAGTGAATGATGGCGCAGAATTTGTTATTAAAGATTCATCAAAAGATAACAGTGGCAAGATGTTTTTCAGAGCTGGTAACTACGCCGGCACAAATGCAGTTGTTTTTATCGATGGCGAAGTTGATATTTACGGCGGTACTTTTGAAATATTCACTCCGTATAAGGTAGGCGGAGGAGTTGTTCTTCTTGTAGAACAGGGACTGCTCAATATTCATGACGGTGTGTTTGATTCTCACGAAGCGGATGGTGGCGATACTATAGAGCTCAGACACAACGCGTATGTGTACGATGTACCTCACTGTAATGTTTATGGCGGTACTTTCTACGGAAAATACTCCAACTTCGAAGTTTCGTCCTATAGCAACTTTGCCCAACACGGATGTTTTTATCCTACTGTTTATGTTTATGACGGCGAGTTTTACATAGCTAATCCTGATTACGAATACGCAGGCTTTGCGTACTGTAACAACGGTTGGGGACAGGTTATCGTAGCAGGTGGCACTGTTTTCTACAAATGCCTGAACAAAACTGACGAGAAGTATATTGATGGTGTTACAAAGAATCTCATATCTGTTGATTATGAGGGCAAAACAGGTGCTTACTACGAGGTAACCTTACCTACAATGATAGGAAATGATTATTTGTTACCTGTTGATCGTCTTACTGCGAAGTTTGCAAAAAAAGAAGTATCTTATTACAGCACCACCGGTAATGTTTATAATCAAAACAAAGATAATATTGATGCTATTAACAACTACATCGATACAATTGATGTAGTTGCAACACAGGAAAAGTCACCACTTATCTGGATTGAAAACAATGAAAGTGTTAAAACTGTTTCGTGGTATTTCAGCGATGAAGCACATTTTAACGGTGAAAATACAGTGTGGTCAGAGCTTGCTGATTACGCAGGACGTGTGAATCCTTTCCGCTTTAACTTCAGACCTGAGAAAGAAACAACTTTGTATTTCAGAGCACTCATAACTTTTGATGACGAAACACAAATTGAAGACGTAGTAAAAGTTCACTACGAAGAGATGAAGCTCAATCCACCTATAACACATGTTGATATTATAGGAATTGACGAGCCTGTAGCGGGTAAACATCCTGATTTTTCACCGATTTTAGGTTCTTCTGCGTACTATATGAACCTCATTCAATGGAAAGATGTTGAAGATAGGATAAGCCCACTCAAAGAAACAGACGTATTTGAAGCAGGTCACACCTACGAGCTTGAAATCTGGCTGAGAGCAAACGACGGCTATAAGTTTAATGTAGATTCGGACGACTGGGTTGATATTACAGCCACAGTCGGTGGTATGAATGCAGAGGCTATTGGTAATGAGATTGCTGTTATACTTACTGTGGCTTACACATTAAGTGACGAAGAAATACCAACACAGCCTGATGAGTTTTTGCTCGGTGATGTAAACCTTGACGGTGGCGTAACTATTACCGACGCGACAACAGTACAGCGCCATGTAGCGAAAATCACAACTCTCACAGGCGACGCACTTACAGCAGCCGATGTCAGCAAAGACGGTCAGATTTCGATTGTAGATGCTACTACTATTCAGCGTTTTGTAGCAAAAATTATTTCTGAATTTTAACTATAAATCTTATTTAAGAAAGGCTAAAAACTATGAAAAGAATATTTAAAACCGTTTTGTGCTCTGCGCTTGTTGTGATGCTTGTTGTGTCTTCAGTAGTTTCCGCTTTCGCCGCTAACTCAAACGATGTTATCGTTATTTATGACATCAACTTGACAAATGTAGCTACTCCTTATGTAGGAGAAAATCCAAAGTACACCTGTGAGCTTAACACCGATGCATACTACTTTGATGAGCAAATTGACTATGATTATGATGTTATAAATGGTCAGTGGTGGTATGATGAAACAACAAAATCAGTTGTACAGCCCGATGAAACATTTATCGAAGGTCACGAATATACTATATCCATTCTATTGCATGCATCAGATGGCTACGAGTTCAGAGTTGACGAGGATAATAATCTTATTGCGAGTGCAACAGTGAATGGAAATGAAGCAATCGTTGATGAAGTTTACACTAAATATCGGGCGTATGTTGAGTATACTTTTGAGCCATGTAGCGAAAACCCGATTATAAACGAGGTTGAATTAGATGTCACTGAGCCTGTCCCGGGCGAGTATCCTGATTTTTATCCTGAACTTTTAACGCAGGGTGTTGCAATAGGCTATATGAACTCTCCTTACTATATTGAGGGCGTTGCATGGTACGACTACACAACACAGACATTCATGAATTTCAGCGATAAATTCCAGGAAGGTCATGTTTACGAGATAAACGTAGCGGTTGAAACCTTAGGAGATATGTACTTCCCAACAGATGCTAATGGTAACGCTGCTGTTGTCGGCTATGTCAACGGCAATAAAGCTACAACTGAAACAGCAGGTGAAACAGGTAGATACTATGCAAGAATCTGCTATGCTTTCGGTGATAACAGACACGAGGTTTCACACGTTGACGTGACAGGAGTTACAGCCCCTACTGTCGGTGCTACACCTGATTTTACTGTTGCTGATACCGCGAGGTATTACATAAGCAGCGTTTACTGGACAGACATAACAACCTCATCACATGTTAACCTCAAAGAAACAGATGTTTTCGAAGCAGGTCATACATACGAG
Organism: Ruminococcus sp.; assembly: GCA_045532065.1. GTDB lineage: Bacteria > Bacillota > Clostridia > Oscillospirales > Acutalibacteraceae > Ruminococcoides. The sequence continues at coordinate 5,201 of JAZSFG010000137.1, read as the reverse complement.
CTCGAAGTTTGGCTGAGAGCACACGACGGATACAAGTTTAAGACAGATTCGGACGGCTGGATTGACATCACCGCTACTATGGGTGGAAAGAATGCAGAAGTCGTTTTACCTGGCGCAGAGATTGCCGCAATTCTTTCTGTTACTTATACACTAAATGCACCTAAGGTAGTTTCATTTGTTGATATCGGTGAGGTTGAAACTCCAGTTGCAGGAGCTACACCTGATATGTCGGCATTCTGCTATACACAAGGCTGTAATGTTAGCTTAGTCGAGTGGTACGATGTAACAGACTCAAAAAGAGTAAAGCTTACTGCTGACTCAAAATTTGAAGCGGGAAAATTCTACCGCGCAGTAGTCGGAGTTTCAGCAGAGGGTAACTGCACATTCTATATGGAAGACGGCTACAACGAAACAACGGGTGCTATAAACGGTGAGAGGGCTAATGCGTTTGGCTCACACGACGATAGATATGTTGAGTTTTATTACGACTTTGCAAAGTGTGAAGCTTCAGATGATGTAATTCTCGGCGATGTAAACCTTGATGGTGGCGTAACTATTACTGACGCGACAACAGTACAGCGCCATGTAGCAAAAATCACAACTCTCACAGGTGACGCACTCACAGCAGCTGATGTCAGCAAAGACGGTCAGATTTCGATTGTAGATGCTACTACTATTCAGCGTTTTGTTGCAAAAATTATTTCTGAATTTTAATAAAATACATTATAAGGCGAAATTATCGAAACAGTTTTTGATGGCGAAGTGCTCTAGTAATACGATAGGCTTTCACAACAGTCCGCGGGAATTTTTCTCGCGGACTGTTTTATATAAATAGTAGGGAAGTAAAGAGGAAAAAGAGTAAAAAAGCATTACAAAAATTCTTTTTCTTGACTGCGAGTGCTTTTGTATGTATATTAAATACTGAAAGCAGATTTTTTAAAACCGAAATATTAACATAGAGGTGAGAGAAAATGATAAAGAATTTTTTAGCCGCGTTTTTAGCTATAGTAATCCTTTTTAGCTGTTCTATTGTAGCTTTTGCATCTGGTGATGATTTAGAGATTTTACCTGACGGCGGTTATGATATTGGTGACGTTGATATGGACGGTGAAATCAGAGTTTTTGACGCAACTGCTTTACAGCAACACCTTGCAAGTATAATAGCTTTTTCACAAGAACAGCTTGAGCTTGCTGATACTAATTTTGATGGTGATGTCAGTATAATGGACGCGACATATATTCAAATGCACATTGCCGGAATTTTGGAGATTGTACCTCCAACCGAGCCACCTACAGAAGACGACGATAAGCCGATTGAGCTTCCTTTTGTTCCGGCAAAATAAAACGACCTTACACCTCAGCAGAAAACGACAACTGCTGGGGTGTTTTTTTAGATAAAAGTGATAATAATTATTAAAATATTGACAATGTTTTTTAGAATATATAGAATGATAAGTGTAATAATGGGTAGGTTTGGAGAGTAGTAGATTTTTCTTACTTTGAAAGGAGAAAAGTTGTCGCAAAACCTTGCTCATATTCTGACTTTCCAAGGGCGTTTTTTGCGTTTGTCCCCCTTTAACTTTCTGCCCTTGTTTCCATAGATTTACGAAACTAAAAGGAGGATTTTTGTGAAAACAAAGAAAACTTTAGGAAGAAGAGCAATAAGTTTATTGCTTACACTCTTAATGGTGCTTTCGTTAATGCCATTGTCGGCAATTTCTGCCTATGCGGCGGAAGCACCTGTTCTGAATGCAGATGGATATTATGAGATTGAAACTTATGATGACCTGTGTTGGTACAGAGATAAGGTTAACAGCGGTAGTAAAAGTATTAACGCTATTTTGATGAACGATATCGTTATCAACGAGAATGTTCTTGATGCTGACGGTAATCTTAACAGCGGAACTTTTCCACAATGGGACGAAATCGGTGATAGATTTGATGGTCCTACTCTCGTCGGCTTTCACGGTATCTTTGACGGAAACGGAAAAACTATAAGTGGAGTATATAATACTTTTGGTCAAGGCGGATTTTTCAGACAGAACTACGGTACTATTAAGAATCTTAATATTGTTGATTCATATTTCAGTTGCTCAAGCTTTTGCGGTAGTACAAACTATGGAACTATTATTAATTGCTCCAGTTCTGCTACTATACACGGCGATGGCGGATGTGGCGGTATTAGTCAATATAATGATGGAACTATTGAGTCCTGTACTTTTACAGGAAAGATAACTACATATTCAGATCCGTGGTATATTGGCGGCATCTGCGGAAGCAACCGTTCTGTAATTAAAAACTGCTATAGCAGTGCATCTATTTATGGAACGAGTGGAATTGGCGGAATAAGCGGAGTTAACAGTGGTACTGTAGAAAACTGTTACAGTACGGGAACAATCACAATTCCAAGTACTCTTCAAGGTAGGAGATGCTATGGAATAGCTGAAGGCACTGTTGTAAACAGTTATTACATTGATACTTCTATGAATTCTGGCGGTGATGCCGTTGCTGTATCTCAAGCTCAGTTTGAGTCCGGCGAAGTGGCATATATGCTGGGTGAGCCATGGGGTCAGAAAATAGGCACAGATGCATCTCCTGTTCTCGGCGGAGATAAGGTTTACAAGGGTGTAAATTGTGATGGCTCAGACCTTTATGGAAACACACTCGAAATTCGCGTTCACAATTTTATAAACGGTTTTTGTCCGGGTTGTAACGGCTTTGAACCTGCAACTGACGAAAATAGCGATGGGGTTTATGAAATCTCTAACGCAGGTCAGCTTTACTGGTTTGCAGATAAGGTGAGTAATGACAACGAAAACTTTGGTTCTGCTAATGCTATTCTTACAGCAGATATAGTTATAAACGAAGGTGAAATTACTGCTCAGTCAAAAGATGCAAGAGAGTGGACACCTATCGGTACCTCTAGCAACGAATATTCAGGTATCTTCGATGGTAACAATCATTATATTTCGGGACTTTATTTTAACAGTAGCAATGTTAGGTATGTTGGTCTGATTGGTTGTTTGTCTGAAAACGGTGTGGTTAAAAACATAGGCCTTATCAACTCTTACATTTATGGTAGTTCACTTGTCGGCGGTGTAGTTGGATATAACAGAGGCACAGTCACAAACTGCTACAACGAAGGCACAATCGGCGGTTATAGCAATATCGGCGGTGTGGTTGGTAATAACAGAGGCACAGTTACAAACTGCTACCATGTAGGTTGGATAGATGGTTATATTGAATGTGGTGCTGTGGTTGGTTTTAATAATTTATCGGGCGTAGTCCAAAACTGCTATTATAACGACGGCTACGGTGCACAGGATAATAATGCTACCTCTAAAACTATAGATCAGTTTAAGTCCGGTGAGGTTGCTTATCTTTTACAGGGGGATAACACCGAGAAAATCTGGGGTCAGAGAATTGGTACAGACACATTCCCAATCCTTGGTGGTGACAAGGTTTATTTTGGCTACATCACTTGTGACGAAACTGACGATACTATTGGTTACACTAACATAGTAACATCGCTACAAGCTAAGCCAGAACACGATTTCGTGAATGGATTCTGTACAGTTTGCGATATTTATGAGCCTGCAACAGATGTTGACAATGATGATGTTTACGAAATCGCAAACGCAGGTCAGCTTTACTGGTTTGAAGAATTAGTAAATGCAGGTAATACATCTGCAAACGCAATCCTTACAGCGGATATCGTTGTAAACGAAGGTGTTATGACATCTGAGACCAAGGGTGCAAGACAGTGGAAAACTATTTGCCTTACAAACGAGAATGCTCCCGTTATTATTTCCTACGAAGGCGAATTTGACGGCAACGGAAAAACCATTTCAGGTATATACTCTAATAATATCCTTACGCCAGACTACTATGGTTTATTTGGTTGTATAGGAGAAAAGGGTATTGTTAAGAACTTAGGTGTTATCAATTCTTACATTTGTGGCGGTATAGCAGGCGGTATTGCAGGTTGTAATATGGGTGAAGTTTCCCGTTGCTATTATACAGGTGCGGTTAAAGGCACAATTAACATAGGCGGTATTGTTGGCTTGAATAGAGGCATAATTACCGACTGTTACAATAAAAGTGATGTTACAGCTATCAGCCTAATGGGAGGCGGTATAGCCGGTTCTAATGATGGTACAATCACCGGTTGCTACAATGTAGGTGTTGTCAGCGGACCTTCCTCTATAGGCGGAGTGGTTGGATGGAATTATGATAGCGTTGGTACAATTACCAACTGTTATTATTTAGACACAACTTGCACAGGTGGCGTTGATGGCAGTGATGTTGAAGGCTCTGCTGAGTCGAAAAACGCCGAAGCTTTTGCAATCGGCGAGGTTGCTTACCTTTTACAGGGTGAGCAGGAAGAGCTTGTATGGGGTCAGAAAATCGGAACAGACGATTACCCTATATTTGGTGGTGACAAGGTCTACGGCGGATACAAATCCTGTCACGATGATGACCAGTTCGCTTATTCAAACGAAATCCGCTTTGCAGAAAAGCCTTCTCATACTTGGGACGACAGCGTCTGCATTATTTGTAGCAAGGTTTGCGCACATAACTGGGACGATGGTGTTTGTGCAGACTGTGATAAGGTTTGTGAACATAACTGGGAAGACGGTGTTTGTACAGTTTGCGGTATGGCTTGTGAACATAACTGGGACGACAGTGTTTGTACAGTCTGCGGTAAGGATTGTGAACATAACTGGGATGACGGTACTTGTACAGTTTGTGGTAAAGTTTGCGAGCACAATTGGTACTACGGCACTTGTGAAATCTGTGGTCAGCATTGTAACCATCCGAAGTGTGAAGCTGAGTTTAGCTGGAACGAATACTCCGAAGGTTGTTACGCAAGCGTTGAGCTGACTTGTACTACTTGTGGTCAATATGCTGATTCATATGGTGACTACGCTGAACTTGATAGTGAAGTAGAAGCTATTGATTGTCTGCATCCTGGTAGCAAAACATATACTTTTACATACGAATATAATGGAGAAATCTTTACAGGTTCTAAGACGTTCGAAGTAAAGAGCGATAATCATATAGGTGAGATTACAAATGGCTTCTGCTCAGAGTGTGGAGGCTATGAGGCTGCAAAGATAAATGATAACGGAACTCCTGATGATGAATATGACGATTATTACGAGATTTCAAACGCAGGTCAGCTTTACTGGTTTAAAGAA
>JAZSFG010000077.1:0-25417 GCA_045532065.1 Ruminococcus sp. | reverse complement strand
CTCTTTAGCTTCATCATAATTGTCGTAGTCCCTACAACCGGCAATAACAACCCTCTTAACAGGCATATTCCTTTGACTTAGCTTTACTCTCTGCTTATTCAGGATTTGAGGCACAGAATAATCCTTGTTTTGATTCATAATCAAGCAGCCCTTCCGACACTTCCAATTTCTCTCTTCGTCTCTGCACATACCAAGGAGTTCACAGTAGCGACAGCCTTTAGGTAAATATTTCAGCATTTTTCTTTTTTCTTTATCCGCAAAAAGCCACTCGAAAAATTCTTCGATAAGTAGCTGATATGGTTTCCAATAGCCGCCCATAATTAACACCTCAATAATAAAAAAAGCACACCTCCGAAGAAGTGTGCAAAAAAAGTGTTGTGCCTTCGGTAGTTGCGACACGACCGAAATTTCCGTATGGGACGAAAGACAAACACCTTTTTATCGGTATTTGCCATACGGAAAAAAATATTAACATCGTGTCGCTAGCACCATTATACATCAGGGTTTGATTTTTTGCAATGTATTTTAGCCTTATATTTCCGCATTAAATATGGCAGCACAACCTGAAAAAGCCTAAACTTTTTATTATAAAATATTAACTGTGTCATAATCCGTACTTTGCCCTGAAAATAAAATATAATACAAAACTGTCATTTTATCCTTGACAGATTGCAAAATCGCTCCTATAATTAAATTATCGAACATATATTCTATTAGTGCCATTTGCTCTCGCCCCGGAGCAGGTGGCACACAGGTTATGGATTGGAGGCGGTTCCGAAAAAACATTCATCTTTCCTAAATGAATAATGGACATTTTATAGATAGACCACGCACTATATTTGGATGAAAGGAACAGGTATATGAGGAAAGTCAAGTTTGTTAAGACTCCTAAAGAAAATATCACTATAGGAGAGTGTGTAAGAACCGCTGCCGGGGAGTTGGCATTAAAAATCAAAAAGCCAAATCAAAATAAATACGAGGTTATCTCTATGAGCCAGCTAGTTGAGCTGATGGTAACCGAAGCACAATAATGCAGGAACCCCACACCGAGGATTCCGCTTTGTAACAATAATTAGAGTTTAATCATTCCGAATTAAACCGATACAGGAAAGAGCAGTCATAAATCGACAAAAAGCTACCTGTGTCGGTTTTATTTTTCAAAAAATTGCAAATTTTTTCAAAATTTTATAAAAACTTATAAATTTTTTCAAATTCCTACTAATTTTTTGCATTTTATTCAAATGTAAATTAACACTTGACAAATACTTCAAAGCGATGTATAATTTTGTCAGAATAGATTTAGGGGGTTTATATAATGCCTGAATTTGATAAAAAGCTCTGTTTAAATAACATTTACTATTTAACAAAAGAAAGAAATATTAAAATCGGTGATTTGGAAACTAATGCAAAAGTCAGCACAGGATATTTTTCACGCTTAAACAAAGAAGATAACAAAACAAATCCTTCTATCGATGCCTTGTGCTTAGTCGCTGAACAGTTATCCGTCAGCATAGACTCTTTGATTAATATAGACTTTTCTGCCCTCACTCCAGACGAATCGTTTGTTCTCAAATTTATAGAAACACTAAAGGCTAACATTTCTAATCACAGAGATAGCTGGGAAAAGGACAGTCTGCATCATATTATACACTATGATGAGTCTATCCCTGTACACCACCCGTTACTAAAGCCAAAAGCTAATAGCTATTTTTCTAATGACGATGAGCTCGACTATGAATCCCTTTTCTATCCAGAAAGGCCCATTACTCTAATTGATGATGTTTTTTATTTAAACATCAATTGTAATGATACCCTATTCCTCTCATCTACTGCAGGCCTCACCAATGATACTTTTATGTATGAAGAGTCAGGCTATGAACTATATATAAAAAGCGTAAAGAGTATCTCTACTATCTGCTGTGCGTACGAAAAAACATGTCCTCTATTTTTTAATGCATTAACAGGTCTATATAACTTAATTAAGGATGCCACATCTCGCACCAATATCTCTAGTAATGTTAGAAAGTTAATGGACACATACATGTCACACAGTAGCGATATGGATGATCTTCCATTCTAAATCAGGGAGGTTCAAGTATGAAAAAAAGCACAGATAATATGATAAGAACTCCCGGTGGTATAAACATTGGTGTTCCTTATTACAAGGACGATGGCACTTATTACATTGAAATGAAACAAGGCAAAAAATGTGAAGAAGTCCCATTAGAATTTATATCCGCTAATGTTCACAAGAAAGCTATCCGTAAAGCAGAGGTTCCGTTAAACGAGAAACTCGCTTAAAAAATAAAATATAGCTCCCTGCTACGAGCGAAATCGATAAAACGAATTACGCCGACACGAGCAACTATAGATTAATTTCTGTAGTTTGTTTGTGTCGGCTTTTTTATTTTTATTACTAGTTTTTATTTTTATTTACTATTTTTTATTACATATAAAAATTTTATTTTTAATAAAAATCATACAAAAAGGTTGACAAACATATAAAAATGTAGAATTAATAACTGTTCTATTTTTTAGAATCTTGTTCGTTTTGTTCGTCTCTAAAAACTTATCATTAAATAAAAACCTTATATACATATGAAAGTTGTCCGTTTTGTCCGGGTTAAACCTTTCATAATTAAAGAAAAAAACTAACAGACATAAAGAAGCTCCTATTATTGGGTTTTGGATAATAAGCACCAAACCAGTTGGTAGAGCACCTGACACTTATAAATAAATTTTTAATTTTGTAAAAAGTTGCATAACAGTATGCAATTTTTCAGGGTTTTAGACCCTTATATGTAGGCCACTTTAAAAATCAATATTCAAGCCTGAGTGTACATCAGGGCGAGGATACAGATAGAGCACTTCTAACCTTTTACAGGTTGTGGAGGTGTTAAATCGGTACCCTAACCTTGTTACGCTCATTTTTAGTCAAGGTCTGGTGCCGATTGGTATCAGACCTATTTTTATGCCTCGCCCTGACTGCAGTCAGCAGAAAGGACGAGCTATGAAAATCAAGTATGAATTTGCAAACGAAGTAATCGAAATTGAGGTTGAAGAAAATTGGGGGCGTGTTGTTCTAGACCTTGACCGCCAAGAGTACAACAACGAGCACGCTGAAACTCGCCGTCATTGTTCCTTTGAAGCCTATAGTATTGACGGAAATGAAATAGCTGACCGCACCGACATATTAAAAGAAGTATTACAGGAAGAAGATTACAAAGAGCTGTACGCCGCAATAGAGAAGTTAAAACCTCGTCACCGCAAGCTAATCATACAGCACTATTTATATGGTGTATCACAAAACGAACTTGCTAAATCAGAGGGCGTTACAAAAGGTGCTTTAAGCCAGTCAATTTCCTGTGCAATAAAAAAATTAAAAAAATTTTTGAAAAAAACCTAAACTTTTTGCTCTCCCGTGGCCTAAGGGTGAAGGGGATAAAAAATCCAACCCCTTAGAAAGGATGATAAGCAAATGAAGCACCGACTCAAAATTAGTGTTTCAGACAAAACCGACCACAGCGGTTTAGTAGCTTGTAAAAAAGTCAAAATGCGAGAGCGACTTTTTAATAAGCTATTTGGCCCTATGCAGGAGGTTACCGTCATAATTCCCGGACAGACGGTTAACTGCATCGCTATAAGCGAGGTCACCGAAGGAGGTGGTTGTTGTGAGTAAGATTAAGCTCTTGCTTGATGTTGTATCCGATATGCGAAGTCTAGCTGACAGTATACAGGCTGTCGCTGATGCCATGATGGAATCAGAGTCCGACATAGATACAGAAGTAGTTGTCAGCGAAGCTCCAAACATCACGGAACAACAGGTTCGAGATGTGCTAGTCAGAAAATCACAGGACGGATACAAGGAAGAATGCCGAGCCTTGATTGTAAAGTACGGAGCTACAAATGTTACGAACCTCGACCCCCAGCACTATGCTGATGTCTTAAGAGAAGCGGAGGCGATTGGAAATGCCACCTAATGCACACGCCTTGCTTTCAGCTTCTTCTGCCCACCGATGGATGAGCTGTACTCCTTCTGCCCGACTAGAGCAGGATTTTGAGGACAGAGAAACAGAGGCTGCAGCAGAAGGCACAGCAGCTCATGCACTATGTGAGCATAAGCTCAAGAAAGCTCTTAAGATGCGTTCTAAAAAACCTGTCAGCAAATATGACTGCGATGAGATGGACGAGTACACAGACGATTATGTTCAGTTTGTCTTGGAAGCAATCGAAGAGGCAAAACAGTATTGCAAAGACCCCACCATCCTTATTGAACAGAAGCTCGACTTTTCTTGCTATGTTCCCGAAGGATTCGGTACCGGCGACTGCCTGATTGTTTCTGATAAAGTCCTACACATTATCGACTTCAAGTACGGTCAGGGCGTTCTCGTTGAGGCTCAAGAAAACCCACAAATGATGCTTTATGCTCTCGGTGCTTTGAGGCTGTTCGATTTTATTTATAACATCGACACAATCTCAATGACAATCTTTCAACCTCGTAGAGAGAATGTCAGCACTTGGACGATAAGCGTTGATGAGCTTAATCAGTGGGCAGAAAACACGCTCAAACCCAAGGCCGAGCTTGCATTCAGCGGTGACGGTGACTTCGTTCCCGGTAGTTGGTGTCAGTTCTGCAAAGCCGCAGTAAAGTGCCGAGCGAGAGCTGAAGACAACCTCCGACTTGCACAGCACGAGTTCAAACTCCCTCCCCTGCTCACAGATGTAGAAATCGAGGACATCCTCTTAAAGCTCGATGACCTTACCAAGTGGGCAAAAGAGATACTCGCCTATGCACAAGAGGCTGCCATCGAACACGGCAAAGAATGGCACGGTTTCAAGTTAGTCGCAGGTCGCACTAACAGAAAGTACACAGACGAGGCTGCTGTTGCTCAAGCAGCCATAGATGCCGGATATAAAGACATCTATAAAAAGAGCCTCATCTCCATAACAGAGATGGAAAAGCTCATGGGCAAGAAAACATTTTCTGAAATATTGGGCAACTTCGTTGAGAAGCCCCAAGGCAAACCTACGCTTGTCCCGGCATCCGATAAGCGTGCGGCTATAAATGTAACGGGTGCAGATAAAGATTTTAATGAAATAAAGGAGAATTAATTATGTCAAACATTCAGAAAAACTCAACAAAAGTAGTAACAGGTACAGTTCGTCTTTCTTATGCAAATGTATGGGAGCCTGTATCAATCAACGGCGGAGCACCTAAGTATAGTGTTTCACTTATCATTCCTAAAACAGACACAAAGACCATCAATGCCATTAACGAGGCTATCGACAACGCTATTCAGGCAGGTATTGGTAAGTTCGGTGGCAAAATCCCTAACAAAGCAGCCCTTAAACTTCCTCTTCGTGACGGCGACTTGGAGCGTGACGATGAAGCATATAAAAACAGCTTCTTCCTCAATGCAAACAGCAAAGATGCTCCACAGATTGTTGACCGTGCTGTTCAGCCTATCCTCGACAGAGGTGAAGTTTATTCAGGTTGTTATGCAAGAGTATCCATTAACTTCTACGCTTTCAATTCCAACGGTAACAGAGGTATTGCCTGTGGTTTAGGCAATATTCAGAAAGTTAACGATGGTGAACCTCTCGGCGGTAAGAGTTCCGCTGCTTCTGACTTCACCGCAGATTTTGATGACTTCCTTTCTTAACATAAATCCAACGGGTGGTAGAGGCGACTCTGCCACCTAACGCCCTATGTCAAGGAGGTCATATGAAAACATTATCGATAGACATTGAAACCTTCTCATCCGAGCCACTTGCAAAGTGCGGAGTGTATCGGTATGCGGAGGCAAAAGATTTTGAAATATTACTGTTCGGCTACTCAATAGACGGCGGTCCTGTTAAAGTCGTTGACTTCACCGCCGGCGAAGAGCTCCCGTCAAATGTGTATGCAGCTCTATCTGATGACTCAATTATAAAGTGGGCCTTTAATGCTCAATTTGAGAGAGTCTGTATTTCTCGCTTCTTAGGTATGCCTACAGGTAAATACCTAAACCCCAAGTCGTGGCGTTGCACTATGGTATGGTCTGCTACTCTCGGCTTACCACTTTCGCTTGAGGGTGTCGGAGCTGTACTTCAGCTTGAAAAACAAAAGTTAAAAGAAGGCAAAGACCTCATCCGCTACTTTTGTACTCTATCAAAAAACAGACAGGGTGAGCTTATAAGGCACCGCCCCTGTGATGCTTCCGATAAGTGGTTAAGGTTCAAGTATTACAACATGCGAGATGTAGAAACAGAACTCGGCATAAAAGAGAAACTATCGAAGTTCCCTGTACCGGAGAATGAATGGCTTAATTATACTCTCGATCAGAGGATAAATGACAGAGGAATAATGCTCGATATGACACTCGTTAATAGTGCTATTGATTGTGATGACAATTTCAGAGATACACACATCGGCAGAGCAAAATGCATCACCGGACTTGAAAATCCCAACTCCCCGGTGCAACTAAAAGGCTGGCTAGCTGATAACGGAATACAAGCAGAAAGTCTCTCAAAATCTGCGGTTTCAGAGCTTATTGCTGAAACAGACGGCGACATAAAAGAGGCACTTGCTTTGAGGCAAGCTCTTTCAAAGAGCAGCGTTAAAAAGTATACGGCTATGGGAACAGTTGTTGGTGCTGATAACAGAGCACGAGGACTGATTCAGTTTTATGGTGCTAACCGCACAGGTCGATATGCAGGAAGGCTTATTCAGGTACAAAACCTACCCCAAAACCACATCGAGGATTTGGAGGGTGCTAGAAATCTTGTTCTCTACAGAAAGTATGAGCAGATAGAGCCAAGGTTCGGTTCAACCCCGAAAGTTTTGTCAGAACTAATCCGCACAGCCTTTGTACCCAAACCCGGCACTCGATTTTTCGTTGCTGACTTCGCAGCAATTGAAGCTCGTGTTATTGCTTGGATTGCAGGTGAAGAATGGCGACAAGATGTATTCAAAAACGGCGGTGACATCTACTGTGCTTCGGCATCGCAGATGTTTAATGTACCGGTAGAGAAAAACGGTGTAAATGGACACTTAAGGCAGAAAGGCAAAATTGCTGAACTTGCACTTGGTTATGGTGGTTCAGTAGGTGCTTTGAAGTCTATGGGTGCCTTAAGCCTTGGTTTATCCGAAGAGGAACTTCAACCTCTTGTTAATGCTTGGAGGGATGCAAACCCCAACATAGTTAAGCTGTGGTGGAGCATAGACAAAGAGGCAAAAGACTGCATTAAACTCCGTATTCCTACAAAAGCCTACGGCATCAGATTCACCTATAAAAGCGGAATGATGTTCGTCACCCTTCCTTCCGGGCGACAGCTCACTTATGTAAAACCACTTATAGGTGTCAACAAATTCGGTGGTGAGAGCATCACTTACGAAGGTGTCGGTGAACAGAAAAAGTGGATGCGACTTGAAAGCTATGGTCCGAAACTCGTGGAAAACATCGTGCAAGCAACAGCAAGGGACCTTTTATCCGAGGCTATGATTCGTCTTACCAAAGCCGGATACAAAATTGTTATGCATGTTCACGATGAGGTGGTTATCGAAGCACCTAAAGAAACATCACTCGATGACATCTGCACTTTGATGGCTGAACCTCCACAGTGGGCAGACGGTTTGCTTTTAAGAGCAGACGGTTATGTATGTGATTTTTATAAAAAAGATTAAGGAGAGATTATTTTGAAAATGACGATATATTCAGCAGACTGTTGCCACAGCCTGTCAAATTGTATTTACCCCAACAAGCACATAGTTACCGACAAAGCCACCTTGGTAGAGGCGGTAAAAAATGACCATGTTACTGCCGAGTACAAAGATAACTACCGCAGCAACACAAACTTTATAAAAGCCGACAACATTCCGCTTGACTGTGACAACGACCACAGCAACAACCCGAAAGATTGGGTAACTCCTTCTGATGTTGCAGATACATTCCCCGGCGTTTCCTTTGTAGCGGTATACAGTAGAAACCATATGAAGGATAAAAACGGAAAGTCTGCTCGTCCTAGATTTCACATCTACTTTCCGATTCCTGACATCATTGTACCGATGGAATATGCAATGCTAAAAAAACGCATAGCCGCAGCGTTCCCATACTTTGATGACAACGCTTTAGATAGTGCAAGGCTTTTGTTCGGCACACCCAACCCACAGGTTGAGTTGTTTGAAGGTAAGTTTAGTATTGTAGATTTACTTGAAGGTAACGACTTCGCTACTTGGGACAACAAAACTCGTAAAGAAGTACCGGAAGGTAGAAGAAACAGCACCATGTCAAATTATGCAGGAAAAATCATCAAACGATATGGTGCCACCGAACAAGCACATCAGTTGTTCCTGCAGAGAGCCGAGGACTGTGTACCTCCGCTTGACGATGAGGAACTTAACACTATCTGGAATAGTGCTGTAAAGTTCGGCACAAAAGTGGCTTTGCAAGACGGATACATTCCTCCTGAACAGTACAATGCAGAGCTTACTCTCAAGCCAAACGACTACTCTGACATTGGACAGGCTGTAGTTATGGCACGAGAATACAACGAAAGCCTTTTATACTCCCCTGCTACCGGATACCTAAAGTACAATGGCAGTTTTTGGGAGGAATCCGAAACGCTGGCACAGGCTATCGCACAGGAGCTTACCACAAGACAACTTGAAGAAGCAGATGCAGAAATACAAAAACGACTTAAAGAGCTTCAGTCAAATGGTGCTTTTGACATCCTGTCTGAAAACGGTAGCAAAAAAGCCGAGGCTATTTTCACCGATGCACAGGCTCACGCTTTCGAGCTTTATCAAAACGCTGTTGCTTATAAAAAATATGTCATTAAGCGTAGGGATTCTAAATACATCACTTCGGCTCTAAAGGAAGTTAGACCGATGGTAAGTGTAGACCCTGAACAGCTTGATAAAAACGAAAACCTCTTGAACACCCCTGACGGCACCTATGACTTAAGTAATGACACTCTTGAGTTACAGCCACACAAGGCACAAGACTTACTAACAAAGCAAACTGCAGTATCAGCTAACAATAAGGGTATGGACATCTGGCTTGATGCTGTAAACACATTCTTCTGCAACGATGAGTCCCTGATTGAATATGTACAGCAAATTGTCGGCCTTGCCCTGATAGGAAAGGTTTATGAGGAGGCCTTAATCATCGCTTACGGTGAAGGTCGTAATGGTAAGTCTACTTTTTGGAACGCTATCGCTCGTGTGCTTGGTACATACAGCGGTAATATGTCCGCCGATGTTTTAACGGTAGGTTGCAAGAGAAATGTAAAACCGGAACTTGCCGAAGCAAAGGGCAAACGACTGCTTATTGCTGCGGAGCTTGAAGAGGGCATGAGACTTAACACATCAACAGTTAAGAACCTCTGCTCTACGGACAGAATTTATGCCGAAAAGAAATACAAAGCCCCGTTCTCTTTTGACCCCACACATACTGTTGTACTTTACACCAACCATCTACCAAAGGTAGGTGCTATTGATGAGGGTACTTGGAGACGACTCATCATTCTGCCTTTTGATGCAAAAATCGAAGGCAGCAGCGATATTAAAAACTTCTCTGAATACCTCTTTGAAAAAGCCGGCGGTGCCATTTTAACTTGGGCTATCGAGGGTGCAAAAAAGGTAAAAGCAAACAATAACAAACCTCACCCTCCTAAAAAGGTTCAGGATGCAATCAGGAAATACAGAGAGAGCAACGACTGGATGATGCACTTCTTAACTGACTGCTGCGAAATCGACAAAACATACATGGAAAAATCGGGCGAGCTCTATAGTGCGTATCGTGCTTACTGCTTGCAGGTAGGTGAGTTCACTCGTAGCACAGCAGAGTTTTATACCGCTTTAGAGTGCTACGGTTATGACCGCAAGAAAACAAACACAGGCAATATCGTTATGGGATTAAAACTCAAATCAGAGTTCTTAGAATAGCCCTATTTTTCTAAAAAGTGGAGGTCGGTGACAGTCATATATAAAAGTTTTCTATAGCAAAAAAATAATAGAAAAAAATTATATATAGAAAAGTTACGGAATCGAGAGTCACCGACCTCCACTTCAATAAAAATTTGATGGAGGTAAGCCTTTGAAAGAGTCAGAAATAGAGAAACGATTTGTTAAAGCAGTAAAGGAAAAAGGCGGTCTTGCCCCAAAGTTTGTAAGTCCCAATTTTGACGGTATGCCTGACCGCATTGTTCTTCTTCCTAACGGTCGCATAGGCTTTGTGGAATTAAAAGCCACAGGCAAAAAAATGAGACCTCTACAAGTAAGACGAAAAAGGCAGTTAGAGTCACTTGGCTTTTTAGTTTACTGCTTGGATAACACCGAAAACATACAGTCTGTAATATCAGACATTTTGATGGGAGGTGTGAATAGTGAAGTACACCCCACATAATTACCAAACATACGCCACCGACTTTATGATAAAGAATCCTGTGTCCGCTGTATTCCTTGATATGGGTCTTGGTAAAACAGTAATAACCTTGACGGCAATCAATGAAATGTGCAGGAACAGTTTTCTTGTCAGCAAGGTGCTTGTTATTGCTCCCTTGCGAGTAGCACGAGACACTTGGCCGACAGAGATTGAAAAGTGGGACCACCTAAAGGGTTTAACTTATTCAGTAGCGGTAGGCACAGAGGCTGAAAGGAAAGCAGCACTAAAGAAAAAAGCTAGCGTGTACATAATCAACCGTGAAAATGTGAGCTGGCTGCTTGAAAACAGCGACATACCTTTTGACTTTGACATGGTTGTCATTGATGAGCTGTCATCTTTCAAAAACCACAGAGCTAAAAGGTTCAAAAGCCTGCAACTTGTAAGACCAAAGGTTAAAAGAATAGTCGGCTTAACCGGCACCCCTTCCCCAAACGGTCTAATGGACTTATGGGCTCAGTTTAGAATCCTTGACCTTGGCAAAAGACTGGGCAGATATATAAGCCACTATCGAAACAACTACTTTATACCGGACAAGAGAAACGGAATGGTGGTCTTCTCATACAAACCGCTACCTAACGCTCAAGAAAATATATATAAGCAAATCGAGGACATCACCCTTTCGATGAAAGCACAAGATTATCTCGATATGCCTGAATGTATTTATAACGAAGTCCCGGTAAAGCTCTCTGAAACAGAGTGGAAAATATATGAAACTCTCAAAAAGGAGCTTGTGGTTTCAATAAAGGGGGATGAGGTCGATGCTTCAAATGCAGCGGTGCTGTCAAATAAACTTTCACAACTTGCAAACGGGTGCATCTATACCGAGGATAAAATGCCTATTCACCTTCACGATAAAAAGCTAGATGCTCTTGAAGATTTAATTGAGGCTGCTAACGGCAAGCCGGTGCTTGTGGCATATTGGTTCAAGCACGATTTAGAGAGTATTAAGCGAAGGTTTGATGTCAGAGAAATTAAAACATCACAGGACATAAAGGATTGGAATGACGGTAAAATTCCGGTAGCAGTTATACACCCTGCATCTGCAGGTCATGGCTTGAATTTACAAGCCGGCGGTTCAACCCTTGTTTGGTACGGCATAACTTGGAGCCTTGAACTTTACCAACAGACAAATGCTCGCTTATACCGACAAGGTCAAAAATCAAGCACCGTTGTTATTCACCACATAATCGCAAAAGGCACTATTGATGAGCTGATTATGAAAGCCTTGGTAAATAAAGATAAAACACAAGCTGCACTTATTGATGCAGTAAAAGCAAACTTGGAGGATATATGAATATAGACCCATACGAAGAACTCGCCAATGCCATTATTTTGGTAGCGGTGAAAGATTACAGAGAGTGCCTACAAACACTCAAAAAATACCCACGAGATATTGGGACTCGAAACAAAGCTCTCAGTATAGAGCGATTTTTCAGGTCTAATTATTTCGCAATTTTATCAAACGCCAATCCTGAAACAATTATTAGCGGACTAAAAGAGGAGGTTTTCGCAACATGACTACAGCCGAATATTTAGGTCAAGCATACAGACTCGACCAACGCATTGATGCAAAAATAGACCAAGTTTCTAAACTCAATGAACTTGCAACAAAATGCACCGCCACCTTATCGGATATGCCCCGTAATCCGAGCCGTAGCCCTTCGAAGATGGAGGATGCTATTGTAAAAATCATTGATTTGGAGGACGAGATTAACCGTGATATTGACCACCTTGTTGACCTTAAGCGAGAACTTGTGGAGGTTATAAAGGCGGTTAATAACAACGAATATCAGGTGCTTTTAGAAAAGCGTTATTTGTGCTTCCACACATGGGAGCAAATCGCCGTGGATATGCACTACACAGTTAAGTGGATAATCAAGCTCCACAAAAAGGCCCTTGATGAGGTAACAAAAATACTCGAATCCAAAAAGAGTTCCATATAATTCCCTATAATTCCCTGCTTGACTGTGCTAATATTATAATAGCAAAAGCGAACACAAAACACAGAGCCTTGTGGGGAGCACTTCCCTACAGGGCTTTTATTATGCCCTTAAGGAGGTGAGCCAATGCCAAGGAAACCTAAACGCCCCTGTTCACACCCCGGATGCCCGGAGCTTACTGAAGGGCGGTTCTGTGACAAGCACCAAAAGGCTGAAGCACAACGCTACGAGAAGTACGACAGAGACCCGGCAATCCGCCGAAGGTATGGACGAGCGTGGAAACGAATCCGTGACAGCTTTGTAAAACAGCACCCCTTATGTGAGCTGTGCGAAGCCGAGGGTAAGCTGACACCAACACAAGAAGTACATCACAAGGTACCCCTATCCCAAGGCGGTACTCATGATAGAAATAATTTAATTGCTTTGTGTAAATCCTGCCACTCTCGAATCCATGCACAGCACGGCGACAGATGGCATTGATGTGTACCGGGGGGGGAGTCAAATCTCTAGAACTTTTATCTGGAGCAACGGGCGTGGGGTATCACGCACAAAATTCCCTATTCAAACGGGGTATTAACCCCAAGGAGGTGTATTTATGGCTAAAGACGGCACTAACCGAGGCGGTCCCCGTCCGGGAACAGGACCAAAGCCGAAAGCTCTCGCAGATAAAATAAGCGAGGGTCGAACCGACAACTTATTTGTCTTGCCTACACCCACCGATTTTGAGGGTGAAGACATCCCACCTGTTAAAGATTATCTAAAAGCCACACAGAAAAATGGAAAAGACCTGTGTGCTGAAGAGGTGTATATAGAAACATACAAGTGGCTGAAAGCGAGAGGCTGTGAAAAGTTAGTAAACACCCAGCTTATCGAACAGTACGCTATGAGCGTAAGCCGATGGATACAATGCGAGGAATGTATATCAGAGTTTGGTTTCCTTGCAAAGCACCCTACCACCGGCAATGCTATCGCAAGTCCTTATGTTTCTATGAGCAAAGACTACCTCAAGCAAGTCAATGCTACTTGGTTTGCAATCTATCAGGTGGTTAAAGAAAACAGTTCTGTTGAGTTTGATGGAGCAAGCCCACAGGACGATTTAATGGAGCGACTATTATCCGCTCGGAAAGGACGATAAAATGACAAAATTTAAAACAGCCGAAAGTGTCTGCAAAGGACACCCCGATAAACTCTGCGACATTATCGCAGACAGTATTTTAGATGAGTGCCTTATGCTCGACAAGTCATCTCGTGTGGCTTGCGAGGTAATGGCTACCGGTCACAAAATTATTGTTGCCGGTGAAATCACCTGCGGAAAATATGTAAATATCAGAAATGTAGTCCGCAGAGTTTTATGCAGCGTTGGGTACAACCCTTATGCTTATTTAATTTATGTGTATGTACATAAGCAAAGCCCGGACATTAGAGACGGTGTAAATATCGCTCTTGAAAACCGTGAGTGTGATGCAAGTAAATGGTACGGCGACCTCGGTGCAGGTGACCAAGGTACGGTGTATGGCTACGCCACCGATGAATGTCCAGAGATGATTCCGCTACCTTTGATGTATGCACACAAAATTTGTGAAAAGCTCGACTCGGTTATGCACGATGGAATCATAAAGAGTATAGGCCCTGACGGAAAAGCACAGGTCACCATCGAGTACGAGGACGACAAGCCAAAGCGTATCAGCTCTATCATCGTTTCAGTTCAGCACAAGAAACATGTACAGCTTAAAAAGCTCCGTGCAGATATAATCGCAAATGTGCTGTGGCCTGTTTTTGAGAAGTTCCCCTTTGATGATGACACCGAGATTTTAATTAACCCTTCTGGCAGATTCGTAAAAGGCGGACCTTCAGCCGACACAGGTCTTACAGGCAGAAAGATTATTGTTGATACCTACGGCGGTCACGCTGCACACGGTGGCGGTGCATTTTCAGGAAAAGACCCCACAAAGGTTGACCGCTCCGGTGCTTATATGGCACGAGCTATTGCTCGCAACATTGTGGAGTGTGGTTTTGCAAAGAAATGTCAGGTCGCTATTTCATATGCAATCGGCAAAGCAGACCCTGTGGCAGTCGAGATTGACACCTTCGGCACAAGTATCGCCCCTGAAGAAACGCTGCGAAAAGCTGTACTTGATGTGTACAACTTAAGACCGGCAGCTATCATTGAAAACTTACAACTCCGCAGACCTGTATATTCCGACACCGCCTGTTATGGTCACTTTGGTCGACTTGCAAAGTGGGAGTATTACAGCAAGCGTGAAGAATTAAGAAAGGCGGTATACAGCTATGGTGATTGAAAAAAAGAAAACTGCTGACCTACTCCCTGCCGACTACAACCCTCGTAAAGACTTAAAACCCGGCGACAAAGAATACGAAAAGCTAAAACGCTCCATACAGGAGTTCGGCTATGTCGAGCCTGTCATCTGGAATAAAAACACAGGCAGAGTTGTGGGCGGACATCAGCGACTAAAAGTGCTCATTGATATGGGTATTACTGAAGTCGAGTGTGTTGTTGTTGAGCTTACCGAAGAAAAGGAAAAGGCTCTCAATGTAGCACTCAATAAAATCTCCGGTGATTGGGATACCGACAAACTCGCTCTCTTAATTGCTGACCTTCAAGGCACCGACTTTGATGTATCTCTAACAGGCTTTGATGATCAGGAGATTGAGTCTCTGTTCCGTGCAGATACTGAAAGTGGCGTAAAAGATGACGACTTTGATATAAACGAAGAACTCCAAAAGCCTAACATCACAAAAGCCGGTGACATCTGGCAACTTGGCGAACACAGACTCATCTGCGGTGACAGCACAAAAGCCGAAACCTACGAAACCTTGATGTGTTCCAAGAAAGCCAACCTCGTTATTACCGACCCTCCGTACAATGTTAACTACGAAGGCTCTGCCGGTAAAATCAAAAACGATAATATGGCTGATGAAAAATTTTATGAGTTCTTGTTATCAGCCTTTACAAATATGGAAAAGGTTATGGCTGACGACTCAAGCATTTATGTATTCCACGCTGATACCGAAGGCTTAAATTTCAGAAAGGCATTCAAGGATGCCGGGTTCTATTTATCCGGCACTTGTATTTGGAAAAAGCAGTCCTTGGTGCTTGGCAGAAGTCCTTACCAATGGCAGCACGAACCGGTGCTGTTCGGATGGAAAAAGAAAGGTAAACATAAATGGTACACAGGCAGAAAAGAGTCAACCATATGGGAGTTTGATAAACCCAAGAAAAATGCAGACCACCCTACTATGAAACCTATTCCGCTTGTCGCATACCCGATACTGAATTCAAGTATGAGCAACTCTATTGTTCTCGACCCGTTTGGTGGAAGCGGAAGCACACTAATGGCTTGTGAACAGACTGATAGAGTTTGCTATACCATTGAACTAGACGAGAAGTTCTGCGATGTAATCGTGAAACGATACATTGAGCAGGTCGGCTCTTCTGAAAATGTATCCGTGGTTCGTGACGGCTTAACATACAAATTTAATGAATTGGAGAGTACAGATGGATAATTTAACCTTGGGCAGTCTCTTTGACGGCTCGGGCGGATTTCCACTTGGAGGCTTGATTTCCGGGATAAAACCTTTATGGGCTTCGGAAGTCGAGCCTTTTCCTATTCGAGTAACTTCAAAGAGATTCCCTAACCTAAAACATTTAGGCGATATATCAAAAATCAACGGCGGTGAAATAGAGCCCGTCGATATTATCACCTTCGGCTCACCCTGTACCGATATGTCGGTAGCCGGTAAAAGAGCCGGACTTGATGGAAAACAATCCGTCTTATTTTATGAGGCGATACGAATCGTTAAAGAAATGAGGTGCAAAACAAATGGTAAATACCCACGGTTCATCGTGTGGGAAAATGTGCCGGGAGCCTTCTCTTCCAACAAAGGACAGGACTTCAAAGCAGTCCTCGAATCAATCTGCAGTATCAAATCCGCAGACATATCTATCCCTATGCCTGAAAAAGACAAGTGGACTCACGCAGGACAAATCGTGGCAGATGATTTCTCTGTCGCTTGGAGAGTCCTCGACGCACAATATTGGGGCGTCCCCCAAAGAAGAAAACGCATCTACCTTGTGGCAGATTTTGCAGGCGGGTGTGCCTCAAAAATATTATTTGAGTCAGAAGGCCTGTCTGGGTATTCTTCGAAGAGCGGATGCCCGTGGAAAAACACTACCCCCGATACTAGAGAAAGCGTTACGGATGCAAGCTGCGGTATAAAAAACGATAACACACAGCCTACATTTGTGTTCGAAAATCACTCGCAGGATACTCGTTATAAAGGACCGTTAGAGGTCGGTCAGACTGTTTTATCCACTTATGGTACCGGCGGTAATAATCAGCCTTTTGTAGTTGAAGCTTATGGTATTTGCTCCAAAGACAGCAATGCTATGAAATCTAACAATCCGTCAAGCGGTTTTTATAAAGCGTCCACATCACGAACACTAGACAAAGCCGGCGGTAACCCCTCCTGCAATCAGGGAGGCATCGCTGTAGTGTGTGTAGACCAAGGTGGTGGTAAAAGTTCCTGCTGTGTTTCAGAAAACATCTCGCCAACACTATCCTGCACTCACGGTGGCGAACCTGCGGTGTGCCTGCAAGGTTCAATGATAGGTAGAAAAGACGAAAATGGTCCTCAAGGTTCAGGAGTAAACGAGGATATCGCTTTCACTTTAAATGCCACAGATAAACACGCCGTAGTTTATGCCCTCGACAGAGAAACTTTTAACTGCGGTCAACAGTTCGCAAAAAGCCTCGGCATTTCTGATGATGGAGTTAATTCAACTATAAACGCACGGGGACCTAGTGCTGTAGCACATCCCATCTATTGTACTAGCAAGGCATCCTTTCATTTAAGAGCTGAAGAAAACAAAGCTGAAACACTAGTGGCTTCGGATTACAAAGACCCGCCTATCATTACTGAAAAGGAAACAACTCCTTACGGCTTCTATCCACAGATGAAAGCCGAATGTGTAACGCTTACAGAAAACAAAGCTACCACTTTAGTGAACGGCACCAACCCCGGCTATCAAAACGGTGTAATTGCCCCCAATTATGTGGTGCGAAGATTAACCCCGACCGAATGTGCAAGATTACAAGGATTTCCAGATTGGTGGTGTAGTGGTCTTGAAACAGAGAACCCCACTTCTGATGACATTTCATTTTGGAGTGAGGTCTTCGAAACGCACAGAAAAATAATGGGTAAAAGTAGCAAACCTAAAACTGAAAAACAAATAATTAAGTGGCTCAAAAATCCTCACAGCGATTCTGCTGAATACAAAATGTGGGGTAACGGGGTAGCTTTGCCGAATGTTATTTTTGTACTCTCTGGCATTGTGTTCTATACACAATTTGAGGGGCAATAAAACTACATTTCTCTGTACTATTACATCTTGATAAAATGTCGTTTTAGAGCGAATATGTACCTACCAAAACAAAAGGAGACAACCACAATGAAATTTTACTTAACAGACAGAAACGGCAAAACAAAGAAAATCACCAAGAAGGTTGCATTGACCTACTTGAGTAAAAATCAGATTGACAGCGGTATCGAAGAGAAACAGGCAGACCCATACACAGAGGTCAGCTACATGTGTGCAGACGGTATCGTTTCAATAGAGTTTTAAGGAGGTACATATTATGACAGTAAAAATTAATGCACAGGGTGCTGAACGCAAACGACTAGTACAGGCCATTTCAAAGTGGCTTGCCCTCCCTGCAGAATACTGCGGTGCTCCTACCTTCAACTACAAGGTAGGTAGCATCGTAGTCGACAAAAACGGAACCCTCACCTTTGATGGAAACATCAGCAACGAGACTTTTGACCGCTTGCTTTCCTACCTTTACGATGAGAGTTTTGATATCGACATGAGTGACAGCGAAGAGCCGGAACTTTTGCAGCCGGACGGAATGTGCATCATCATTCCTCGCAGCGAGCTTGATGACGAGAACTTGGAAAAACTAAAGGTTTTAATTCAAGTCAAAGGTCCTCTGTTTTGCAAAGCTCTAAATGTCGACAGCCTACCCCTTGAGGTAACCGACACAGAAATCAAATTCAATTGGTTTGTCGGTAGCACGACCCACGAGGAATTTGAAGCCTACTCAACCTTCATTTGTAAGCTCTGCGAAATGGTCAAAAAGCAGAAGCGTATCAACATCACCGACAAGCAGGTGGTAAATGAAAAGTACGCTTTCAGATGTTTCCTTTTAAGGCTCGGCTTCATCGGTGATGAATACAAACCTCACCGCAAAATTCTACTAAAACACTTAACAGGCTCATCGGCTTTCAAGGAGGTAAATAAAGATGTTGATTCCGAGTAAGGCAATCGTTGATGCCCTCAAAGAAGAATACCCTGTCGGCACACGAGTAGAGCTTGTACAGATGGACGACCTGCAAGCTCCGCCCATAGGCACCAAAGGTACCGTTAGGGGTGTTGACGATATGGGTAGCATACTAGTCCGTTGGGACACAGGGAGCGGTTTAAATGTGGTTTACGGAGAGGACATTGTAAAGAAAATCAGCGAGCCATAATACACACAATTACCGACAAATTACACCCTGTATGTTTGTGTAATATATAGTCGCAAATTGACTTGATATAGTGTGCTTTTAGAGTTAATATGACACTACCAAAACAAAGGAAAACACTTAACGGAGGCACATTATGAACACAAGAACAGAACAGCAAATCACACAGATGAAAAACCAAACAATCGGCGTTGAGGTTGAGATGAACAGCATCCGCAGAGAAAAAGCCGCAAAGATTGCAGCCGACTACTTCGGAACAGGAAGATACCAAAACACAGCAAGCCGAAACGGATACTGCACTTGGTCAGCTTGGGACGAACAAGGCAGAGAGTGGAAATTCCAAAAGGATATTAGCATCAGCGGAATTGACGAAGAGAAATGCGAATTGGTAACACCGATACTTAACTACAGCGACATCGAGTTTTTACAGGAGCTCATAAGAAAGCTTAGAAAAGCAGGAGCAAAAAGCGATGCAACAAGAGGATGCGGAGTTCACATTCACATCGGAGCAAACGGACACACACCGCAGTCTTTAAGAAACCTCGCAAACATTATGGCGAGCCACGAAAGCCTTTTGATTGATGCCATCAACATCGACCACAGAAGAACACAGCAGTATTGCAGAACAGTAAACACAAACTTCTTAACCGAGCTCAACAGAAAAAAGCCTCGCACAATGTCAAGCCTCGCAGATGTTTGGTACGGAACACAGGGAGCAAGCTACGGCAGAACCCACCACTACAATTCAAGCCGATACCATATGCTCAACCTCCACTCCACTTTCACAAAAGGCACAATCGAGTTTAGACTTTTCCAATTCGATGCCCCTTCAAACGGAAGAAAAAACGGACTTCACGCAGGACAGCTCAAAAGCTACATTCAGCTTTGCCTCGCACTCACACAGATGGCAAAGCAAGTGAGAACAGCAAGCCCCAAGCCACAGCAAACCGAAAACCCAAAATACGCTATGAGAACTTGGCTTTTAAGACTTGGATTCATCGGTGACGAATTCAAAACCGCAAGAGAGGTTTTAACAAAAAGACTTGATGGCGACACCGCCTTTAGAAACGGCAGAACAGCCTAATACAAACTGCAGGGATTAGCCTTATGCTACTTTTCACCCGACCGCCTCGGCGGTCTTAAGGTGGTAGAAGGGTGCTCCTTCAGAAAGGATGATAAAAATGGATAAAAGGTATTACATCGCTTACGGTAGCAACTTAAATGTTAGGCAGATGAAGACTCGATGCCCCGATGCAAGAATCATCGGCACAGCAGAAATTCCCGACTATGAACTTCTGTTCAAGGGTAGTAAAACGGGGTCTTACTTAACAATCGAGCCGAGGGAAGGCTCTAGCGTACCGGTGGCGGTATGGTCGGTATCCGAAAGGGACGAGCTCGCCCTTGACCACTACGAGGGGTTTCCAACCTTCTACTACAAAAAGGAATTCAAGCTCCCAATCAAGGGAATCAAAACGGGCAAAATTCGAGAGCGTGATGTGTTCGTGTACATTATGCACGAAGACAGACAGCTTGGTATCCCAAGCAGTTATTATGTGCGAACCTGCCTAGAGGGTTATAACGCCTTCGGTTTTGACGAGGCTTTCCTTTTCAACGCTATAAGAAGAAGTGGGGTGTTAAGATGAAAGGTAGAATAAAAACCGCTGTCTGCCCTTTGTGTGGGCAGAGCTACAACGAACCTCCTGCCCTCTCAAGGGAGGACAACAAAACCCTCATCTGTCCGGAGTGCGGAACTCGTCAAGCTCTCCAAAGTATGGGGGTCTCCCCTGAAGAGCAGGAGCACATAATCGAAACAATAAGAGGTTGCAAAAACCAAACATAAAACGCTGTAATATACACAGTTTTCGGGGTTTATCTTTGTGTAGTTTATGCCTCATAATTAGCTTGATATAGTGTGCTTTTAGAGTTAATATGGGTACAACGAAAGGGGAACAACCCCCGAAAAATTGGAGGAAAATTAAATGAAAAAAATCACAGCATTTGAAACCGCAAAGAAGACCAAAGCAAACCTTAAAGAGGCAGGAATCAACAGCACACTTTATTGGGCTTACGAAGAAAGCAAGGATGCCGAAAGAAAGTACATTGACTTTTCCGAAGTCATTTGGGAAAGAGATATCGAGGAGATTGCAAAGTGCCTTCTTGAAAACGGAATTCACGAGTTCACAATCTCAAGCACTTTTTCAGGCTTGATTTCAACCCTCGCAGAATTTGAAAAGCACGGTTTCAAAATTGCAGGACTCACACAGGTAAACGCAAGATGGACAGATACCTTAACAGGCAAGAGAGAAATCGTACCTGCCCTCCTTATGAAAAAGGCATAAGGGGGTGCGGACATGAATTTCACAACAATGGAAAAATTACAGCTTGAAGTTTCCGGTAGCTACGGAGTGGTTATAAAGTTTGACGATAAGGTTTTTGTTTCCGACCTTACTTTCAAAGGCGACTACCGAGCAGAGATTTACGAGTTCATTGAAACCCCGGAAGATACAGGACTTGGCGACATAGAGTGCCGACTCCTCCCTTGGGCAAACAGCAAGGAAACCTTCAAGGATTCAGGTCACGCCATCAAGTGGTGCTTCGAGCAAATTAACAAGTAAACCTTTTTAAGGGCGGAGTCGAGAGGCTCTGTTCCTCGTTACAAAACTACACAATTTTCCTCCAATATCTTTGTGTAGATTATGCCTCACAATTAACTTGATATACGGGGCCTGTAGAGTTAATATGTGTATACCGAAAGGGAAAACAAAACAAACGGAGGCCCAATAATGACAAGATTTCAAAGAGAACTAAACGGAAGTTTAGGAGCCTTTTGGAAGGCAGAAGCCGAAAAGGAGCTCGCAAGAGTTAGAACCGACCTTGAAGAAGGCAAGATTACAATTGACGAACAGGGCGTTGCAAGAAACTGCATCGGCAGAGCTTTAGCAGAGGATATGCTTGAGAAGGTTTTGATGATAACCGATAAGGTCGACACAGAGGCAACACGATTGGCTTACAGCGAAGAAACAGCCGAAGCCCTGAAACAATACCGTAAAAACAAAAAAGCCGACACAGGCGAAATTTTAGCCGAAATGAGGGCAACCTTCGGTGAAGGTACCACGGTGGTGGACATAATCACCGGCAAGAAAACAATATTATAAAAAATACAATTTAATTTGAGACGGGCCTTCGGGCCTATCTCTCGTAGTGACAGCTTAAAGGCTGTCTTTTTTTGTGCCTTTTTTAGAGAGGTGATAATTATAGAAAAGTTGCAAAACTACGAGCCTACTAAATTTATGGCGGAGGACAGCGTGTACGATAAAGATATGGCTGACTACGCTGTAGGCTTCATTGAATGCTTATGCCACACAAAAGGAATATGGGCAGGTAAACCTTTCGAGCTCATCCCTTGGCAAGAGCAAATTATAAGAGATCTATTCGGCATTCTGAAACCGAATGGATACAGACAATTTAATACCGCCTATATTGAAATACCAAAAAAGATGGGTAAATCGGAACTCGCTGCTGCAGTAGCCCTCCTCCTCACCTGCGGTGACGGTGAAGAGCGAGCCGAGGTTTATGGTTGTGCTGCCGACAGACAACAGGCATCAATCGTATTCGAGGTAGCAGCAGATATGGTTAGAATGTGTCCGGCTCTAAACAGGAGGGTTAAGATTTTAACTTCTCAAAAAAGAATTGTTTACGCTCCTACAAACAGCTTTTATCAAGTGCTGTCAGCCGAAGCATATAGTAAACACGGATTCAATATCCACGGGGTTGTGTTCGATGAGTTGCATACTCAACCGAACCGAAAGCTCTTTGATGTTATGACAAAGGGTTCAGGTGATGCGAGAACACAGCCTTTATACTTTTTGATAACAACCGCAGGTACTGATACCAACAGCATCTGTTATGAAACACACCAAAAAGCCAAGGATATTCTTGAAGGCAGAAAATTTGACCCAACCTTCTATCCGGTGATTTACGGAGCAGATGAAAATGACGACTGGACTGACCCTAAAGTTTGGAAAAAGGCAAATCCCTCTTTAGGTATAACAGTAGGCATAGATAAAGTACAAGCCGCCTGTGATTCTGCAAGGCAAAACCCCGGTGAAGAGAATTCGTTTAGACAGTTAAGACTTAATCAATGGGTTAAGCAGACCGTCAGGTGGATGCCTATGGAAAAGTGGGATGCTTGTGCTTTTAAAGTTTTAGAAGAACAGCTCAAAGGCCGTGTATGTTATGGTGGCTTGGACTTATCCTCCACTACCGACATCACGGCTTTTGTTTTGGTGTTCCCTCCGCTTGATGAGGACGATAAATATGTCATACTCCCCTACTTTTGGATACCGGAAGAAACGGTAGATTTACGAGTCCGGCGAGACCGTGTTCCTTATGATATTTGGGAGCGACAGGGACTAATACAAACCACCGAAGGCAATGTTGTTCATTACGGGTACATTGAGAAGTTTATCGAAGACCTCGGTAAAAAGTTTAATATCCGTGAAATAGCATTTGACCGTTGGGGAGCTGTTCAGATGGTACAAAACCTTGAGGGTATGGGATTTACTGTCGTTCCTTTCGGTCAGGGATTTAAGGATATGTCTCCCCCATCAAAGGAGCTTATGAAACTAACACTAGAGCAAAAACTCGCACACGGAGGACACCCTGTTCTTCGATGGATGATGGATAACATCTTTATTAGAACAGACCCTGCCGGCAATATAAAACCTGACAAAGAAAAATCCACAGAGAAGATTGACGGAGCTATTGCCACAATTATGGCTCTTGATAGAGCCATTCGCTGCGGTGCTGATTCAGGTGCATCTGTATATGACAGCAGAGGTCTGCTTGTTTTATAAATAATAATTTGAAAGGTCGTGAATGTTACGAGTATTTTCACATCAATATTTAAGGCTCGTGATAAGCCTAAAAACAGCACAGTCGGAAGTACATATCGTGCATACTTTGGCGGTTCAACCTCCGGTAAGTCGGTAACAGAACGCTCGGCAATGCAAATGACAGCGGTGTATTCCTGTGTTCGTATTCTGGCGGAGGCTGTTGCTTCATTACCTCTACACCTATATCGGTACACCAAAACCGGAGGTAAAGAGAAAGCAATCGATAATCCTCTTTATAAAATCCTGCACGATGAGCCGAACCCTGAAATGACATCGTTTGTCTTTAGAGAAACGCTTATGACACATTTGCTTTTGTGGGGTAACGCTTACGCACAGGTAATAAGAAACGGCAAAGGTGAAGTTCTCGCTTTGTATCCGCTGATGCCTAATAAAATGACTGTCGATAGAGATGAAAAAGGACGACTTTATTATACCTATCAAAGGTCAAATGAAGAGGCACCAACAATGAAAGGTAGCACAGTAACTTTGCAGCCTTCCGATGTGTTGCACATACCCGGACTCGGCTTTGACGGCCTTGTTGGATATAGCCCTATTGCGATGGCAAAAAACTCTATCGGCATGGCAATTGCCTGCGAAGAGTATGGAGCTAAATTTTTCGCTAACGGTGCTGCTCCCGGCGGTGTGCTTGAACATCCCGGAACCATTAAAGACCCACAGAAGGTCAGAGATAGTTGGAACAACACCTTTGGTGGTAGTGGTAACGCTAACAAAATAGCGGTGCTTGAAGAGGGTATGAAATATACACCGATTTCTATCTCTCCTGAACAGGCACAGTTTCTTGAAACAAGAAAATTTCAAATCAATGAAATTGCTCGAATTTTCAGAGTCCCTCCTCACATGGTAGGCGACCTTGAGAAGTCGAGCTTTTCTAATATTGAACAGCAGTCTTTGGAGTTTGTTAAATACACTTTAGAGCCTTGGCTCATTAGATGGGAACAGTCACTTATCCGTTCCCTAATAAGTGAGAACAACAAAGCCGAGCTGTTTATTAAGTTCAATGTTGACGGTCTGCTTCGAGGTGATTATCAAAGCAGAATGAACGGATATGCAATCGCAAGACAAAATGGTTGGATGTCCGCAAACGACATCAGAGAGCTTGAGAACCTTGACCGCATCCCTACAAATGAGGGCGGTGACTTATATCTAGTCAACGGCGGTATGACGAAACTTGCTGATGCAGGTATTTTTGCAGGAAAGGAGGAAAACGAAGATGAGCAAGAAGTTCTGGAATTGGAAGAACAGGACGGTGAAGAATCAGAAGACACAGGAGGAGATGACACAGAGGACTCTGTTTCTAAACGGAACAATCGCAGAGGAAAGTTGGTTCGATGATGATGTCACTCCACAGCTTTTCAAGGATGAGCTTAACTCCGGTAGTGGTGACATTACTGTATGGATTAACTCCCCCGGCGGTGACTGTGTTGCTGCAGCACAAATTTACAATATGCTGATGGATTATAAGGGCAAGGTAACCGTTAAGATTGACGGCATCGCTGCCTCTGCTGCATCTGTAATCGCTATGGCTGGCACAAAGGTGTTAGTGTCCCCTGTATCGGTGCTTATGATTCATAACCCTGCGACAATTGCC